>CANQGB010000014.1 GCA_947600335.1 uncultured Bacilli bacterium | reverse complement strand
TGCGTTGCTGTGCAATAATTTTTTTAATTATTTTAATTTTTTTTCAAATAACTATTGACTTTTCATAGTTGGTCTCCTGATAATTAGAGTATAACAAAAAAAGTTTTCTTTTTAAAGAACCTTTAAGAAAACTTAATCGGCGTAAACACTGTCAATTCCAAAATATTCTTCTAAAGTTAACCAATCGCCATCATTATAAAGTTTTTCAGCCAGAGGTATTCCGACATAACGAAAATGCCAAGATTCATATTTAAAACCAGTAACATCTTCTTTGCCTTCAGGATAACGCAGAATAAAGCCATATTTAGAAGCATTATTACTTAACCAAATGGCTTCGGGTGTACCGATGAACGCATCACTTACTTCGTTAACATCAAAAGTTAAACCAGATTGATGTTCGGAATGACCAGCTCGAGCAGAATAAGTATCAGCGGCAACTTTACCATCTCTTTTGACATATTTATCATATAATACTACTTGTTTATCGTAAGAACGAAAACCACTAGCAATGTAGATATTTAAACCGTCTAACAAGGCCGCGGCTTGCATTTTTTTAAAAGCATTTAAAGTTTCCGTAGTAAGACCATTACCAAAAGTTTGCGGTAAGGAATAAGTTTTATTAACAATTAAAGTCCCATCAATATAAGTAACTCCATTACGGACGACTCCTTGAAAACCTTTAGAGGTAGTAAAATAAGTTTCAGAATTAAGTTGAGTTGAAGTAGCTACTTTTTCCACTTTTAAAACAAAATCGACTTCAGTTTGATTGTGGCTACTATCTTGAGCTTGATATTTTAAGGAATAAGTACCGACTTTGTTAAAATCATAATCGCCGATGACTGTGGCTGTGATTTCTTCTTTAGAATTATCGTTAACTTGAACATCTTTTAGTAAATCGACAGTTTGACCTTTTTTCGTAACAATTTCTTTAGGATAGTCTATGGTTGGCGCTTCCGTATCAATAATTTCAATAGTGCAAGTTTGGGTATTTTCTTTTTTACCTTGTAAATATTTAAGAGTTATTTCGTGAGAACCTAAGGAAGATGTATCAACTTTATCATTTTCATTGACTACATTTACTTGATTGTCATTAGCTAGTAAATCGAAAATGGTGATATCACTATTAATTTCCAAAGTTAAATTGTCTTTTAAAATAATTTGTTTTTTGGAAGACCAAGGAAATAATAAGCAACCTACTCCTCCAATTCCTAAAACAATTGCTCCACTAATTAAGATTCTTTTACTTAACTTTTGCATAATAGATAACTCCTTTACTAAATCTATTTTTTAAAAACAAATATTTTGCTAAATAAATAATTGGCAATTGTGACAATAACTTGGCTGATTAACTTGCCGATTGTATCACTACCATGGAAAATGGTTACGAATAAAAACATAACTAGCATATCCATTAATAATGTTAAAACACGTGAAGTAAAAAAGGAAGTTATTTCTTTTAAATAGTTTTTATTTTTACTTTTAAAGACAAAAATTCGATTAGTAACATAGGCAAAAATAACAGCAAAAATCCATGAGATAACATTGGCGATTTGTAACTCTACCGAATTAGTAGCATCCAAGAAAGTATGCACGCATATAAAATATGTTCCGAGACTAACAACAGTAGTTAAAACTCCAACAATTAAGTAGTTGATAATTTCTTGATATTTTTTATATAGTTTTAAAATTCGAGATTCTTTAGGTTCTTTTTTAAATAAAATATCTGTTTTTAAAACGATGAATAAGAAGAAAATCATTAAGCCAACGTAAATTAAAATGGCATATGTTGTATCCCCAATAGCGTATAAAATAGAGGTTATAGCAAATAAAATATCGATAGCATAGATAATTAATAAAGATGACTTAGTAGAAAATTCTAGTTTTAAAAGTTGATGATGTAAATGTTCTTTATCAGGAGTGTTGAAAGGGTTTTGGCCTTTTAAAATACGCCGAATGATAGAAAAACCAACATCCATTATGGGAGTTGCTAAAATAATTATTGGGATTAATAATGAAGTAAAGGTAGCCGTTTTATAACCTAGTAAAGATGTTACAGCAATGATAAAGCCCAGAAAATTGCTTCCCGTATCGCCAACATATATTTTGGCTGGGGGAAAGTTGTAAACCAAAAAGCCTAAAACCGAACCCAACATTATTAAACAAAGAGTTGTATCTAAACTATTTTGCATTTGCATTAAAAAGGCAATGATGATAATCGTAACAAAATAAATGGCACTGATACCGGATGATAAACCATCTAAGCCATCAGATAAGTTAATTGCATTGATAATTCCCACAATTAAAATAATGGTTATTAAGTAATTAAAAGGTGGGGCAAAAGTAAAATGCATGCCGAGAATAGATAAATAATCGACAGTAATATGGCCATAAAAAGCAATAATGGAGGCAGCAAATATTTGAACAATTAGTTGATATTTAGCGCGGATAGGATTGATATCATCAATCATCCCCATTATAATTAAGAAAAAACTACCCATTAAAATCGAAAGCATTTGGACACTACTTTCCGCATAAAGCATGTAACCAATTAAAAAGGAACAAAAGATAGCCAGACCGCCTAAAGTTGGCATGGGCTTTTTATTTAAACGCCTTTTATTGGGATAATCTAAAGCTTTAACATGATAAGCTATTTTGTGAGCAATGGGAGTTAAAACTAAACTACTTAAAAAGGTTACAAAAATAATGATAAATATATCATGGCCATTAACTGAGTACATTTACTTCACTTCCTTTTTTTATTATACCTTAAAACCGGTTAAAATAAAAATTAATTTTAGGTTAAAGATATAAAATCATAAAAAAGAAGCTCATCACTTCTTAATCAACATATTCATTTAAAGATTTTACCCGATATTTTAATTCTGGCATAGCACTAGTGGAAACAAAACCACTTGGAGCATTTATAACATCAGGAATACGATTAACAATGTCGGCACAAGTAAGTTCAACGGTACAAGGCTTATTAATAATCATCGTAGTTGTAGGTTCACCTTCGATGGTCCATTCATTAACATCAAATTCTTCAGGCGAATAAACTTTACCAATACATTCAGCAATGATGGTAATTCCTTCTTCCGTTGTAGCAGTAACAACCGCACTCATTCCCGTAGCATCCCCGGCTTTAATAGTCATATCTAGCGTACTAGAATAAATATCTTCCTCATTAGTTTTGGGAATACATTTTTGATTAATACTTGTAATATGCAAGCCTAATTTATCGATTAACCAACCGGCAACATTCCACATATAACTTGGTGCAAATTCCCGATTATCAATTAATTTTTGTCTTTCTTCGGTCGTAATATTATCACTACTAGCAATTTCTTTTTCAAAATCATCTAAAGTTAAACCAGCCCCATGCGCTTTAGCTAAGGCAATACCATAATCTTCAACGTTATAGGAGCTACTTCCCTTAATCATCGTTATTTTATGCGTTGAAGCGGCTAAATTACTAATTAAACCACCCCAAAAGATATCTTGATAACCACAACCCGTAATAGTGACATCATTAGCTTTAGCTAACATATCTAATTCTTTAAATAAGTTAGGGTTAGAGTTACTAGCATAAAAAGCTTCTTCACAAGTAGTTACAGCATTAACTCCACATTTAGCACAGATTCTTAAAACATCAGCTAAGTCATTTAATAAACTCATTGTTGTAACAATAGCAATATCTGGTTTAATTTCTTTTAATCTAATTTCTAAATTGTGAATATCTTCGATAACGACATTTTTCTTTTCACATTCGATGATATTACCAATGTCTTCCCCTACTATGTCTTCATTGATATCAAAAGCTAAGACTATTTCCGCTCCTTTTTCATAAACATACCGCATAGTATATTTACTCATTTTTCCACACCCAATTTGGGCTACTCTGATTTTTTCTTGCATTTTATATTCCCTCTTTCTATTCCATGTCTTGTAAATCGACATTTTCTTCCCGAATTAAATCAGCAAACTCAACTTTAAATCTTTCGATTTCTTTTCGTTTAGCATCCTCATATATATTCTTCGCATTACACACAGCTTTATACACATGTTTGATTTTAACTTCACTTTCATTATCATATAAGGCATAAGTAAAAGCATTAGATAGTATTGTCAAACAGATATCAGGGTAACGCGAAGCAACTTCATAAACTCTTTTATATTCATCAGTCATTTCGACAATAAAGGCCATGATTTTTTCTTTAATAAAATCCGTATAATTTAGTTTAACATTAATTTGTTTTTCTAGTTTAGGTACGGTTCCCAGTAAAATTTTTACAGTCGTAGGCTTATCACTTTCTAAAACATCAATTTTTTGAAATCTTCTTAAAAAGGCTCTATCTCTTAAAATATATTGCTCATATTCTTCGGTAGTTGTAGCACCTATCATTTTAATTGCCCCACGGTCTAAGCCCGATTTTAACATATTAGCAAAATCTATTCCGCCATTCGCAGCAGCATTTTTATTAACTAAAACATGAGTTTCATCAATAAATAGAATAACTTTATCTTTTTTTTCTAATTCTTTAACTAATAAATCAATCCGGTTTTCGACTTGACCTTCTGAAATACTTGAGCCTAGTAAACTGGTAATGTTAATTTTGATTAATTCCCAATCGAGTAAGGCATTAGGTACTAACTTTTTTTGAATTCGATAAGCTAGACCTTCAACAATGGCTGTTTTACCAATACCAGGCTTACCAACCAACAAGGCACTTTTTTCAGGAGTTAAAAGCGTTAAGATACATTCTTTAATTTCTTCATCCCGAGCAATCGCGGGGTCCGTTATAAAAGTTTTTTGGGTAAAATTTTCACCATATCGTTCAAGCATACTTATTTGTTCGTTCACTTTAATTCACCTATTTTTATTTTAACACACTAAAAAAAAAGAAGATATTGTTCTTCTTTAATTTGCTATTTTGTTTACATATAATCATAATTAAAACGGTTGTTTTCTAGTTTTTCAGCATTACTAGTGGAAGCATAAACTTTAATTTGAACTAATTCATACGAATGAATATTTTTGGTTTTTAAGTCATTAAGGAAACGATTTAAATACTCGGGATTATAATTGAACTTTTCGATATCATAAGAACAAATCACGATTCGATAATTACCATTTTTAGCGGTATAAGTATTAGTATCTAAATGGATAATATCTTGCGAATAAACATACTCTATTTTTACTTTATCGCCTAAACTATCATCGACAATTAAGTTGTTAGTTAAGTTATAAGGTAAGATTAAATTATCTTGCATATCTAGGAAAACTTCTTCAGTTTGGGGATTAACAATGGTATTTTCGTAGGTAAATGAGGTATTAGCTATTTCTAAACTACCTAAACCAGCCCCGAGACCTAAAAGAATAAAATTGATGATTATAGTTATTAAAAAGAAGTTGGGTTTGTTTCGGTTGTTAAAGATAAAATTATATAAAAAGATAAAACTGATAATTCCAAAGTTGAATAAAGCTAACAAAGCAAGATAGATACCAAAGTAAGTTACGCCTTTGAATAATAGATATAAACAGATGCCTAAAATAATGGCCATAATGGAAATATAAAAAGCATTGCCTAATAAAAACCAAAATACCATAAATTTAATAAATATTAAACAAAGATTAGCTAACACATCAATCAAGCTTTTACTGGGTTTAGCGGTGAAATGAGGAACAGTTGGTTTAGATACTAAATTTTTTTCTGGTGATTGTTTAGATGATGATTTCTTTTTTATTTCTAGGGGTTCATCACTTTTATTTTTAAGGTATCTTTTTTCAAAAATTTTGATAAATAGAATAAAAGCAAAGACTAAATAGATTAATTCAATGGCAAAGGTGGAAAGACTTTTAAATATAAACCCAAGATAACCAGCATTCCTAAAGGTATTTTCAATGATATCTTCAATTATGATAAAAGGAATTTTAAAGATGCCAATTATAAGAAAGATTATTACCATTTCGAGAATGAATTTTAGAATTTCACTAAAACTTTTAGTAGCTAAGACTTCAACTATTTGATTGAATATATTGATTACACTACTAACTAAGTTATTGAAAGAAGCTTTTTCTTGCGGTTTCTTAATTTTATAGGCACTTAGTAATTCACTAGCTAACTCGTCGATATCGCCCATGGATTTAATGGCTTCTTGTTCGGTACAGCCTTGATTGATTTTTTCATCAATATAACCCTCATACTCTTCGATAATATCATTTATTTCACTTTCTTCTAAAATATCTAATTCCTTGCGTAACTTTTTTAAAAATTCTTCTTTTTTCATTTAACTTCACTCCTTTTAATAAATTCATTTACACTACTAGCAAAATGTTCCCACTCTTTTTTTTGTTCTTTACATCTTTTTTTACCTAAGGCCGTTATATGATAATATTTCCGGGTTGGTCCTTCTTTAGATTCTTCTAAGTAGGTTTCAAAATAGTTTTCATTGGTTAATCTTTTCAAAATGGGATAGATGGTTCCTTCATTTACTTCGACGATTTTACTGACCGCTTCCACTAATTCATAACCATACATATCTTTATCTTGTACAATTAATAAAACTAGTAACTCTAAAACACCCTTTTTAAATTGTGGATTTATATTTATCACCTCGTTTATAAGCCTATCATACATCTACTACTATGCATTGTCAAGTACTAAATAAAATATAATATTTAGATAAAGAAAAAACAACACGCGGTTGTTTATTCAGTTCGAAGAGCAATAACGGGGTCTTTTTTACTAGCAATTTTAGCGGGTATAGCTCCACCGATTAAAGTTAAGATTAAACTGACAATGATTAGAATAATAGCATGAAGCGGATTTAAAACAGCAACATTTTTTAAATCAGTTATGTTATATAAAAGGACATTAATTGGGAATAGTAATAATCTAGTAATGATAATACCAATTAGGCCAGAAGATAAACCAATTATAAAAGTTTCAGCATTAAATACGCGAGATATATCTTTTTTTCTGGCTCCTAGACTTCTTAAAATACCAATTTCTTTTGTTCTTTCTAAGACTGAAATATACATAATTATTCCAATCATGATAGAAGATACGATTAAACTTATAGCACTAAAAGCAACTAGAACTATCGTTATAGCATCCATGATATTTCCAGATAATGAGGAAATTATTTCGGCTTGGTCAGTATAAACAATTTTTTCATCAGTTGGCAAGTTAGCATTATAATCATCTAAATAGGAAATTATTTTTTCTTTGGTTGCAAAATCTTTAGGGAAAACTTGAATAAGATATGGTACTGATTCATCACCTAGATAGGCTAACATTTGAGTTTTAGCGGTTTGACCTTCTTCGGTAGTATCAAAAACTTCGCCAGTCATTATGTTATAGTTAGCAGATTGTTGGGCTTTTACAATTTTAGATTCTTTATTAACACTGATTACATAGTCAAGTAATTTATTAGTATAGCCAAGCATTGAAGAAGCAGCATAGTTAGGATAGTCTTCTTTTAGACGAGCAATACCAACAACTTTTAAAGTAATATTATTAGGATTAGCATATAGTTTTTCTAAATCGAAATTGACTGAAAAATAATTACCAACTTTAGTATAATAATCATCGTTTAAGACTAGTTTTATCGTGCTGTTTAAAATGTCGTCAAAAGAGATATTTTCTTTAGTTTTATCTAATCCTAGGGCTTCAATAATATTTTCTGGAACATGATTTTTACTATCGACAAAAAGCATTATTTCATCTTTTTCTAAAGCTTCTTTACCGGCTAAAATGTCATATTGTTCAGATACAACAGTTGTCTTTGCATCATTTAAAGATTTGGGAATACTAGTAATGGTTAGATTTTGGCCAAGCATTTTGTAAGTCCCATCTATTTTATTGATTAAATTTAAGCCAGTATACCGATTGTATGATAGGCCACTGATGACATCACTATCAGCGTTTTCTAAGTATGTTATAAAGTCTTCGGTTATTTTATTGGTATGCGTGATTGTTTCGAGAATTTCTTCTTCAGGAATTACATAGTCAATTTCCGGATAATCACTATCTGTTGTGGTCATTTTGTTTTCCATTTCAGCCATGGTTTCTTCATCTAAATTCATTGATTGCTCGGTGATTATAATAGGCATTTGAGATAAAGTATTTCTTTCAAAGATATCAATTTGTTTATCAAAGCCATTCGATAAACTTAGAATCAAAGCGATGCCAATTATGCCGATTGATGAAGCAAAAGCAGTTAAAAAAGTCCGGCCTTTTTTGGTTTTGATATTATTTAAACTTAATTTTAAGGCTGAAAGAAAATTCATAGCTGTTTTTTTGATTTTATAGGCATGTTCTGTTTTTTCAGATTGAGTAATTGGATTGGAATCATTTAAAATTTCACCATCACGCATTTCAATAATTCGATTAGCATAATTATTAGCTAGTTCAGGGTTGTGCGTAACCATTATAACTAATTTATCTTGGGCAATTTCTTTAATTAATTCCATAATTTGAACACTAGTTTTACTATCTAAAGCCCCGGTTGGTTCATCAGCCAAAATGATATCCGGATTGTTCGCTAAAGCTCGGGCAATGGCTACACGTTGCATTTGACCACCAGATAGTTGATTAGGCTTTTTATGAGCATGGTCTTTTAAGCCAACTTTTTCTAAAACTTCTAAGGCTTTTTTTCGTCTTTTACTAGCACTTACGCCACTTAAAGTCATCCCCATCTCAATATTATCTAAAATACTGATATGACTAATTAGATTATAACTTTGGAAAATAAAACCGATACAGTTATTGCGGTAAGCATCCCAATCTTGGTCTTTAAAGTTTTTGGTAGATTTATTGTTAATAATTAAATCACCTTTGTCATAGCGGTCTAAACCACCAATAATGTTTAACAAAGTTGTTTTTCCACTACCACTAGGGCCAAGAATCGCAACAAACTCATTTTTACGAAATTCTAAGTCTACACTTTTTAAGGCTGTTTGTTTAAATTCGCCCGTTGTATAACTTTTACTGATATTTTTTAGTTTTAACATATATTTAATCTCCTTTTAATTAATTTTTATTCAATCAATGTTTATAATTATACATCTTTTAAAATATAATGCAAATTGCAGATTTTCAAAATTTGCAGTAAAAAATATACAGATTTTAAAAATTTGTATAGCAAATTTGGTATTTTTAGTTTATTTATTGCTGCAAAATAGAAATTTCATAAAATTTTAAGTTTTTACCAATGCCTTAAAAAGATATAAAAAAGTTAAGATTATTCTTTATTTTTAAAGCCAATTATCATAAAATTAGAGTACACCATAAGAAGATATATAAATTATGGTGTTGGTTGATTTCATTTTATTTAAAAGTTTAGAAAGAAAGGATTGATTATTTATGAAAAACGAAATTGAAAATAAAAAAGAAATAACTAAAATATTTGAAAATACTAAAATTAGGACTAAATGGGATGTCGACAAAAATGACTACTATTTTAGTGTGGTTGATGTGATTAGTGCATTAACAGGAACTGAAAGGCCAAGAAAATATTGGAGTGATTTAAAACTTAAACTATCAAAAGAAGGAAGTGAGTTGTCCGAAAAAATCGGACAACTAAAAATGCAATCTAATGATGGCAAATTTTATAATACAGATGTTTTAGATACCAAAGGAATACTTCGCCTTATTCAAAGCGTTCCTAGTCCTAAAGCCGAGCCCTTTAAAATGTGGTTGGCCAAAGTTGGTAGTGATAGAATTGATGAAACATTTGACCCAGAATTAGCTATTAATAAAGCCATCACAATATATAAACAAAAAGGTTATAATGATGCTTGGATTGAAAATCGAATAAAAGGAATAATACATCGTAATCAATTAACAGAGGTTTGGAGCGAAAATGGAATTAATGAGCCTTTAGAATATGCTATACTTACTAATGAAATATATCAAACTTGGTCTGGCATGAAGGCTCAAGAATATAAAACATTCAAAGGCATACACAAAGAAAGTTTAAGAGATAATATGAGTGACTTAGAAGTTCTTTTAGCTGATATTGGAGAAACTGCTACCCGAGAATTAGCAAAAAAATTTAAACCTCAAGGATTAAGTCAAAATCAAGAAATTGCTAAACGAGGGGGAAATATTGCGAAAAATACTCGAGATAATTTAGAACAAGAATTAGGTGAAAGTGTTATAATTTCTCAAAACAATTTAAATATTAGATATGTGGATAACTTAGAAACTGATAAAATTACAAGTAAATAAAAATTACTAAATCAAATTTTGAACAATATTAAAACTCCCTATTTTAGGGAGTTAATTTCATAATGGCGCCCGATGTAGGACTCGAACCTACGACCTAACGGTTAACAGCCGTGCGCTCTACCGACTGAGCTAATCGGGCATTGCAAATTGATTATATAATATTATTCTATTCAATGTCAATAACTTTATACCATTTTTTTGGAAAAAATTGCAAAAAGGCCTAGTCAAATAAATTTTGATAATCATAACATATTAAAGGTGAAGGTTATGTTTCTATTTTTAAATGCTTTGGTAGCCAGCATGGATGGATTATTAATTGGCATAAGTTTAAAATTATTAAAAGTGAAAATTACTAAATTAAATATTTTATATATAATTATTTCGAACATTATAATATATGCCTTGTTTCTTCTTTTATATTACCATTTTAATTTTACATTTTATACTAAAAATATTGCTACTTTTCTCTATTTAGTCTTAGCTATTAATGCATATCGTAGCAATGAAGAAGATTTACATTATAAAAATAAATTATCCAATATGCAATGTTTTATTTTAGGAACCACCCACTCTTTAGATGGGGTTATCGTTTCTTTAGGATTTGTTTATAAATACCCTATCAGTTATATAATTTTTCTTTTCTGTTTTATGTCTATATTTATTATGCTTTTAGGATTTTATTTTGCTAATTCTTTAAAAAATATCAAAAAAGGCAATGTTATATCAGCCCTTTTATTTGTTTTTTTAGCTATTATAAATTATTTTCTGTAATTTCTTGGGCGTAATTATCGAGAGTTTCTAAAAGTTCTTGACTACTTTGACAGGAACAAATTTTAATTTTCATTTCCTTATTATTAGGCATACCTTTTAAATAATAAAGAATATTAGTCCGAATTTCTAACAGAGCAACTTTTTCATTTTTATCTTTTTGTAAAAGTTCAAAATGTTTTTTCATCATGGCAATTTTTTCAAGATTAGATACGGGTGGTAAAACTTTATTTTCATCAATTAAGGCTAGACACTCTTTAACAAGCCATGGATTACCTAAAAGGCCTCGGCCAATCATGACGGCATCACAGCCAGTTTCCGCAAGCATTTTTTGGGCCAGATAACTGCTTGTTACATCGCCATTGCCAATTACCGGGATATGCACACTTTCTTTAACTTGTTTAATAATATTCCAATCGGCCTTGCCCGAATAACCTTGACTTCTCGTTCGCGGATGAACAGTTATGGCACTTGCTCCAGCTTCTTCAACTATCTTGGCTACTTCAACCGCATTGATAGAATTTTCATCCCACCCACTTCTAATTTTAACCGTTACGGGAACTTTTACAGCTTTAACAACAGCGGAAACAATCTTTTTAATTTTTTCGGGATTTTTTAACAAAGCACTACCGGCTTGGCTTTTTAAAGCTACTTTGGGAACTGGACAACCCATGTTAATATCAATAATATCGGGATGCATTAATTCTTCGACAATTTTAGCGGCTTTAACAAAGCTTTCTTCATCACTACCAAATATTTGTTGAGCTATTGGCCGTTCAAAATCACTCATTTTTAACATATCTTTGGTTTTCTTGCTATCATATACCAAAGCTTTATCACTAACCATCTCGGCAAATATTAAGCCTGCCCCCATTTCTTTAATTATTTTCCGGTAACTAGTATTGGAAAAACCGGCCATGGGAGCCATAACTATTCTATTCTTAATTTCGACATTGCCAATTTTAAATGCCATATACTCACCTTATTTCTTTTGGATATTATCTTTGTTTAATATTTCTAAATTATTAAATCGATTTCATCATTATTTTTAAGACCACAAGCATTAGCATCATCAAAATCTAAATGGGTTTCAAAATAACCATTAGCACTTATTTTTACATAGGCATCTAAAATACAAGATTTATCACCTTTGATAGCTAATTTAACTAATTGATTATCAACAACGTTTAATTTTTCCGCCGTTAAAGGATTCATATGAACATGGCGATTGGCAATAATACAAGCCTCCTCTAAAGTAATAGTATTTTTTGAACTTATTAAAGTAATTGTAGCACTATTTGCGATTTGACCACTTTTGCGAACTGGCGGGTTCAGCCCTAACAAAAAAGCATCGCTTCGAGATATTTCTACTTGATTATAACTACGAAATGGCCCCATTATTCTTACATTAGGTATACTTCCTTTTGGTCCTTTAATAGTTACAGTTTCATTACAAGCATATTCTCCGATTTGATTTAAGTCATTTCTTTTAGATGGTTCTTTATCAAATAATTGGTAATAAGTTTCTTCGGTTAAATGAATATGATGATTACTAATTCCAACTTTTACTTTATAATTCATTTATCTTCAACTCCAATAATTAAGAATTTTTAATTTTTAAGTGTGTTAAAACTTTATCTAAATTTTTCAAATTCTATAAGTATCTTATCATAAATTGTGTTCATAATAAATAACAAGGAGGAATTTTATGAAAAATCAAAATTGTGGTGATTGTAAAGATTCAAAGCAAGGGAGAGCTTATTTAGATAAAGAAACTGGGCTACTATGTGTAGAAATTACCGAAAAATATGAAAAACCACATGGTAAGAAAGTTTTAGTACCTTTTGTTTGCACTACTTGTGGAACAGTTAATTGGAAAGTTATTGACCCAGATGAAAAGAAATGCTAGTTTTTAGCATTTTTTTATGACCAAAATTCTGTATAGTTTCCCTCTTCTTGGTAGTAATTATCCATTAAAGAGATATGAGTAAAATAGTTAGTGATATTATTTTTGGTATAAGTATTAACTACTAGTCCTTTATAATTTTGTAATGCTTCCGCAACATAGATATTATCTGCATTTAAACCAATAATGAGACCAACATGGCCATTGTAATGAATAATATCGCCGGCTTTAACAAGATGAGAATTTAATAAATCAGGAGTTATTTTGGTAAGGTTACCAATTCGGGCTAAAATGTTAGCTCCATAATCGCCAATGTCATAACCACCATTCAAAATAGCCCAAGATACAAAACCGGAACAATCTAAACCATTAGGCATTTTGGTACCCGGTATATAACCAAATTCTTTTTCATCTTCCCAATTTTTTAGAGGACAACCCCAAGTAGCTGGTCCACTAAAAGAGGCCACTATATCTGAGGTTTTCGATTCATTTAAATAAAGCCCCGGATGATAATATCGGCCTTCCCCATCGGCATAATTTACGCCGGTATTGTTGAGGCGACCATTTTCAAAAAAGTATGGAATCCGGTAAGGAAATTGCAAAGTTAAAAATCTAGCCGCAGCTACTACCCCAGCTCGGGTGTGATACCCTGCTTTATCTACTTGATATTTTAAATAAGCATCCATTAGCTCATTTTCGGCTTGGGTATATTGATTACAAGAAAGTAAATTTTTTGGTTGAATGGTAGGCGCGGTAATTAAATCAGTTACTATAATATTTAAAACGGAGTCGTTATAAGTTATTGTTGTAGTACCGGGTTTTAAGGAAATTATTTGATTATTTTCTAGTTGAATAATTGAAGAATCATATTTAAAGGAATTAATTTGACCATCGATAGTTTTAACGCGATAATTTAAGGTTTCTGTTTCTCCAACATAAAGGTAAATTGTATCATCCAAGAATGAAAATTCTAAATCATTAGAAAGATATTTTAGAATACTTACCGGGGTACTTTTTTGATAACCATCAGTTAAAATTATTTGATAATCATAGCCAATAGGGAAACTTAAAACACAAGTATCATTTTCATTTTCGGCGGTTACTTTATAATCTTGGTGAAAAATTGTACAAGTAAAAGGTTTTGATGGACTATCTTTGGCGGTTACTTTAATAGTTAAAAGGTTGCTTGGAGAATCAAAATTTATTTTTTCAACATTAGCAATTTCTAAAGAGTAATCTTCATTTTCCAAATTCAAAAATGAATTGATGATTAGTAAAAGAAAAAGAATGATAAAAACAATCATTGGACTAATTAATATGATTAAATTTTTTTGCATATTTACTACCTTATTATATAATCTTTTGAATATTTTTGATTTGATTATCTTCAATAGTTAACAAAATTAAAGTAACTGCACTTCGTTCCCCGTTATAAATAACATCATCTTTATATTCTAAAATTAGATTGTCTTCTAAAGAATAACCTTTTTGACAAAAGTTGGCTAACAGACTTAAGATAACTATTTCATGGGTAATTAATAAATTATTTGCTTTATCGTTAGCTAAAACTTTTTGGAATAAAGCATTTACTCTGGTTTGTACTTCATTAATTGATTCACCATTTTTAAGTTTAAAAGAAAAATCATGTTCTTGCATTCCTTTTAAAAATTGATATTCGTTACCATCTAAGTCGCCGACTTGGCGTTCATCTAATTCTTTGGCGATTGTGATATTTAATTTTTTTTCTTCGGCTAGAATATTAGCTGTTTCGATAGCACTGACATAACTTGAGGTATATATTTTTTCAATATTATGTAAATAAGCGTTTTGACTTAAATGGATGGCTTTGGCAATGCCTTTGTTGCTTAAAGATATATATTGATGTTTAGAATTATTTAAGTTTTCTAAAGTAATTTTATTGGAAGATAAACAGTTATTGCTTAATAAATAGATTTTTTTTACCATTTAGAATAACCTTCCTAAAATACCATAAGAGAAAATTAACATGATGATACCGGCTAATACAACTCCTAAAATAGCGGCGATTAAAGACTTTTTCTTATCTAAATCAAGTAAAGCTGCGATTAAGCAACCCATCCACGCCCCTGTCCCAGGAACTGGAATACCAACAAATAAGAATAAACCTAAATATTTTAAATTTTCAATTTTATCTTTTTTGGAGTTAGCTTTGTTTTCACACCATGTGACAATTTTACCAAAAAATTTTAATTTTTTCATTTTCCGAAAAAGAGGATTTATTAACCATAAAATAAAGGGAATGGGTAAAATATTGCCAATAAAACAGATGAGAAAACTTTGCCACATGGGTAAATCAAGTAAAGATGCCGCGATTAATCCCCCTCTTAATTCTAAGATAGGAAAAAGCGAAATTATAAAAATAATCAAATACTTGCCCAACATACTGCCAGCAATACCACCAAACAAACCAATAAAACTTTTTGCTAATTTTTCCGCCATTTTCATCACCTACTAATTTAATTTATTTCTACTTTTTTGTTCTTATTCATTTTATCATAATTTATAGGTAAAAAGAAGATAAAAAAAGACAAAGCGAATCTTGTCTTTTTCAGTGTGAGTTTAAGTTTATATTTTTAAATAATGTAGAGCTATCAATTAATTTTAATCTTTATATATTTTATCACTTTCCTTTCTGTAATTAAACTATACCAAAGTAATATGTAATTCTTGTGAAGAAAAAGTGAAAACTTACTTGTTTATTTTAAAGTAAAAGGTAGTTCCTTTATTTTTTTGCGAATTAACGCCGTAAATAAAATGATGTTGTTCTAATATTTTTCGCACAATGGATAAGCCGATGCCACTACCGATAACATTGCGTTGATGATTTTTTTCATTTTTATAATACTTATCCCAAATATAAGGTAAGTCTTCTTTTTTTATTCCTTTACCAGTATCGATTATTTCTAATAGAAAACTATCTTTTTCTTCTGTAACGCGAATAGTTACTTTTTTATCTTGCCCAGTATAATTTAAAGCATTATTTAGTAAATTATAGATAACTTGATTGATTTTATTTTTATCAGCTTTAACTAAGGCCTTAGAACATCCTTGTAATTCGATTTGATAATTTTCTTTTTCACAAATGATTTCGTATCTTTTTAAAATATCTTGGATGTTAGAAATTAAATCGTATTCTTCAATATTTAAAGTTTCACTACTAGCCTCTAATTTGGATAAGTCTAAAATATCATTGACTAAGATATTTAACCGGTCAGCTTCATCAATAATCGTATTTAAATTCTTTTCGCGTTTTTCTTTATCGGCATAAGTGATATCGCGAACCATTTCAGCATAAGCTCTAATCATTGTTAAAGGAGTTTTTAAATCATGGGAAACATTGGCTAGTAAATCTCGGCGGAGTTCATCAATCTTTTTTAAATCGTCACAGGCGAAATTTAAGGTCTTAACTAATTCATCGATTTCTAAGACTCCCGTTTTATTAAATTGAATTTCATAATTACCTTTACCCATTTGTTGAGCTTTTTTGGTAATATCAGTTATAGGTTTAGTAATTTTTCGACTAATAAAATAAGCAAATAGACAAGATAGTAAAATGGCAATAAAGATAAGATATAGCAATTGCGATTTTAAAATAGTACTGGCACTGGTGATATCTTCTAAGATACTATATATGTAAACAGTTCCATATTCTTGATTAAGGGCATAAAGATAGGCTTTAGTATTATTCAAAGGATTTATTAATTTGTAGCCTTTTTCATCAGTTAAACCTTGGCGAAACTCTTTTTTGATATTATTAATTTCGGTGATATTTTTATCTAATCCACAACCTACTTGTAAGGTATTATAGTCTTTTTTGGTCCCATAAATTGATTCATATTCGATACAAACGCCATGTTCATAAGCAAGGGACATAAGTTTATCGTTTAAACTATTGATGTTAGTTGCTTCAATTTCTTTAACAATTTTTTGCATTTGTTTTATTTGATAATGTTCATAACTAATTTGGAGAAATATTATTTGAAATAGCCAAAGAAAGAGAATTATACCTAAACTTAATACGATTAAATAACTTAAAGTTTTAAAGCGAAAACTTTTAAATTGTTCAGGTAGTTTTTTAGTTTTTATATTCAAATTTATAACCTACTTTTCTAATAGTAACGATAAAATTACGATATGGACCAAGATTGTTGCGTAAGTTTTTAATATGAGTATCAACAGTTCGGTCATCACCATAAAAATCATAACCCCATATATTTTCTAAAAGATTTTCGCGAGTTACAACGATATTTTTATTGGCAATTAAATAAAGTAGTAAATCGTATTCTTTCGGAGTTAGAAAAACTTGTTCGTTATCAACAGTTACTTCATGAGCCAAGGTATTTATTTCTAAACCATCATATTTAATAATTTCTTCACTCGTTTTGTTGCGTTTGGTTACGGCTTTGATACGCGCAATTAATTCCCGAGGACTAAAGGGCTTAGTTACATAATCATCTACCCCGATATCAAAACAAGTAAGTTTATCATATTCTTCATTGCGCGCTGATAACATTATAAAAGGAACATTGCTAAATTTACGAATTTCTTTAACGGCTTGATAGCCATCCATTTTTGGCATCATGATATCCATAATTATAACATCAAAGTTATTTTCTTTAGCTAATCTAACAGCTTCTTCGCCATTTTCGGCTTCTAAATATTCAATATTTTCTAAATTAAGATATTCTTTAATTACTTCTCGAATTAGAGATTCATCATCGACAATTAAAACTTGCATATTATCGCCTCTTTCATGGTTTATATTATACCATTTATGTGAAATTTAAATGAAAAAAAGAAAAAAACCTATATTAAATATAGATTTTAACGATGAAGGCTTCTTGTTTGATAGATATTCTTATCTAATACGGTGACATCACCGGCTAAATATACACCTTCATAATCGTAAGCATTTTGTGAATATTCATTTAAGGCTAAATAACCATAAACGGTGTAGCCTTTAGAAGTTAGGTCTGCCATATCTTCTTCAGTCATAGCTACATAAGAATTTTGATTTTCATCCATCATGATAGCCCCACCAATAACTCTTTGCATATCTGAATTTTGATAGTAAGGTGTTAAAGGAGTTGCTAAATCAGGTAAAGCATAAATGCTAGCATTATCATTGACTAAAATTGTATCGCCATAAGAACCAGCAATGGTTATGTTCTCTTCTTTAATAATTGTATTATCTTTAAATCTTTCTTGACCTAATGGATACTTTTGTGTAGGGTTATTTAATTCATTAGCTATATTTTGAGATTGATTTTCTAATGAAACAAGAATATTATCTAATTTATCATTAACTATATCCAATTTTTTATCAATTCCATCCAATTTTTTATCGATTCCATTCAATTTTTTACCGATTTCATCCAGTTTTCTACCGGTTACTACATTAAGATAAATCGAGTATGATGATGCTATTAGACTAAAGCTAATTAAACTACACAATGCTCTGAAACATGCGGGATTTTTAAGTTTTTCTTGAACTGAATTATTATCTTTTTCAACATTATCTAAATTATTTTCCATTATTATTCCTCCAAAACCTGTTATAAAATAGCACTTTATCAAATGTTTGTCAATAAAAAAAAGCGAGACTATTTATCTCGCAAGATAGCAGGTAAAGTGGTAGTAACTTTATTAATTATTTTATTAAATATTTCCATTACTTCATTATCTACTAAAGTTTTATTTTCATCTTTAAAAACTAATTTAAAGGCAATAGATTTTTTTCCTTCACTATAATTAGGATATAAGTCAAATACTTCAACACTAGCTAAAATTCTGCCACCTTCTTTTTTAATAACATTTTTAATAGTTTCACTATCTATTTCATTATCTACAACGAAGGCCATATCTTTGATGATTTCAGGATATTTAGAAGCACTTTTAAATTTAAGAGGCTTGGTACTTTTTTGATAAAGACTAGTTAAAGAAAGTTCAGCAACATATATGTCAGCCTTTTTTAAGTTAGGATGTATTTTACCAATAATACCAATTGGTTCTCTATCTACTAATACTTGAACACTGATTCCTGGATGAAGATTAGCAATTTCAGATTTGACAAAACTATAACGATTTTTAAAGCCTAAGTAATCTAATAAGTTTTCAATAACTCCTTTAATTAGATAGAAATCTACCGAAAGATTCATTCTTTGCCAATCATTAGTTAGATAACTGCCTTTCATTAAGATAGCAACTTTTAAATCTTCTTGAAAGTTGACATCGTAAGTTTTAGAAATTTCGTAAAGCATAATGTTCTTGACATTACGAGCTGTATTGTATTCATATACATTCAATAAAGATGGAATGATTGTTGTTCTAACTAAGGATTTATCACTACTCATTGGATTAGGCAATACTACATTTTCTTTTTGCTCATATTTAAATAAGTCGGCCATTTCAGGACTTACTAAGGTATATGTTTTACATTCATTAAGGCCTAAAGTACGTAAACGCTTAGATGTTTCTTTACGAATTTTAACATCGCCAATGTATTTTCCTTGTCTAGTTGCTCCCGTTGGTAAAGTCGATACTAAGTTATGATAACCATAAAGGCGTCCGATTTCTTCGGCAATATCATTAATATTAGCATCGATATCTAATCTTCTTTTAGGAATGGTTACGGTAAATGTTTTATCTTTATATTGATAAGGGAAATCTAAACGATTTAGTTCGGTTTTGACATCTTCATCATTTAAATTAATACCTAAGATTTTATTAATACCAGCCGTTTGGAATTTAACAACTTTATCTGTTTTATCAACTTTGTCATAGATAACTGTTCCACTTAATACTTTGGCATCGGCATATTTTTCTAGTAAATAACAAGCCCGTTCAATAGCCATGTTCGTATATTCATAGTTTAGACCTTTACCATATCTAATTGAGGCTTCACTTTTTAAATTTAAACGACTGGCTGTATTTCGAATAGCTACCGCATCAAAAATAGCACTTTCAATTAAGATGTTTTTAGTTGTCGGTAGAACTTCGGTATTTTCACCACCCATTACTCCCGCGATACAAACAGGTTTTTGACCATCAGTAATGACTATATCATTTTTAGTTAAGACTCTTTCTTGCTTGTCTAAAGTGATAATCTTTTCTTGGTCATGAGCTTGACGAACTACGATGGTATCGCCTAGATAATCTTTATCAAAGAAATGAAGAGGTTGACCAAATTCTAACATTACATAGTTGGAAATATCAACGACATTATTAATAGGACGCATTCCTGCATTAATTAATCTTTGTTTAATAAAATCAGGCGATTCTTTAATTTCAACATCACGAACCATTTTGGCACTGTAATAAGGACAAAGAGCAGTATCGACAGTTACTTGAATATTGTCATTTACTTTTTCAGCAATTTCTTGATGAGCAATGGGAGGTAAAGTTACTTTTTTATTTAAAATACAGGCAATTTCATAAGCAAAACCGATGTGATAATAACAATCATTATTGCGGTGTTTATGCACATCTAATTCGTAAAGAACATCATCGTTGTTTAAATAAATATTGGCATCAAGTCCTATTTCTACTTCTTCTCCAACTTCATGAATTCCTTTCGCGTAGTTTTCGTCAGTTTTTTCTTCTAAGCCTAATTCAAATAAGGCACATAACATTCCATTAGATTCAACATCGCGAATTTTACCAACTTTTATTTCAAAATCACCAGGTAAAACTGCTCCCGGTAAGGCAACGATTACTTTAATACCTTCGCGAGCATTTGGGGCTCCACATACTATTTGTAATTTTTCACTACCAATATCGACTGTACAGATTTTTAAATGGTCACTGTTAGGATGAGGTTCACAGGCAACAATTTTACCAATCACGAGATTAGAGATACGATTGTTGATAACTTTTTCGACATTAACTCCGGCCTTTGTGACTTTAACAGCTAATTCTTCTAAATCTTCATTAGTTAAATCAACATAATCTTTTACCCAATTTAAACTTATCATTATTAGTCCTCCAATCTATCAAAGGCATCAATTTCTCTTAAATCAGTTTGATAAAAGGTTCGAATATCATTGATACCATATTTTAACATGGCTAGTCTTTCAGCCCCGAAACCAAAAGCAAATCCGGTCCAAATTTCAGGGTCATAACCACAGTTGCGTAAAACATTAGGATGCACAATGCCAGCCCCACTAACCGTAATCCAACCGGTATTTTTACAAAGGCTACAACCTTTGCCTTTACAAGCAAAACAAGATATATCAGTTTCAACAGATGGCTCAGTAAATTGATAATAACTTGGTCTAAAACGCGTTTCGATATCTTCGCCAAATAATTTTTTAGCAATTACATCAAAGGTGCCTTTTAAGTCTGACAAACTGACATTTTTATCAACGAGTAAGCCTTCGATTTGCATAAATTGATGAGAATGAGTAGCATCATCAGCATCACGGCGATAGGTTTTGCCTGGACAAATCATTCTAATTGGTTTATCACCACCACTTGCTAACATAACTCGGGCTTGAACAGGAGAAGTTTGACTTCGAAGTAAATAATCTTCATTTTTAATATAAAAAGTATCTTGAGCATCTCTGGCTGGATGACCTTTTGGAATATTTAAAAGTTCAAAGTTATAATGGTCTTCTTCAATTTCAGGTCCATCAACGACATCATAACCCATAGACATAAAAACGCTTTCTACTTCTTCGATTATTTTTTCTAAAATATTAGGTGAGCCATTAGTTAATTTCGTAGCTGGTAAAGATATATCAATTTCTTCCGCTTTGAGTTTTTCATTGATTTCTAATTCTTCAAAGTAAGTAATTTTCTTTTTAAAGGCTTCTTCTAATTCTTGTTTAAAAGTATTTAAAGCTGCCCCGAAAACTTTCTTTTCTTCAACGGGTAAGTCTTTTAATTTATTGGTTAAATTACTTACTGGCCCTTTTTTACTCATATAATTTTGTTTTAAATCTAATACTTCTTTTAAACTTTGAGTATTTTCTAATTGACTCAAAATTTCTTTTTGTAAATTTTTAATATCATCCATACATATTCCTCCAATAAAAAAGCCCCTTCAGCAAGAAGGGACGAAATTTTAATTCCGCGGTACCACCCTAGTTCTAGAAATAATCTAGCACTTTAAGATTTAACGCATCTTCTACGCTTAAAACTACCCCGTGGGAATTTCATTATATTACTTATCTTTAGATGCTCTCAGCTTTTAACATCTAATCTCTTGTGAAGAACTTAATATAACTACTAAACACAGGATTAACGCTTCATTAAAATAAATTATAACATATTTTTTTAAATATACAACTAATTTTATTATACTTTGAATAGCTCACATTTATTTTAATTTATTGATATTTTTTAAATAATAATTATTATCGATTAATTCATAAACATATTGATACTTATTGAGTTTTTTGGAATTCTCGGCAATTTGTTCTTTTTCAATGTTGGTAACTATCGGAGTAAATAAATCATCAAAAGCATAACAGTTTTTTTCTTCATTATTATATAATGTTGCATAAGTTTCTATATAAATGGTTTGGTCTTCTTCATAAATTTTATCAATGGTTTCCACTATTTCATTATGAGCTGGTAAGCATTGGGCATTCTCGGCATTATAGCGATTTTTGCTTTCATTATAAGTAAAGTTTAAACAGTCATAAGTAAAGTTAGTAGGCGTATATTCTAAATCATAAAATGTTTTTTGAAAGGCATTATTCAAATCTTCACTAGATATCGTTATCGTAGAGGAACTAGTTTTTATCGCATTTTCAGGTAAATTTTTATAAGCCATATTTAATAAATATGCATTTCTAATGTCTTTAATATCGTGGTCTTGGCTATATAGATAATATGCATTGATGTTATCGTTGTTTAAAGTAATATGGGCGGTATTTAGTAGATAACTATAATTATCAAGATACCATTGTTCATCTTTTATGACTTCATTTTTTTCGGAATTTTCTTTATCAATTACAGGTTCGGTAACAACATTTTCGGCATAATTTTGCATAAATTTAAAATACTTAACATCATATAAACAATAACCAAAGTAACCAATCACGGCCAGTAATATTAAAATAATAATATTCTTTTTAAAAAGGGCAATATTTTTACCACGAATAAAACGCTTTTCTTCTCTTTTGATAGCTAGATTAATTTCATCATTTATTTCACTTATTAAAGTCTCTTTAATTTCTTTTTTATAATCTTCGGTTTTAGCTTTTATATTATTTTTTATTTCTTTATCAATATCATATAAGACTTGTTCTTTAATATTTTCGACAATATCATTTTTAATTGTAATTTGTTCTTTTTTAGTTAAATCTTTTTTTGTCATAAAATCCCCTGCCTTGAAGTAATTATAACATTTTTTGAGTATAAAAAAAGCACTAAGTGCTTGATTTTAATAATTTTCAGCTTTTAATTCCATAAAACTTTGAGGATGTTTACAAACAGGACATACCATTAAGGCTTTTTCGCCAACATAGATATGACCACAGTTGCGGCAAATCCAAACTTTTTCCTCGCCTTTTTCGAATACTAAATTATCTTCAATATTGCCAACAAGTTTCATGTATCTTTCTTCATGATGTTTTTCAATTTCACCAACCATTTTGAAAAGATTAGCGATTTCCATGAATCCTTCTTCTTTAGCAGTTTCGGCGAATTCTTTATACATTTCTGTCCATTCGTAGTTTTCTCCACTAGCGGCATCTTTTAAGTTAGTTAATGTATCAGGAATATCACCGTCATGTAATTGTTTAAACCATAATTTAGCATGTTCTTTTTCATTATTAGCTGTTTCTTCAAAAATAGCAGCAATTTGTTCATAACCATCTTTTCTAGCTTTTGAAGCATAATATGTGTATTTATTTCTGGCTTGACTTTCTCCAGCAAAAGCGGCCATTAAATTTTTTTCTGTTTGACTTCCTTTTAATTCCATAATTTTTTTACCTCCATTGAAATCAATTATACAATTTTAATTTTTAAATGGCAATAACTAAAAAAGACTTACATTTGATTTTTTAGTAAATCTTTTAGTTTAAGCATTAAATTTTGGTCGATGACTTTTCGAACGTAAATATCTAGACCTTCTAATTCTTCTTGAAAGACAGCCACTTCTTCATTACTGTTTTTATTATCTTCCGTAATGCTAGCGGTTAAAAAATATTTCTTTCCTTCGTAAATCGTTTCGTTTAAAACTAAATATTTCTTGTTATCTTCTAAGGTTATAATCGTGTTAATTTCTAAGCCCATTATAATACCTCATCATTTTCTAATAAAGAACTCATATCTAAATAATCATCATCTTTGTAGTCGCCGATAATAAAATCAGATTCAGTATCAGTAGGATTTTCAGCTACTTCATCATTCATGATAGGTTCGATATTTATAACTTTTTTTCGTTCAGATACTGGTTCAGTTTCGGTTTCTTCTATATCAGGTAATTCATTCATTACTTCGTCAACGCTAATAGGTTCTTCTGGTAATTCTTGATTAACTGATGTAGCTGGTTCAAGATTTAATTCGGCATCTTCTTCGATAGGAACTTCTATTTCGTAATCTGGTATTTCAGGATATTCATTGGAAACAGGATTTTCGTCTTGAACTTCTGGTTCTTTAAATAATTCATCATCAATAACTGGTTCAATTTTATTATCTTCTTCAGGCATTGGATTATCTAAAGTGCCAAAATAGATTTCAATTTCATCATAGATTTCGTTAGGAGTTCGAGTATATTTTTCGCGATGTTTAATGCTTTTAACAACATCATCTAATTCTTTTAATTTCATTTTATCAGTTTCAATTGCTAAAACATCTTGAACTTCACTAGCATTTAGACTCATTTTATTTAGAGCATTTATTTCTTCAGTTTTGTCTGCAATTTTTTCTTGTAAGGCTGCAATTTCTTTAGTCAAGATTTCATTAGTTTGGAAAATTAGTTTCTTTTGGTCTTTTTTGTAATTATCAATAATAGTTGAAACATTGGCTAACTCTTCTTGTTTTTTAGAAAGGGAAGCATTTAAGATAGCTTTACGACGAGGTGATTTATCGGCATCATCGCCATGCATAATTTCTTCGTACATCACTATTTGTTGGCCTAATTCTTCAGCCCGTTTTTCCGCATTTTCTAAATGTTTTTGAATACTATCAAATTCAGTTGTATCCATTTTGTGAACTTTATCTTCTAAATCTTTAATTTGGTCTTTTAAATCATTTATTTCTTGTTTTAAGAACTCTATTCTTTCATTTAGAATTTGATTATTACCACTGGTATAATCTTTATTATCCAAAGTAGCAGCAAATTCATCTCTTTTATCAGAGGCACTGATTAGTTCATCATGTAAGAAACTACTTAGTTCACTACCACTAGGTAAATCCATATATGGTTTAGTTTTAACAATCGTTACCAATTCTTTGATTTTAGCAAGAGCGCCAGTCCGGTCATCTTCTAAGATTAAATCTTTAGCTTCTTGAGCAATCATAGTTGGGTCAGTTAAAATTTCTATTCTTCGTTTATCTAATTTTAATAATTTATTTTTGATAGTAGAAACATGTTCGTTATCAATTTTCTTTAAATCATAATCAATATAAGAAGCTGGATTTATTAAACTAGCTTTAGTATCGTTAAGTTTTGTTTTTTCACTAACTAGTTTTTTGTTCATTTCTTCTTTCGCTAAGTTTAAGTAATTAATTTTACTCGTTAATGTATCATATTCGTTTTTAGCTTTTTTTAAATCAGCTTGAAGTTGTTCAAGATTTTTCTTTTCTGAAGCAACAAAAGCTTGATATTGGTTATGCGATGTTTCTTCATTAGAAGATGCTATTCTTTTTTCTAGGATAGCTATATATTCAGAAGATGTGGCAATTTGTGTTTCAAGATTTGCAATGTTATTATGCAAAGTTTGCTCACTTTCAAGAATACTTGCAAGTTCTTCTTTTAATTCTTTAATAGCTTTTTCTTGTTTAGCTATTTTAGATTCAAGACTTACTTTAATACTTTCATCAACTTGGCGTTCACTAGCTTGAAAATATTTTTCTTCGCCAATGATATTATTGTAATAGTCAAGTTCTTTTTTTAATTTTTCACTTTCTCTGGCTATTTCTTTTAATTCTTCTTTTGAAGTTTCAATATCATTGGTTGCCTCGGCCATTTCAACTAGTTCATCTATATTTCTTAGTATATCTGCTTGCATACTTGCCACTCCCTTTATTCTTATACTGTTACCATAATATCATAAGATTAGGCATTTTGCAATTGGTTTGTTAGCCGATTAAGAATCGAGGCCGTACTCCACTTACAGTAGAGGCTCCATAAGACATGGCCATGCCGTTATTAGTAACGATAGAAAAATTATACTTACTGCCAACAGCTTTAAGCCACCACCAAATAGTGTTTCCATCTAAATCTTGATTTATAAGTTCCGGCCTTAATTGAAATATGGCATATTGTTTGCTATCTATTCCAATATCAAAGCCACTGCTACTCCAAATTGTTGTTCCAAAAACGTTGATTTCACTCATCAAATCTAATTTCCTAGATGCCCATTCATAGGCACTTGATGCTCCTGAATCATCACCCCACTGATTTGACAAGCTTTCATTTATTGCACTTGATAACCTAGTACTATACTCTAGTACTCGACTTTTACCGGTAGAATCCTTAAAATCTGGTTCAATATATGTACTTAATACTTTGGGCAAAGTGGTTTTATACATTTCACTGCCCATATAACCTCCAGTTGCTGTATCACTTTTATTCATACTAGCACTATCTAGAATAAATGCTGGGATTATGGTCGCATGATGTTTGGTTAAAGGTGTTAAACCTGTATTTAAGTAATTGTCTAAATCAGCTATTAGCCAGACTATCTTTTTGCCATCTACATTACTTCTGGTACTTAATATATAGTCACCAACATAGATATCCGCGAATGTTCCGTTACTTATTTGGGTATATAAGTCGCCACTTTTCCATAAAGATGTTATATCTTTTCCACGATACGTATTTCTTCTTAACGCTACTCCTGATTTGATATATTCATCATATTGGTCTTTACTCATACTTGAGGTAAATGTTAAAGTACATTTACTATTTGATTCTATGTAATCTAGATTTAATCGCCAAGCA
>CANQGB010000013.1 GCA_947600335.1 uncultured Bacilli bacterium | reverse complement strand
TTATACCTTTATTATAATTTGTATTATTCTTAATTACAATCTTTTTATGGTATTTTATTTACATTTATATCTTATCATAGAAGAAAAGAAAAATTTGTCAGTTTGTCACTTTTTCTTTACTTATATCTTCTTTTATATTATTATTTAGTTAAGCGAGCTACTTATATGGTGCTTGCCAATTGGTTTGCACCCTCATTATGAGTGGTGTTTTTTTAACCCTTCTTATCAACCAAAACCCTGTTTTGACTAGTTTCCTAGTCGGATAATATTAATTATAGAATTATTATCTCTAGTAAGATTACTATGATTGCATAGCTTCTCTTCGCCATCGAGACCACTTCCTCCTACTTTCGTATTTATTAGTGGCAAACCCCAATATTTGGTAGCTCATGTTCAATATAACTTATTTTTTCTGCTTTGACAAATTGCAGATTTTTTTATTTTGCTTATCCTTTTTTTAAATTTGTTATCAAATTTTGAAAATCTGCTTAACAAATTTTTAAAATTTGGATTGTTTTTTCCTCAAATTTTCGAAATTTTAAAAAATTAAAAAAACACTTAATTCACTTAACAAATTAAATGCTTTCATTATATCCCATAGTATAAAGCTCATATCTAAATATTTCATACATATTATTAATATTAACAATATCACGAGCATTTTTATAATTATATAACTCTCGCCACATTCCATATAAATGGGTATACTTATCTTGCATCTTTTGGCGCTCAACTAAATCCAATGTTGACACTAACTTTTGATAATAATCATTTAAACAATTAATAATATATCTCTCGATTACTTGTTCATTGCGAGTTCCAAACTTAGTAATTTCAACAATTTTTTTATCGCGTAAAAAAGGAAAATAATGCTTATTACCGCGTATTAAATCCATGTTTACATCTAATTTTCCCATTGCTTTTTCTTTAGTACTAAGATTATACTTAAGAAATTTTTCATCTGTAAACATATGCTTCACCTATTATTAATTATACAAAAATAATTATCATTTGTAAATTAGCAATATTAATTAGTTACTACCTTGGCCTTATTTTCTACAGCCTCTCCCACTAAGCATAAATCAGCTACGGCCAAAGTTTTAATCTTATAAAATTTATTAAGTTCTAACTTTTGAGGTATTTTAACTCTAATATAATTAGAAGTAAAACCATAGGTAGCCTCATCTTTTATCTCTTCCGTTAATACCTCGATAACTTGCTTCAAATGGTTAGTTAAAAATTGGCTTTCTAACTTTTTACTTAATTCATTTAAAACTTTACTCCGATGTTTTTTTTCAACATCACTAACTTGCGGCATCGTCGCTGATAAAGTTCCATCTCTTTTAGAATAAGGGAAAACATGAATCTTTGCAAAATTTAATTTTTCACAATTACTAACTGTTTCTAAAAAATCTTCTTCCGTTTCATAAGGATGACCTACAATCACATCAGTTGTTATTGATACATCAGGTTTAATCTTCCGTAAAGTATTTAACTTATCTTCAAAGTATTGTAAATCATATTTTCGATGCATTATTTTTAAAATTTTATCCGTTCCTGCTTGTAAAGGAATATGAAAATGATTGACTACTTTGGGATTGTTTTTAATAACCTCTAACATTTTAGCATTTAATTCTGTTATCTCAATGGAAGAAATACGAATTCTTTTTAACTCATCTATTTTAGATATCTCAGTAATTAAATCAGCTAAATCATGGCCATCCTTGCTATAATATGAACCGGTATGAATACCCGTTAAAACTACTTCTTGATGACCATTTTGAGCCAAAGTTCTTATCTCTTCGATTGATGTATTAAAATCTTTACTGCGAATATTTTTCCGAACATAGGGAATTATACAATAGCTACAAAAATTATTACAACCATCTTGAATTTTGACAAAAGCCCTGGTATGCGTAGTAAACTTAGCAATTTGCATATCTTCAAAATCATAAAATTTAGCATCATAAAACTTCGTCACTGGACAATGATTTTGTAAATAGTCTTTGATTATTTCATTAATTAAACTCTTATCTTTAGTCCCAATTAAAATATCGATATCCATATCTTGATATTCTTGTTGATTATTTTCACTACTACAACCACAAACCACTACGATTTTATTCATTCTTTTGGCATGGCGAACTTGTTTTTTCGATTTATTATCGGCAACATTAGTAACTGAACAAGTATTAATTATTATAATGTCCGCCTCTTCTTCATTTGTATATATAAAATCATCTTTTAAAAGTTTTTCTTTAATAATTTCACTTTCATAGGCATTAACTTTGCAACCTAAAGTTATGATATTAAATTTCATGTGTATTCCCCATTTCTCGTCTATTTTATCAAAGTTTCTCCAAATAAAAAAGACTAAATATTTAGTCCAATAACTTCGAAAATGCTTTCAAAGTTTTTAAAAATTCTTCTTCTTTGTTATATTTTAATAAATTTGGAGCTAATTTATTTGGCACTGGTTCATTTGTTTTGGGCATATCTGGCATAGTTACTTTTTTAGTTAAATCAATTTTTTTAATAGATAATTCTTCATTATCAATAACCTTTTCGGCATATTGGTGTTTTTTTTGATTTTGCGCCACCAACTCATCATAACTAATGATGGCTTTTTCTTCTTGTTCTTCTTCATAAGGGGTATATTTAGCTATATCCGGGATTTCTTTTTCTAAAGTAGCCGCGGCTTCATTGATATCAAATTCATTATTACTGATTTCTAAATTCTCGGTTTCCTCTTCTTCATAAGTATCACTATTTTTTAAGATATACAACAAAGATACAACGAGAATGATTAAAAATAAAATCGCAATGTAAAGTAAGAAATCAATTTGGCTTAAAGAACTGAGAAAGCCTTTTATGTCCACAAGTAAATCTTTCAAAATCCAATCGCTCCTATTCTTTGATTATGTATGGGTCAGAATTAGTCCCATTTCCTGTAACTATCGTTCTTTTGATTAAATTAATAACCGGTCTAATGCCACGATAATAACTATCTAAATCATTATACATCAAACGACCATTTTCTTTAATACTAAAATAGGTTATATTATTATCATTTCTTAAAGCCGGAGTCATTGTCCACCAGGAAGTCGTTTTACCATTAGTATAAAGGTAATAAGCATTATTGTCACTATTTTTTGAAGCCCCGGCTAATAAAGCTTCATCAACCGTTAACAAACCAATTTTACTTAAATAATTGTTACCTAGACAACTATAGATTGGATTGTAATCGGTTAAAGCCCGAGTATATCCTAAATAATAAGTCGTACCATCACTAATATTGCTCACTGTATCATCGACACATATCTTGGTATTAGCAATATATTTATCATAGTTTTTTAAATTTTTTTCATAATAATCATTAAGACTTTGATAAACATTTGTCGTGGTAATATCTAAACTATTTTCATTATTCGCCGTTTGCATATTTTGGGTATCGCTGTAATCATCTAAAATTAATTTAACAGTTCCATCAGTATTAATTTTAACGATTCGCCATAAGGCATTACCTAACCTAACATAATTATTGGCAACATTTCCTCGGAAATAATATAAAATTTCTTGACCATCACTAACCTCAATTAAACCTTCATCTTGTAAAGCAGCTTCTTCACCAATTGCAGTTAAAGATGCCTGTTTTACATCATTATTTTTTAAAATAGTCGCAGCAAAATACTCTTGAATTTCCTTTTCAGTGCCAATATTCAAAGTGGCTTTAAAATTATTACTACTAGTATTATATAAATCAAAAACATAATAATGGGTTTCATTCGGAGCTATTTCGACAAAATTAGCCAAGTAAGCATCTTGAACGGGAAAATTATCTTGCACAATATTTAATTTCCCACTAGTTTCTACTAAGTTAAACTTGATAGTCGAGGCATTACTAATGACATCTCTTAACTCGATATTATAATTATTTTTTTCGGATGAATTATTAGTTACCGAAAAATGAATAGTTTGATGGTCATTGGTTAAAGAAATAGCTTGGCCAAATTCATAATTAACTGACAAAGCATTATCGACAACGACGATTGTACTACCACTAGCTTCGTATTTCATTTTATATTCTAAGTATAAAGCACAATTTAAAAGGCCAAAAAGCAGAAGAATTCCTGTAACAAGTAATCCAATTTTATATTTCTTTTGCACTGCTTTCACCCCTTATTGTTTATCTATATTAAGTATAGCAGTAGCATATTATAATTGTCAAACTATCTTTTAATTTCATATGTAAAGAAGAACCTCTTAGAGATTCTTCTTAAAGTTCTTAAATATTGGTTCGTTATCAATTCCCGTATCGGCTAATTCTTCTAATAATTTCTTTTGTTTGCGGTCTAGTTTAGTTGGCGTTACTACTTTTAAAACCACATACATATCGCCTTTACGAGCTGTATTGGGAATTTTAATACCTTTATTTTTTAGTTTTAATTTATCGCCTGTCATCGCACCTGGTTTGATTTCTAAAATAACATTTTTTTCTAAGGTTGGGATTTCTTTTTTACATCCTAAAGCGGCCTCGGCAATAGTTATTGGCACTTCTAAATAAATGTCTTCATCATTTCTTTCAAAAAAGTCATGTTTTTTAACGACAAATTCAATATAAATATCCCCATTAGGCCCACCATTTATTCCAGCTTCGCCTTTACCACTTATTCTTAATTGATATCCGGTATCGACACCTTCGGGAATAGTCACCACAATTTCTTTTTCTTGACGAACATGACCAGTTCCATGACAAGTTTTACACATTTCGGCATAAGTTTTGCCTAGTCCATTACATTCATCACAAGTCGTTTGCGTTTGAAAGACCCCAAACATTGACCGTTGTTCGGTAATAATAGTTCCGCGCCCATGACATTTCGGACAAGTTTTTTCATGAAAGCCACCCGCTCCATGACATTCACTACAAGTATCATTTAGTTCAATGTTTAAACTTTTTTTACAACCAAAGACAGCTTCTTCAAAAGTTAAATTCATGCGAACTAAGCGGTCTTTACCTTTACTACGGGCATTACTATTTCGCCTAGAACCACCAAAGTTAAAACCAAATGAAGAACCGAATAAATCATCAAAGATACTACCTAAATCGATATCATCGGCACTAAATCCTTGGAAACCACTACCACCATTTTGGAAAGCCGCATGGCCAAATTGGTCATATTGCCGCCGTTTTTCTGGGTCAGATAAAATAGCATAAGCTTCGCCAATTTCTTTAAACTTTTCCTCGGCTCCCGGTTCTTTATTGACATCGGGGTGATATTGTTTAGCTAGTTTTCGAAAGGCTCTTTTAATTTCTTCATCACTAGCATTCTTTTCAACTCCTAGGATTTCATAATAATCTTTTTTATTCATTTTGACTCACTTCTTTCAATTCAGCAATTTTTTCTTTTATTAGCGAGAATGCTTCATCAAATACTTCTTCTTTAGTTAAATCAATCCGGGCTTTTTTTAGGATATTTAATGGGTAATCACTCATACCACTTTTTAAGAACACAATATATTCATCAACCGCATTTTCTTCACCATTTAAAATTCTTTTCGCAAAAATCAAGGCACATATTAAACCAATCGCGTATTTATAAACATAGAAAGAACTATAAAAATGGGGAATTCGCATCCATTCATACTTAATTTCTTCATCGATAGTCATCTTAGATGTAAAGTATTTTTTAATTAAGGCCAAATATTCTTGGAAAATAAAGTCCTCAGTTAAAGATATACCATCTTGTTCCTTTTCATGAATATTATATTCAAATTCAGCAAACATAGTTTGGCGATATATGGTCGCATGAACTCGGGATAAAAAGTCCCAGATATGTTTTTGTTTTTCTTCTTTAGTTTGAGCCTTACGATACAAATATTCATTTAACAATACCTCATTTAAGGTGCTCGCAATTTCCGCTAAGAAAATAGGATTATCTCGATATTGAGCCGGTTGAGCTTCTTCGGTATAAAGCGTATTTATTGCATGTCCTAATTCATGAGCCATTGTCGTTAAAGAATCATAATTATCTAAATGATTTAAACTAACATATTTATGCCATTGATAAGCCCCACTCCGTTTATTTTCGTTAGGATAATAATCGATATATTTACTATCAAACATTTGTTGCAGTTTAGTTAGATAATCACTACCCAAAGGATTTAAAGCCTTTAACAAAATATTTTGACAAACATCAATGGGATATTTAGCTTCATCTTCAGCAATTAATTCTAAGTAATTATCATAAATATGGTAATCATCTAATTTTAAAATTTTCGCCTTTAATTCTTGAAATTCATGAGCTAAATTCATATTTTTATTGACAGCTTTTAATAAATTTTCATACACTACTTCAGCAATATTTTCACTATCTAAAGCCATTTGTAAAGCATTAGGAAATTTTCTTATCTCGGCAATACTATTATCTTCATAGATATTTGTTGCATACAAAGAAGCATAAGTATTTTTATGTTCTTGATAATATTTAAAATAGGTTTGAAAAACATTTTGACGCACTGTAACATCTGGATTGTTCATTAATTTTACAAAATTAGTTTGGCTTAATTTTACAGGCATATCATCAATCGTTACTGTTCCTAAATTATTTTCGGAATCATTTAAGATTTCATAAGTTTCTTCGGCTTGACCATACGATTTAGTTAATTGGGAAATAATTTTTTCTTCCCGTTCATTTAAAATATGTTCCTTACTCCGAAAAAGGTTTTGAAATATAAAGGCATATTCTTGTAATTTAGATTCTTCTTGTAAAAAGGTATTAAATTCTTCTTCCGTATGCTCGATTATTTCTGTATTAACCCAAGAAGTTTCTAAAGCTATTTTCGTATTTAAATTTGAAACATTTAAAACATAATCATTGGCTTCATTATTTGCTAAATCTTCATATTTATATAAATTAGCCCAGACATATATCTTGATTAATTTTTCTTCCATTTGGGTAGATAAATCACAATATTCTAATAAAGTTTTACTAGAATCAAATAAATGATTACGATAACTATTTAATTTTTGTAAATCATTTTCAATCTCGCATACAATTTTTTGATATTCGGCTCTATCTTTTAACAAAAGGGACAAATCCCACTTATATTTTTCCGCAATTTCGCTTCTTTTTTTGACTTTATTCATATTTTCTCCTAAACTGGGATAAAGTTCTAGATAATCTAGAACTTTATTCTTTAGTTATTATTTTTCCTCGTAATTAGCTTCTTCAACATCTGAATCTTTTTTATCTTCAGTATTTTCCGTTGTTTCCGTGCTATTTTGATTATTTTTTGCAGCTTCTTCGTAAACTTTAGTTGCTAATTTCATGGCAATTTCATTTAAAGCTTCTGTTTTAGTTTTAATATCATCAAGATTATTGCTTTCTAAAGCACCCTTTAAGTCTTTAATTTTATCTTCGGCTTCTTCTTTATCTTTACTATCTACTTTATCTCCTAAGTCTTTGATAGCTTTTTCAGTTGCAAAAATCATGGAATCAGCATTATTTTTAACATCGGCTTCTTCTTTTCGTTTTTCATCAGCTTCTTTATTAGCTTCAGCTTCTTTAACCATTTTATCAATTTCTTCATCTGTTAAACCAGTTGATGATTGAATAGTAATAGTTTGTTCTTTATTAGTTCCTAAATCTTTGGCCGTAACATTAACAATACCATTAGCATCAATATCGAATTTAACCTCAATTTGTGGAATTCCTCTTGGTGCTGGTGGAATATTAGTAAGTTGGAAATTACCTAAAGTTTTATTATCGGCCGCCATTGGTCTTTCACCTTGTAAAACATGAATATCAACAGCTGGTTGATTATCGGCCGCAGTGGAGAATACTTGCGATTTACTTGTTGGAATAGTAGTATTTCTGTCAATTAATTTAGTAAATACGCCACCTAAAGTTTCGATACCAAGAGATAATGGGGTAACATCTAGTAAAACTAAATCTTCTACTTCACCAGTTAATACTCCACCTTGAATAGCAGCTCCCATGGCTACAACCTCATCAGGGTTTACACCTTTATTTGGTTCTTGACCTAATTCTTTTTTAACTAATTCTTGGATGTAAGGTATCCGTGTTGAACCACCAACTAAGATTACTTGATTAATATCATTCTTGGTTAATTTCGCATCTTTTAAAGCATTACGAACTGGTTCAAGAGTTGAATCAAATAAATCCCGACATAAATCTTCAAATTTAGCTTTAGTTAAAGTAATTTCTAAATGAACTGGGCCATCTTCTTTTTGTGAAATAAATGGTAAACTAATAGTTGTTGATGTCATACCAGATAAATCTTTTTTGGCTTTTTCAGCGGCATCTTTAAGTCTTTGCATTGCCATTTTATCTTTAGATAAATCAATACCTTCACTTTTCTTAAATTCATCAACTAAGTAATCAATAATGCGATTATCAAAGTCATCACCACCTAAATGGTTATTACCACTAGTTGCTTTAACCTCAAATATACCATCACCAAGTTCAAGAATTGAAACATCGAATGTTCCACCACCTAAGTCATAAACTAAAACAGTTTGTAATTTTTCTTGCTTATCTAGTCCATAAGCTAAAGCAGCAGCTGTTGGTTCGTTAACAATTCTTTCGACATCTAAACCAGCAATTTTACCAGCATCTTTTGTTGCTTGCCGTTGAGCATCATTAAAGTAAGCCGGAACTGTTATAACCGCTTTAGTTACTTTTTCACCTAAGAAACTTTCAGCATCAGCTTTTAATTTCATCAAAATCTTCGCACTAATTTCTTGAGGAGTATATTTTTTATCATTAACCTCCACTTTTTCACTTGTACCCATTTTTCTTTTAATTGAAGAAATAGTATTTTTATTAGTTACGGCTTGCCGTTTAGCATTTTCCCCGACTAATTCTTCCCCATTATCTTTAAAAGCTACTACACTTGGAGTTGTACGATTACCTTCGCTATTAGCAATAACTACTGGTTTTCCTCCTTCTAAATATGCTACACATGAGTTAGTTGTACCTAAATCAATACCTATAATTTTTGCCATATATTATCACCTTTCCTTATTCACTTACCTTAACCATGGCAGGTCTTAGTAATTTATCTTTATACATATATCCTTTTTGTAGGACTTCGACAACTTGATTTTTTTCGATTCCTTCCACTTTTTCAGTTAATACTGCTTCCATTTTAGAGGAATCAAATTCTTTATTTAAACAATCAATTTCTTTAATTTCTTTAGCATTTAAAATATTTACTAAATTCGTATAAATCATTTTAAAACCACTTAAGAATTTGGATAATTCATCCGTTAAATCAGTATCATCTAATTTAATTGCCCGTTCAAAATTATCGATGATGGGTAAAAGATTTTTTAAAACATCTTCGCCTTCATATTTATGAATTCGATTTATTTCTTCTTCCATCCGCCGGCGCATATTTTGCATCTCAGCATTAATTCTTAAAACTCGGTCATTCAAAGCTTTATTTTCTTCTTTTAACTTTTCTATTTCTTTATTTGCTTTTGCTTTTTTCGGCTTTACTGAATTGACCTCTTTAGGTTCATTAGAAACTGTTTCGGTTTCTTTTACATCATTTTCTTCCATTTTTTAATCCTCTCTATCATCTTCATTTAAGACTTCTTGTAAATATTCTAATAACCCTACTACGCGGTCATACTCCATCCGTTTTGGACCAACTACCGCGATAGTTCCTTCTTCGCCATTTAGTTTATATTTACTTTTAATAATTGTTACATTGGGGTCAAAATCATTATCTTTTCCAATATATACTTTGATATCATTATCATTAGAATCAGCTAAAGTTTTTTGCATAATTTCTTTATCTTCAAACTTACTCGCCAATTTTTTAATTTCTAGAGCATCATCATATTCTGGATTATTAAAGATTTTAGTTTTACCACCAAAATAAATATTTTGACTCTTATTTAAGAAATCATTAAATGCATCGGCAAATATATTATAAACTGTTTCATATTGCTTAATTTGTCTACTTATGATAGGTTTAATTTCAAATTCTAATCTTTCTGATACTTCATTAATTGGTGTTCCCACCAATAGTTTATTGATTATTTCACTTGTTTTAACAATCTCGGAAATATCTGAGTTATCCTCTAAAACAAATTGTTTATTTTCAATAATTCCTTTATCTGTACAAACTAAGGCAACAATCTTATGCTCATCTAGAGGAATTATATTAACTTGTTTTAAAGTATTTTCACTTGAACTTTTACCTAAAATAATGCTTGTATAATTAGTTAACTCACTAATTATTTCTACCGCTTTATTAATCGAGTCTTTTAGTTCCAAATTATTATTTTCAAATATTCTTTGTAATTTTAAAACATCTTCACCCGTTAACTCTTTAGGTTTCATTAAATTTTCAACATAATATTTATAACCAGCTTCACTTGGTACTCGCCCAGATGAAATATGGTTTTTTTCAATGTAACCTAAATTCTCTAAAACGGCCATTTCATTTCGAATAGTTGCACTCGAACATTTAAATTTCTTGCATAACGATTTCGAACCAATAGGTTTTACTGTCTTTATGTATGACTCTACGATGGCTTTTAAAAGTTCATTCTGTCTTTTATCCATTCCATCACCTCTTTAGCACTCCTCTAATCAAAATGCTAAACCCATTATAATATTATGCTTAGCACTTGTCAATATATGAGTGCTAATTTTTTTTGTTTTTTCCAAAAATCCTGCCAACAAAAAAAGAACATTAATTTTTCTTTAATAATGCTCTTCCTTTATTTAATTCATATTCACCATTTTTCGGTAAATATTTTTCCGTTTCTTTAAACTCTTCTTCTAAAGCATTTTTCCAAAAAAGATAATCTTCAGTATTGCAAACAATTAATTCTTGAAAATAATTTTCTAAAACTTTAATATTTTCCTCTAACCCATATTTTTCTTCGTAATACTTTAATTTGTCAAAGCACATATTATAGTAAGCAATTGGATTGATATTTTCTAGATTTCGATATATTTCACAACTTCTTAAATATTTCATAATATCGTTAGTATTAATATTTATTTTCCTCATTAAATAAACACAATGAATTTGTTCATCAATGGTCGCAAACTTTTTCGCTTCACACGTTGCTAAATCCATATAATTTTCTAATTCTTGCGTAATCTTTGCATAATCTAATTGGGCTTTTGGTTCTTTTTTAATCATCGGTTTAGTATTTTTTAACGTCTCTTTTCTTTTTAACTCATTTAGCATTTTGACTTTAAATGGAATTATTAATTCTCGAGAAACCCCTACACTTTCCAAAATAGCAAAAGCTTTTTCAATATCTTCGGCTGTTTTATTTTGATTACCATAGAAACAATTATTTATTTCTACGATTTTATCAGCAAAATCATCATTACCATATTTTAAGCTTTTAAAAGCTTGATCAAAATCAGTTTTTAAGGCGATTTCATATAAACTTAACTCATCAATAGGTGAATACATTATTTTATTAAATTCTCGTGATTCTAATATTCTTTGTATTTCTTCTTGACGATTAACAAAAAGTGGATGATTTAAAATATCCTCTGGATCAAAAATTATAATTTTTTCGCCTTTTTCTTTTGGCATATTCCGATACATAAAAAAGTTAATAACATCAAAACGTTCTTTAGGCGATAAAGAAGAAGCTAATAAAATTTTAGATAATTGATCAAAATCACTAAATAACTCTGAATATTCACCATGCGTTTCGATATCTGATGAAGCATATCTAATATAATAATCTAACATTTCTTGATTATATTCCCAAGAAGCAATAGCTACTAAGGATATGGAATTTTCAATTAAGCCAGAAATTGTTATCTTTTCTTTTTTTAATTTTTGCATATATTGAATAAATTTTTGTATTGATTCTTGCATATTATCTCTCCTTTGCAAACAGGTATGATTTTAACAAAAAACAATCAGCTTTGTCAACCTTATTTTGTTTACTAATCAATTAATATGCTTCTAAAAAATAAAACTCTTTATTGCCTTAAACTAGCTAACTTTTCTTCTTCTTCTTTTAATTTTTGTCTTTCTTCACTTACGAGATTAGCCGGAGCTTTCGCTACATAATTTTCATTAGCTAACAATTTTTGTCTTCTTTCAATACTACTCTTTAACTTTTCGATTTCTTTATTTCTTTCCGCAATATCTTTTTCCGTTAAAACTTTTTCATAATAAATTGTTGCCTCGAAATTAGCAGTTTTAACTTTATAGGCTTGAATATTCATTTCTTCTGTAATCACATTATCTTGAACTTTTAACATTTTTTTCGCTAAAGTATAATCTTGATCATTGTCCCATTTAACATAGTAATCTTTGCCAATATTATTCTCAGCTTTTATATTTCTAAATTCCCGAACAAAATCTAGTAATTCATCTATTTCTTTTTCTTCTTTTACAAATACATATTCTTTTTCATAAACGGGATAAGAACTCAACATAATCGTTTCTTCTTTAATAGGTAACATATTATAAACCTCATCCGTAACATAAGGCATAAAAGGATGTAACATTTTTAAAATCGCATCTATGGTTTTTAAAAGTACAGACTTAGTATTATAATCATCTAAACTAAATTTGGCTAATTCAATATATTTATCACAAAAATCAGTCCAGATAAAATCATAAATTACCGCCCCAGCATTATTAAATTCATATTTTTCCATATATTTAGTTACTGTTTTAATTGTCTTATTAAGTCTAGTTAAAATCCATTTATCTTCTTTTTTTAAGTTTTGTAACGTATAATTCTCTTGTTTTAAATCTTCAATATTTAATAATACAAAACGCGAAGCATTCCAAAGTTTATTAATAAAATTCCACGTTGCTTTAATTTTTTCTTCATCAAACCGAATATCGGTACCATTAGAAGCCGCACAAACTAAATAATACCTTAAAGAATCAGCCCCATAAAGTTCACACATATCCATAGGGTCAACACCATTACCTAAAGATTTACTGAATTTTCTTCCTAATTTATCTCTAATTAAACCATGAATTAAGCAGTCTTTAAAAGGTCTTTGACCAGTAAAATGAAGGCCTTGGAAAGTCATTCGATTAACCCAGAAAGGAATAATATCATAACCGGTTACTAAACAGCTATTCGGATAATATCTTTTAAAGTCTTCGGTTTCTTCTGGCCAGCCTAAAGTACTAAATGGCCATAATGCACTACTAAACCAAGTATCTAAAACATCAGGATCTTGAACCCAACCTTCACCTTCGGGAGCTGTCATTCCTACATATATTTGATCACCTTTGTACCAAGCAGGAATTTGATGTCCCCACCAAAGTTGCCGAGAGATACACCAGTCATATGTGATTTCCATCCAGTGATTCATCGTTTTTTCATATCGAGCTGGAATAAAATTAACTTTGGTATTTTTATTTTTTTGATTTTCTAAAACTTTATCAGCTAAAGGCCGCATTTTAACAAACCATTGTTTTGATAAATAAGGTTCAACCACAACATCTGTTCTTTCGGAATGACCTACACTATGGACAATAGGTTCAATTTCTATTAAAATATCTTTTTCTTGCAATTCTTGGACTAATTTTTCGCGAGCTTCAAAACGGTCTAAACCTTGATAATGTAAAGCATTTTCATTCATCGTTCCATCCGGATTAATAACGATTATCTTTTCTAAATTGTGCCGTAAACCAACTTCAAAGTCATTCGCATCATGCGCGGGAGTTATTTTAACAACCCCGGTACCAAATTCGGGGTCGGCATGAATATCTCCTACTACCGGAATTAATTTATTTACAATCGGCAACACAACATTTTTACCAATATATTTTTGATAACGCTCATCATCTGGATTAACTGCGACAGCTGTATCACCAAATAAAGTTTCGGGACGCGTCGTAGCTACTTCTAGATATTCCTCACTATTTTCTAAATAATATTTTAAATGATAAAAAGCTCCTTTATCATCTTTCATAATAACTTCTTCTTTAGAAAGCGCAGTTTTCGCTTCGGGATCCCAGTTGATGATTCTTTCGCCCCGATAAATTAAACCCTCATTATATAAATCAACAAAGACTTTTCGAACGGCTTTAGATAAACCTTCATCTAAAGTAAAACGTTCTTTATTATAATCTAATGACAAACCTAATTTAGCCCATTGTTCATGAATCCGACTTGCATATTCTTCTTTCCATTCCCAAGCTCTCTTTAACCACTCATTTCTTTCCATCTTTCGTGGTTCAATTCCTTCTTCTTTTAATTTTTTATCAATTTTTGCTTGCGTGGCAATTCCCGCATGGTCCATTCCTGGTACCCATAAGGCATCAAAACCTTGCATTCTTTTAAAACGAATAATAATATCTTGTAAAGTTGTATCTAAGGCATGACCTAAATGTAATTTTCCTGTAACATTAGGGGGTGGAATTACAATTGTAAAAGGCATCCGGTCTTTATCGCCACTATTAAAATAACCATGGCTTTTCCAATATTCATATTTACCCTCTTCAACTTTTAAATGGTCATATTTTTTATCTAACATAATTTATTCCTCCAATTTTTTCTTCAAATACTTGCGTAATATTTTTTTCACTTTATTAAATTCTTCATCTAAATGTTTAGCGACTTCAATCATACTAAAATATAATTCTAAGTTATCTGTATCACTTAACAATTCAAAACTTTCTTTATAATTGATATCAAACAAATACATTAAGTGAAATAAAATTTCATCACTTTTATTTTTAATATCTTGCGGTCTAGCCATTTTTTCTTGTTCCAACAAATCAAGCATTTCGGAACTTGCTGGCTCTTGATATAAATTTTCAAACCCCATCGCATTTTGGCGAAAAATATCTATTTTGTCCGCATCACGAATTAGTTTCGCCATTAGTTTGGTTTCGTTATCTAAGTTTTTGGCAATTTGATATTTATTATGATTGAAAATCGCGGTTTTAATAATTTCGTCATATTTATCAGTTGTAACAAATTCCCTAATATGTCCTTCCTTAAATAAGTAATTAACCCCTAACTCGGCATGGTCAATATTATTTTGATAGTCATAATAAGATTTTGTTAAATCATAACCAATAAAGCGTCCTAAATCATGCAGTAAACCAATCGTTTGGGCTAAAGTAACTTGTTCGTTATTTAAATTAAGATTTATTGCTAGCTTCTTAGCTAAACTAGCCATTTCATAACTATGTTTCACCTTTAACATAATCTCGGCATTTTGTAAATCATAATTTTCTAAAAACTTTTTAAAGGCTTTCAGCGTTTTAGTATAATCCATTAAAAAAACTCCTCCCTAAAAAGGACGAGTTTTCCCGCGGTACCACCTTTATTTATGCATTTAGCATACCCTTAATTTAGGTTAACGCCCTTTAAACGGAATTGTCTATTTACTTAACAATTCAACTCCCCCGCTACCTTCAGTTTCTTCTTTAGTTATTTGCACCAACCATAACCTCTCTTTAAAAGATTTCAAAACTTACTCCTCGGTTTCTTTGTTTTTTTCTTAATTCTAACTTAAAATTTAATTAATTGCAAGGGTTTCTACAACTTTACCTCCAATTGTTGCTAAAACATTATTTCCTTCCACACTAATAGTAACATCATCAATCGAAGAAACTAAATATTTCTCTGTTTCCATATTATTTTGAATATCATACATGGAAAAATAATTATTTCGGTCAATTAACACTAAAAATCGATTATAAAAATCTAAATATTTATAATAATTATCTATTATTAGATTACCATTATAATTAGTTACATAAAATTCTTTATTACTATTTTGTAAAATAATATAAGTTGGATCATAATTGTAAATAGCATCCGTAAAAGGAACACTCAAATTAGCTCCTGAATCACTAACAATTTGCCAGATATTATCTTTTAAGCTAGCAAAACCAATAGATGGTAAAGCAATTTGATTGAAACTTGGATTGCTTGGAATTCCTAAATAATCAAATTCAAAAGGAATCCGTTGTTGAGCTGCTCCTTGAATCGTAATAGCTCCATACTTATCTTCTTCATTTTTAACAATAAAGAAATTATTTTCAATTCCCACATTATAATTCTTAACTTCTTTATATTTTGTTAAAGCTTGTTCTTCAACTATATTATATAAAAGATATAAAGGTTCATCTAATGTTCCAAAACCATCATTGATAAAAGCAAATTGATTATCTATCATTTCAATTTCCATACTTGGGGCTTTTAATTCTTTCAAAATAATCTCATCATCTTTAGTAACTGAAGAATAAGCTAAATCACACATATCAGTTTGACAATAGTATTTTCCTATCAAACGGTTATTATCTTCAACATCATAAAAATATAATTTATTTTCAAATTGAAATTGATGACTAGGATTTTCGACATATAGTTTTTTTTGAATCGCTTTCGTAGTGGAAAAAATTGTAATCGGTAAAAAGAAGGTTAGCAGAACAATCATGGCACACAAAGTTGCTTTACGATATTTCATTCTTCAACCTCATCTTTATCACTTTCTACTGGTTTTTCATTTATACTACGACTATCAAATACTTCTTTATAAATATCATTCTTATCGCCAAAAGAAATAGTATAATTTTTTCCTTTAAAATCTATTTTAAAAGCTAGTGTTCCTTTACCATAATAGTTCGTTAAAGTTAAACTTGGTAAATCATAGTCTTCTAAAATATTGGTCGTATTATCTAGATAAGTATATAAAGCCAATTTATTATTTTTTACTGTCGCATAGAAAGTATCATATAATTTAACATAAGTATAACCTTCATCCGCACTTATTTTCTTACCTTCATAACTATAAACATGATAATTGCCTTTACTATCTGTCGCTGTTAAATAGGTATCATTATAGTTTTGGATTTTATCAGGTATAAAGTTGGTTACTTCTTCACTCGTCGTAATTAATTTATAACCATCTTTGGCTTTAACTAAATAATATTCATTTAATAACTCAACATTTTCATAATCAAAAGATATATATGATTCTGCACTACTTAGTTTTAACGTTATAACGCCATATTCCCCGTTTTTATTTTGAGCCATAATATTATAATCATTAACGGTTTTAAAAGTTATTTCATCGCCAGTATTACTCCGTGTATTAACAGTTTGATAACGACTAAGGGTTCTTTTTTGTTTTAAGTCATATAAATTAATCGTATAATCGCCTTCCCCTGCACTATCTTTCATAAATACAAAACGTTCATTGAATATCGGAATTAATCCTTCTTTTAACTTATCTTGCATTAATTCGTTGTTTTCATAAGTAGTATCTTTCGCAATATAGCAATTATCTAATGTTTTGGTATCTTTGGTAATCGTATTTTTATTGGTACAAGCATAGCTTCCTAATAATTCTTTTTTCTCAGTATCTTTATAGATATATAATACTCCATCAAAATAGTTTACATATTTTAAGTCTTTACTTAACATACCTTCTAAATAGTTAACTGTTTTAACTTCATCACTATCCGCAATTTGAATAGATATTAAATTATTAGAATCAGTCAATTTAAAACTTTCCACGGTTTTAACTAAAGTTCCATATTCATTAAAATAATGTTCTTTTACATAGGAACTATTTTTAAGTCTAATGCCTTCTTCATTTAACTTTTCATTATTATAAGTTTTTAAATACATTTGTTTATTATCTACTAAAGCCGCATAATTATCATATAATTCAACATAATCATAAGTTTCTTTAAATATTTCTTTGGCATTGTAATCATAAATATGATATTTATTATCCGTATCCATAGTTTTAACGTATTTAGCATTAAAATTCTTAATATCCCCGGGAATCGTTTTCGTTAAAACATCGCCATTTTCGGATACAATTAAATTTCTCTTGGTTGAAATTGCTACATAATTTGGACTAGCATTATCATAAATACTCGCTAAGTAGTCATAAGTAAAATCAATTTTAGTTGTATAACTTGTATTCGCAAACTCTAAAACGCCATATTTACTATTAGTATCTTTTAAAATTACTAAATGGTCATTATTGGCTACTTTTTTGACTAATAAATATTCGCTATCAATTTCTTTCGTTTCCATATTATAAAGTTTTAAAGTTTTTGATGAATTCGCACTGCTATCGACTAAAAAAACATACTTATCTTCTAATATCGGACTGCGAGATACCCATGCATCTCCTACTTCATCTAAGATTTTGGGTGCATCAAAATTATCTTCACTATTGTCAAAATAAGCCACATAGCATAAATTTTCATCTTTATTTTGACATTCATATTCGCCTAAATCTTCTTCTAATTCATTAATAAAGATTAGTTTCCCATTTTCATAACGATAATTTTCTTTTTCAACTATAACACTTGGAATATCTTCACTTGGTACTTCTTCTTTCTTTTCCGGCCATAGAAAAATAATCAAAAAAGTAATTAACGCGATTAAAAGTATTCCTAAAACAATCAATATTATTTTCGTCTTTTTAGGTAGTTTCTTCCAAGAATTTATCATTCTTTTAAAAGCATTCGGTTTCTTTGCTTTCTTATCTTTTTCTTCTTCTATATCTTGTTCTTCCTCTTTATTTTTTTCGATTAAATCATCTAAAATTTCCACTGGCATTGTATTCTCTAAAGGCCCATTCATATTTTCACATCCTTATTCTAAAGACATTATAACATATATTTTTTCTTGGGTAAAATATTTCTAAATATTATCGACAATATAATAAACTGTTGCATTATTTAAATCTTTTTCTTCATTTAAAATGCCATAGATAAAAACCTCGATATGCCGTTTTTGATATTCCTTAATTACTTTCGGAAAAGCTAAATTGTTTAAAAGACAGATAAAATCATAGGTATAATCTTCGGTCGTATTTAAAACATAATTTAAGATTCCCAGTTTATTTTTTATTCCCAACTCTTTTAGTTTCGCAATGACTTTATTATGAAAACTCATAACATAAATATTTGGTTTAAAATATTTTTGAAAAATGGCAATCAATTTCTCATAAGGAATGTCAATGTCTTTAATTTCGACCAAGATAATTTTGGTAGTTTCTAAACTTAATACTTCTTCTAAAGTGGATAATTGATACTTCTTTTTTAAATATTTGGCCGTTTTATTTTGAATTAAATCGGTTTTAATAAAAGCATTATGATTAACTACAAATTCTTTATCTTTGGTAACTCGAATATCAAACTCAAAACCTGATGCCTTTTCTTCTTCAATCGCTGCCTGGAATGAAGCCAAAGTATTTTCTTTAATCCCGTTTTTTCGTAAACCGCGATGCGCGATAAATTTCAAAAAAATCACCTAGTATAATATACTAAGTGAAGTTATTTTTTATGTTTTCTAAATAGTAAGCGCCAACTTAAAACGATTAAAATTAAACAAACTGGTGGAATAATAAATATTTTATATTGCATCATAAAATTATTTTCTTGATTGTTTATCGCTTCTTGAAACACCATAGTTTCTTCGGTTTCTTCTTTTAAAATTGCTAATTCATAACTAACTGTATCATCTTCTTTTTGGAGACTAATGGTTACAATATCATTATTTTTTAAATCGTGATTATCATTAATGGTCACGCTGACATCTTTATCGGTAAAATATTCCAATTCTAAACTTTCGACATCTTTAGCAATAGAAACCGTATATTTTAAATTATACTTATCAAATTCTAAAGACAACTCCCCATTTTTAACTATCAAATTATCTAAACATAATTCTTTTGCCGCGACATTTAAAGGCAATAAAATCATTAAAATCAAGAATATTTTTTTCATAAAATCTCCCTTATATCATTTTAAGTAATATTTCGTTCATAATATATATTTTATCCGGATTTATAAAAATATTACCCTTTTTGACAATTAAATCACCATTTTTGATTAAGGGTTTGATGGGATAAACATCTTCTAAATTAACTTTATAAGTTTGATTAAATTCGAAAATATTAAAGCCATCTAACAAACGAAAACCTAGCATTAAATGATTATCCATAATATCTTGTTTACTTAATAAAATTCTTTCTCCCACATAAGTTTCTTTTAAATATTTAGCAAGAGAGGTCGTATTCGTACTCCGAACCTTATCAAGATACGAAGAGGCACTAACACCAAAACCAAAATACTCGGCATTATGCCAATACTTTAAATTATGAAAACTTTCATGACCAACACGGGCAAAATTACTTACCTCATAATGTTTGTACTTATTCTTTTTTAAAATTTTTTTGATTTCTTGATACATTAAAGCATCGGTATCTTCATCAATTGGTTTTATGCCATTTACTTTTAACAACGTATGATTTTCAATCATTAAACTGTAGGTACTAATATGTTCCGGATTTAATTTTAATATTTTTAATAAATCTTCTTTCATGGTTTTAACTGTTTCAAAATAAAAGCCATATATAAAATCAATATTAATATTATTAAAACCAAATTCGCGACATAATTTAATTTTCTTTACTGCTTCCTCAAAACTATGATTTCTCCCCATATACTTAAGTTTAGTTGCATCAAATGATTCAATGCCAATACTTAACCTATTTACGCCCCCATTTCTTAAAATTTCTAACAAATCTTCATTAATATCATTTAAGTTACATTCAAAAGTAAATTCTTTTAAAAGGGGTGCATTAAATACCTTGATTAAATTAAATAAATATTTCAAACATTTTTCCGACAAACTAGAGGGCGTTCCCCCACCTATATAAATAGAATCAATTTCTTCGTTATCATAAATATCACTAATTTCATTTTTTAAATTAATTAAATATTTTTGCACTAAATTTTCTTGATACAACACTTTGCAAAAATCACAGTACGAACAAATAGTTTTACAAAAAGGAAGATGAATATAAACACCTTTCGCGTTCATCTTAATGACTCTTTCTTAAAAAATCTTTAAAAACTTTTTCTTCCACGGCTTTTAAATACTCTAAACTTTTATGAAAATAAATATCTCGACTAGCTAAATCATTTTCTAAACTCCAAATATAATCGGGACTACGCCCAATAATAGCTAAATTTCCTTTAACTTTGTGTTTATGACCGTAAGCAGTCAACTCTTCAACCCCAAATAGACCATATTTAACGCGAAAACGAGCAATCGCATCCTTTTCTTCAGCAGTTAACAACCGATAATCTTTATTTTGACTTTCTTTAATTATTGAATCATCAATTAGTCTCCGATGTTCCTTTAATTTTTCTTGCAAATATTCTTTAATATTATCTTTTTGGGCTTCATTCAATCTTTTTATCAATTTATTACGCATCAACCAATAATTTTTGGCACTTTCAAAAGCATGTTGTCTTTCTTTAGCCGAAAAACCAGCGGTTTCATTACGCAGATGGTAAAAAGATTCAGAAAAACGATTAGATTTTTGTTGTGTTAAAAATAACTCTACATCATCAATATTAGTGTTAAATAAAACTATTAAATCATCAGGATTAACCCGGTACGTTAAAATCATTAAATCTATTTCTTCTTGAACTTTAGCTGGTAAATTATAAAGTTTTAAATCCGGATTTTCTTTTCGCCGAGCTATTATTTCTAAGGCTTTAGTTTTTTCTGGTTCTTTATAATTATTGATATAATTTAATACTTCTTCATTTTCTAAATGATATTTTGCAGCTGCTTCTTCTAAAGATAAGTGCCATTTTAAAATTAATTCTATTAAATTGCCAACATTAAACGTTTTTTTTAAATTTTCCATTATCTCTTCATACTACTTTCTAAAGCTTTATTTTTCAATACTTCAGTCCGCCCTTTTAAAATATCTAATCGCTTAGCAAAATAACTATCTCGTTTAGCTAAATCATATTCATAATCATTAATAATATCGGCACAACGATTTAAAAAAGCCAAATTGGAATTTAATTTTATTACTTGATAATATTCATGTCTTTGTTCGGTTGTATTAATCCCATATTTTACTCTAATTTGGGCAATGGCATCCTTCTCTTCTTGCGTTAAATCCCGAGTATTTTTTTTAGCTGATTCCCGAGCTAAAGTATCATCTATCAAACTACGATGTTCTTTTAACTTTTCTTGTAAATATTCTTTAACATTATCTTTCTCTGCTTCATTCAATCTTTTTATTAGCTTGTTACGCATTAACCAATAACTTTTGGCATTTTCAAAAGCCATCTTTCTTTCCTCTGACGAAGCATAAGAAGCCTCAATTTTTAAACTATAAAAAGAGTACCCAAATACTGGCTGATTTTCTAAAAATAAGGCAATATCATCCGGTCCAGTCTTAAATAAAATCATTAAATCATCAGGATGAACTCGATATGTCAAAATCATCAAAGCAATCTCTTCTTGAACTTTGGTAGGCAAATTAAATAATTTTAAAGTGGGATATTCCCTACGTCTTTCAAATAATTTCATAATTTTTTCTTTTTTGCCATCATTATAATTATAATCATTTATATAATTTAAAATTTCTTCTTCAGATTTATGAAATTGTTTACTTGCCTCTTCTAAAGATAAATGCCACTTTAAAATAGTATTCACTATTCCTGCTATATCAATTGTCTTATTTCTAAAAGGTGTAAAGCGTTCAGATAATCCCCGATTAGCATTTTCTTTCTTCTTTTTAGCTAATTCTTGATACAAATCAGGATTATAATAGGAACTATTGATATTAATTAACCTATTTAAATAATCATTAACTTTATTTGGATTAGTACCAAGTTGAACAGCAATATCCTTAATTAACTCACCTTTATTAATCTCAGCAATTATAAAGTCTAAAATTTCTTTTTCACTCTTTTCCATCTTATTTTTCCTCCTAATTATCTTCTTTTAATATTTCTAAAAAGGCTTCTTTAGGAACCTCGACATTTCCTAACATTTTCATTTTCTTTTTACCTTCTTTTTGTTTTTCTAATAACTTTCTTTTTCGGGTTACATCGCCACCGTAACATTTTGCCAAAACATTTTTTTTCATCGCACTGATGTTTTCTCGGGCAATTACTTTTGAACCAATACTCGCTTGAATAGGAACTTGAAACATTTGCCTTGGAATAATATTTTTTAATTTTTCAACAATATGTTTTCCTCGATTATAAGCAAAGTCTTTATGCACAATAACTGATAACGCATCGACGATTTCGCCATTAAGTAAAATATTCATTTTTACTAAGTTACTTTGTTTATAGCCGCATATTTCATAGTCAAAAGAGGCATAGCCTTTGGTTGTACTTTTTAATTTATCAAAAAAATCATAAACAATTTCAGCCAAAGGTATTTCATAATGAATATTAACTCGATTATCAATATAATCTAAAGATTTATAAATTCCCCTTTTATTTTGACATAGTTCCATAATGGGTCCAATATAATCACTTGGCACGATGATGTTCGTATAAATGTAAGGTTCTTCAATGCTGGAGATATAAGTCGTATCCGGAAATTTTTTTGGTGAATCAATATATTCTATTTCACCATTCGTTCTTATTACTTTATAAATAACACTCGGACTAGTCGCGATAATTTCAATATTAAACTCCCGTTCGATTCGTTCAATAATAATATCCATGTGTAAAAGGCCTAGAAAGCCCATGCGAAAGCCAAAACCTAAAGCATCACTTGTTTCAGGTTCAAAAGTTAAAGCGGCATCATTTAGTTTTAGTTTTTCAATCGCTTCTTTTAAACTTTCAAATTTATTTTGTTCTACCGGAAATATTCCCGAATAAACCATAGGTTTCATTTTTTTATAACCGGCTAAAGGAGTAGTTGCACTATTATTCACGGTTGTAATTGTATCTCCAACCTCAACACAAGTTATATCTTTAATACTTGCTGCGATATAACCAACCTCGCCACTAACTAACTCCGTTAATTTCTTTTCTTTGGGAGTTCTCACTCCTAACTCTGTTACATCAAAAGTATGATTATTAGCCATCATTTTAATCGCATCATTTAAAGTAATCTTGCCATCAATAACTTTAACTAAGGCAACCACGCCTTTATAAGAATCAAAAGCGGAATCAAAAATTAAAGCTCGCGGTGGTTTTTCTTCATTATTTTTTGGGGGATTAATTCTTTCAATTACAGCTTCTAAAAGTTCTTTAACTCCTACTCCCGTTTTACCACTACAAAGGAGAATTTCTTCTTCTTTAAAACCTAACACTTTTTTTAGTTCTTCTTTTACTTTGGGAATATTAGCATTCGGTAAATCAATTTTATTAATAACCGGAATTATTTTTAAATCCATTTCCATAGCTAAATATAAATTAGCTAAAGTTTGAGCTTCAATTCCTTGCGCGGCATCGACAACTAAGATGGCTCCCTCACAAGCCGCTAAACTCCGTGAAACCTCATAAGAAAAATCGACATGACCAGGAGTATCAATTAAATTTAAAATATAATCTTCATTTTGATAAGTATAATTTAATCTGACAGCATTTAATTTAATAGTAATACCACGTTCTCGCTCTAAATCCATGCTATCCAAAAGTTGGTCTTTCATTTCTCGTTTTTCAACTGCCCCAGTTAGTTCAAGCATTCGATCTGCTAGTGTACTTTTACCATGGTCAATATGAGCAATAATCGAAAAATTTCTAATCTTATCTTGTCGCATAAAAAACACCTACTAAGATTATAACTTATTTTCCTTAAATTTTAAAGCACTTTAAATAATTTCCAACTATCCCCATTTTAGCCTTTTAATGTAATTTTTTTACAAAAATACAAAAGATTAGTGAGTTTATCACTAACCTATTAAAAATCTTGGCCGTACTCCACCATTCGAATCGGAAGCACTGTTGCCGCTGGCATGACCATATTCGCCAGCAAAAGCAAAGTCAGCTGAGTCAGTAATTGCTTTTAGCCAGTACCAATACCTTCCCGTACTTGTCCCTGATATTCCACTAATACCTTGACTTACAAGTTCTGGATGTAATTGAAAAATTGCATATTGACGATTGTCTATTCCGACATCAAAACCAGATGAACTCCAAACTGTTGTTCCATACACATTTACCTCACTCATTAAATCTAATTGTCTATCAACCCATTCCCAATTACTTGAGGCTCCTGTTTCTTTCCCCAACTGATTTGAACTAGTGCCATCAACATCCGTTGAAACTAAATTTCGATAGGTAATAATATGACAAGCTGAACTAGATTTACAAAAATCTGGAACTATATATTTACTATAAACATTATTTAATGTTGTTTTGTACATTTCACTTCCTTTATATCCTCCTGTTGTTATATTTGTAGCATTCATTCGACTATCTTGTAACTTATATGATGGTATTATCGTGGCATGATGCTTTGTCAATCCATCACCTTGATCTCCTTGATTCATGTAATTGTCTAAATCAGCTATTAACCAGACTATCTTTTTACCATATGCATCATTTGTATTGCTTATTATATAATCACCAACATAGATATCTGCGAATGTTCCATCTGCTATTTGTTTATATAAATCGCCACTTTTCCATAAGGATGTTATATCTTTCCCACGATATGTATTTCTTCTTAAAGCTACTCCGGCTTGAATATATTTATCATAATCAGTTTTACTCATACTTGAGGTAAATGTTAATGTACATTTACTATTACTCTCAATGTAATCTAAATTTAACCGCCAAGCATTATAATCCCATAAACCTGTGGTCTTACTACTTGTACAACTTACATCGACTTTGTAATATTTATTGTCTTTACCCAATGGACTGGTTGGCATATCTGTCTTCTTTACTTCATCCACCATGATAGCTAATTTTACATCATACCCAAAGTCAGGTACCTCTCCTTTGATTACATTGTAATCTTTCTTTGTTTCATATAAGGCATAACTCTTATTTAACAATATACCCCCCCCCAGACACATTCCTGCTATGCCTAGAGCGAGGAGAGTCTTCTTATATTTATTGTTTTTCTTGAATTTTTTTAATTCCATATTTTATCTCTCCTTCTATTTTTCATACCTTTATTATAATTTCTATTACTCTTAATTACAATATCATTATGGTATATTCTTTACATTTATACTTTATCATAGAAGAAAAAAATATTTTGTCATTTTAAAAAAGATTAGTGAATTTTTCACTAACCTATTAAAAATCTTGGACGAACTCCACCATCCGAAGCAGATGCGGTGCGACCGGTGGAATCTCCATTTCCGCCAACATAAACAAAGCCAGTCAAGCTAGTAACTGCCTTTAACCAATACCAATATCTTCCACTACCTACTCCCGATATTCCACTAATACTTTGATTTATAAGATCAGGTCTAAGCTGAAAAATTGCATATTGTCGATTATCTATTCCCACATCATACAAACTAGACGAAGCTATTATAGTTCCATAAACATTGACCTCGCTCATCAAATCTAATTTACGATCATCCCATGCCGATGCACCTGAAGCTCCTTTATTTTCACCCCATTGATTTGAACGGGCACCATCTACCCACGTTGAAACTAAATTTCGATAGGTAATAATATGACAAGTTGAACTTGATTTACAAAAATCTGGAGCTATATATTTACTATAAACATTATTTAATGTTGTTTTGTACATTTCACTTCCAACATAGCCTTCATTAATTGTATCAGTTTCATTCATTCGATTTTCATCCAATTTATATGAAGGTATTATTGTCGCATGATGTTTTGTCAATCCATCACCTTGATCTCCACTACCTAAATAATTATCTAGATCAGCTATTAACCAGACTATCTTTTTACCAAAAGCATCTTTTGTATCACTTACTATATAGTCACCAACATAGATATCATCGAAGGTTCCATCACTTATTTGCTTAAATAAATCTTTTCCATTTACTTTTTCGGTTCCATTATAATAACCTGTGATATTCTTTCCTCGATAGGTGCTTCTTCTTAAGGATACTCCCGATTTAATGTATTCATCGTATTGGTCTTTAGTCATTGATGAGGTAAATGTTAAGGTACATTTACTATTTGATTCTATGTAATCTAAGTTCAACCTCCAAGCATTGTAATCCCATAAGCCTGTTGTCTTACTACTTGTACAACTTACATCGACTTTGTAATAACTACCATTGCTTCCTACTGGACTGGTCGGCATATCGGTCTTCTTTACTCCATCCAC
>CANQGB010000012.1 GCA_947600335.1 uncultured Bacilli bacterium | reverse complement strand
GCAGTTAGCTTAAAACCTGGAACAGTTATAACAATTCCTGCAAATGTAAAACATTGGCATGGGGCAAAACAAAGTTCGTGGTTCAGCCATATTGCAATAGAAGTACCAGGTGATGAAACCTCAAATGAGTGGTTAGAAAAAGTAACTGATGAAGAATATAATAAATTAGATATTTAAAAATTTTAAAAAACAAACTATTTATGATGGTTTGTTTTTTATGTCTAATAAATTTATTTTTAAATAATAAAAATTCATTGTCAAACAATTGTTCAAACTATATAATAATGTTATCAAGGAGGTTAAAAAATGCAAGAAAGTAAAATTGTTTTATATGAAACCGAAGATGGAAATGTAAATATCGATGTAGTTTTAAGAGATGAAACAATCTGGCTCACTCAAAAAAGTATGGCCGAATTATTTAATTGTTCTAAAGACAATATAGGATTACATTTAAAAAATATATTTTTAGATAAAGAATTGGACAAAAATGCAACTACCGAGAAAATCTCGGTAGTTCAAAAAGAAGGAAATCGTGATGTAAAAAGAAATGTAGAATTCTATAATTTGGATGCTATAATTGCAGTGGGTTACCGAGTAAACTCTAAAAAAGCAACACAATTTAGAATCTGGGCTACTAACGTTTTAAAAGATTACATTATTAAAGGTTTTAAAATAGATGTAGAAAGAATGAAAAATGGGCCAAAATTTGGTAAAGACTATTATGAAGAATTACTTGAAACAATTAAAGAAATTCGTTTAAGTGAACGAAGACTTTATCAAAAAATTACCGATCTATTTGAAAGTACAAGTATTGATTATAATAAAGATTCTGAAGAAGCATACACATTTTTTAAAATCGTTCAAAATAAACTCCACTATGCTATATCGGGTCATACCGCAGCCGAGCTTATATATGAAAGAGTAAATGCTAATAAAGAACATCTTGGACTTACTAATTGGAAGAATTCACCAAATGGCAAAATTATGAAGTATGATATAAGTGTCGTTAAAAATTATTTGAACGATCAAGAAATAAAGAAGTTAGAAAGTTTGACAACTTTATTTTTAGACTATGCCGAAGACATGGTAAACGAACATAATTTGATGACAATGCAAAAATGGATTGATGCAACAGATGATTTATTGAAATTTCGAAAAAAGAAAATTTTATCAAATTCCGGTAATATTTCTCATAAACAGGCTTTAGATAAAGCTAATGAAGAATATGAAAAATTTAGAATAAAACAAGATAAAAATTATGTATCATCAATGGATGAATTATATGAAAAATATTTAGAAGAAAGTAAAAAATAGATTTAAAAATGGTAATAAAATAAAATTAATGAATTGAATAAAAATGAGGTATGTGCAAAATTTGCACATACCACTCAATATGGTGCATTAGAGATAAAACCCAAACTAGAGAATTGGATTACTATAACCTTGATATGATTATAAGTGTCGGTTATAGAGTAAAATCTCAAAATGGTATTATATTCCGTAAATGGGCAAATAATATATTAAAAGATTATATGATTAAAGAAAGTGATTTGTTTGCTTTAGAAAGAGATAATAATTTTAAATCGATAATAAATGATATATATCAATCTTTATTTAACAATTAATAGAAGAAAATCAAAGATAAAACTAGTTATACTAATTTATTAAGGGAGTTGGAAATAGATGAGTAAACCAATTATTGGAATTGTATCAAAATACAGAAATGGTGATGAAAACTTAGAAAGAGTTGGTTCACGCATTCGAAATGAAGTTAAACAAGCCGTATTTGATAATGGAGCTATAGCAATAGGTATAATATCTCCTAATGTGGAAATCCAACCAGCTGGGGATGATTGGGAAAAATATAAGGATTTAATTGATAAAGAAAACATAATTGAACAAATAAAGTTATGTGATGGAATAATTTTACAAGGCGGGAATGCCAACGAGGCTTTTGAACCCTTTATAGCCAAGTATTGTTATGATAATAATATACCTTGTTTAGGAATATGTGCAGGCCAAAATAGTATTGTTAGAGGATTGGGTGGAACTACTTATAAACTATCCAATCCTCAAAAACATAATCAACCTAATGAAAAGTATGTCCATAATGTATATATTGATAATTCATCAAAATTCTATGGTATAGTCAAAAAAGATAAGATTATGGTTAATTCAAGGCATAAGAGAACTATTGAAAATTGTCCTTTGTTAGATAAAGTTGGATTTTGTGAAGATGGATACGCAGATGTTGTAGAATCCAAAGATAAAGCATTTTATATTTGTGTAAGGTTTCATCCGGAAAGTTTGTATAAGACAGATGAAAATATGAATAATATATTTAAAAATTTTATTGAAACTTGCAAGGCAAAAAAAGTTTAGATTATATGAATCAAGAAATATTATTAGCAAATATTGATAAAATTCATACTACTAAAATGGGGATTAATAGAGTTAAAAAGAATCTAAAATTAGATACAAATGATGAAATTGAATATTGTAAAAATATAATTTTAGACAGGAAAAGATAAATTATAAAAGTAATTTATCGTTAATATGCATTGCTTGAGGCAACGAAATATTTAACCTATAATCCTTAGTGAAGGAGGAAGTTATCATGTTAAAAGATAATATTAAGATTATGAGAAAATCAAAAGGCCTTTCGCAAGAAGAATTAGCTATAAAATTAAATGTAGTTAGACAAACAATTTCTAAATGGGAACAAGGCCTATCAGTTCCTGATTCGGAATTATTAGTTTCATTATCGAATGTTTTAGAAACACCAGTTAGTACATTACTTGGTGAAAATATTGAAATCCAAAAAGAAGATTCGTTCCAAGAAGTTGCCGAAAAATTAGAAACAATAAATTTACAACTAGCCCGAAGAAAAGAAATAAAAAGAAAGATTTGGAATTGGTTATTTATATCTATATGTGTAATTATAATAATTATTTTAATTGGTCTGGAAATATTAAAAAATACTTATATGGAATGGGATTATAATAATCCAGAATTAGCAATATTAGGAGTTGGAGTTCACAGTTTTGTCTGGCTTTTTGTAAGAGTAGCTCCGATTGTGTTTATATGTTCAGTTATCGGTATTTGGTTAACGAGGAAAAAGCAATAAATCAAATTTATACGAACAAACTCTATATGAGATTTGTTTTTTTATTGTATAATATTTAATGATAAAAATAGTTTTTAGAAAGAAGTTTTGAGATGATAGAATTTAAAAAGATAAGTGATTTTCCTAAAGGAACATTATACCAACAATTAGAAAATGCCTATTCATTTAATGCCAAGTGTAAAATAAATTGGGCTAAAATGTGGCAAGAATATGATGACTTCTTTTATGCCAATTTAGATTCTATTGCTGATAAATATGGGTTTATAACTGTTGTCGATGGGCAAGCTATTGGCCATATATCCTGGGACCCGCGTAATATACCACATACTGTATCGATAGGACACAATTGCATTATAAGTGATTTCAAAGGTAAGGGTTATGGAAAAATACAATTACAAGAGGCAATTAGAAGAATTAAAAAGTATAATGTTGAAAAAATAATAGTAACTACCAATGAAATAACGTTACCAGCGCAGAAGAACTATGAAAGTGTTGGCTTTGTTAAAGTGAAGCAAAGAAAAAATACCGATACTCCATTTGCCGGAGATTATATTGACTATGAGATGGTTTTAAAATAATTCAATTATCATAGATAAATATTAAAAAATTATTTACCATTGAAATGTTTCCTGTTAAAAGCAACTTTTAAATTCTATAATATTAGTATGAAAGGAGCCAAAATATGGATTTAGAAAAAATAGGTCAATTTATCGCCGAATGCCGAAAAAAGAAAAATATGACCCAACAAGAATTAGCGGAAAAATTAGGAGTATCCGATAGAACTGTAGGTAATTGGGAAAATGGAAGAAATATGCCCGAGGTGGCCTTGTTTAAACCTTTATGCAACGAACTAGATATTACTTTAAATGATTTAATGAGCGGGGAGAAAGTTAAAGAAAAAGAATATCAAAAAAAATTAGAAGAAAATATTGTCAATACCATTGCTTATTCCAATAAAAAAGTAAAAAGAATTAAATTGATTTGTTTAATTGTAGGAAGCGTTATTGGCTTCATTTTGCTTGTTTTGTTTATATTATTTGGAATTGATATTAGACGAATGCATAATAATGAACCAGTATTATTTAGCACTTGGGGTTTTAAGTATGCGCCGCCAATAAATATAGATGATGTTAAGATAGAAAATGCTATTAAGAAATACTTAATTCAAGAAGATGAAAAAATTAATCATTATGAAAATGAAAAATCGTTTGTAGCCATGAGAATCTATTTAATAAATGAAGAATCAAAAGATAAATATTATGTTTATGCTTGGGTATTGCAAGAAAAATATTATTTAGATAATGAAGAAATTGTTCTAGATACCGGTTCATCTATTCCTTATAAATTTGAATTAGTAAAAGAAAATGATGAATTTATAGTAAATGATTATGATATCCCCCGAGATGGAAGTTATTATGCTAAAGATATGAAGCATATATTTCCCAATAGTGTACTAAAAGATATGGATAATGTTCATACTGATGGAACTATAGAAAGATTATCTTTAGAAATTCAAAACGAAATTGGTTTATATTTTCACAAATAGATTATAATTTGCATGAATAAGATACTATTAATGCATACGCTAATTCATTTATTTAAATGCATAAAAATTTATGCTAAAATATTTTATATTAAATAATCTATAATTATAGGTTGGAGGATTAAAAATGAATAAAACAAATGCAAATGATTTTTTAGGTAAAGAGGTAACTGTAAAGATTGACAGACAATTAGGTTCAAGACATCCAAAACATGGCTTCATGTATATGGTAAAGAATATTCAGATGATGATATTAGAGCTATGACAGAATTTCAAGAACAATTTTTTGAATCATTTATTATTAGGTAAGTATCTAGGTAAGAGGTCAAAAATAATAGAACAATCAAAATTAGACTATATAAATAGATAAGAAGATTACAAATAAACTAAAGACTTCCATTTCAAAATTTGTTAAAATAAGAGTAGAAAGTGAGATTAAAATATGTGTACAGCAATTACTTATAAGACCAAAAATGCTTATTTTGGCCGAAATTTAGATTTAGAATATTCCTATAATGAAACGGTGACAATTACTCCACGAAATTATGAATTTAAATTTACTGGTGGGAAGATTAGTAAAAAACATTATGCTTTAATTGGCATGGCTTATGTTAGTCAAAATTATCCTCTTTATTATGACGCAATCAACGAAAAAGGCTTAGGCATGGCTGGATTAAATTTTCCCCAAAATGCTTGTTATCATGAAATAGATAAGGCTAAAGAAAATGTAGCTCCTTTTGAATTTATTCCTTATATTCTAACTAGTTGTGCAAGCATCGAAGAGGCTAAAGAGTTATTAAAAAACATTAATATTGCCAAGATTAATTTTAGTGAAGAATTACCAGCATCTCCTTTGCATTGGATTATTGCTGATGAAAAAAGTTCAATTACCGTTGAAAGTGTTAAAGATGGCTTAAAAGTTTATGATAATCCGGTGGGGGTTTTAACGAATAATCCAACCTTTGATATTCAATTATTTAATTTAAATAACTACATGAGTTTGTCTACGGAACCACCCCAAAATAATTTTGCGAAAGATTTAAAATTAGAAACTTATAGTCGAGGAATGGGTGCTTTAGGCTTGCCAGGCGATTTATCGAGTGTTTCGCGATTTGTTAAAGCAACTTTTACCAAAATGAATTCCTTATCGGATGATTCGGAATCAGCTAGTATCAGTCAATTTTTCCATATCTTAGGTTCAGTCTATCAACAAAGAGGATGCGTTCACATGGGTGAAGATAAATACGAAATAACTATTTATAGTTCTTGTTGCAATTTAAATGAAGGTATATATTACTATACAACTTATGAAAATAGCCAAATTACCGCGGTTTTTATGCACAAAGAAAATTTAGAAGCCGACTGTTTAATAAATTATCCCTTAATTACCGGCCAACAAATATTTAACCAAAATTAAGCCAATTATTTGATTTCTAACTTGAACAGAGTTAGATTTTTTTATTGTGAGAATTATTCTCAAAAATTAGCACTCACACATTGACAAGTGCTAAACTTGGTACTATAATAATTTTAGCATTTAAAAAGTAAGAGTGCTAAGAGGAGAGTAAACATGAAAAAACAATTTAAAGCCGAATCTAAAAGATTAATGGACTTAATGATTCATTCAATTTATACTAATAAAGAAATATTCTTACGAGAAATTATTTCTAATGCATCTGATGCGATTGATAAATTACATTATAAGTCTTTAACCGATGATAACATTAAAATCAAAAAAGAAGATTTTGCTATTACGATTGATATTGATAAAGAAAATCGAACTTTAACTATTAGCGATAATGGTATTGGGATGACTAAAGATGAGTTAGAAACTAACCTAGGTACGATTGCCAAAAGTGGGTCATTTGATTTTAAAAAAGAAAATGAAAAAAAAGAAGACATCGATATTATTGGGCAATTTGGGGTAGGATTTTATTCAGCTTTTATGGTGGCCAGTCAAGTAAAAGTAATTTCCAAAGCTTATGGTAGTAGCGAAGCCTACCTTTGGGAATCAAGTGGTATTGATGGATACAGTATTACCGAATGTGAAAAAGAAAAAGTCGGAACCGATATCATTTTAACCATTAAAGATGATGATGAAGAATATAATACTTATTTAGAAGAATATGAAATTCAAAGATTAGTCAAAAAGTATTCCGATTATATAACTTATCCAATTAAAATGGAAGTTACAAAAAGCCGTGAAAAAAAGGATAAAAAAGGCGAATATGAAGAATATAAAGAAATGGAAATTTTAAATAGTTTAGTTCCGCTTTGGAAGCGAAATAAAAATGATATTACCAAAGAAGAATATAACACTTTTTATTCCGATAAATTCTTTGATTATGAATTACCTCTTACTTATATTCATACCAAAGCCGAAGGTACTTTAGAATATAATTCTTTGTTGTACATTCCAGCTCATGCTTCTTATGATTATTATTCCAAAGAATATGAAAAGGGCTTACAACTTTATTCTAATGGGGTACTCATCATGGAAAAATGTGCCGAATTAATCCCGGATTATTACAGCTTTGTAAAAGGAGTAGTTGATTCCCCAGATTTATCATTAAATATATCACGGGAAATGCTGCAACAAAATCGCGTTTTAAAAACCATTGCGGGTAACATTGAAAAACATATTAAAAATGAATTATTAGATATGTTAAATAACCGCCGGGAAGATTATCTTAAATTTTGGTCAGCCTTTGGAATGCAAATAAAAATTGGAATATATAGCGATTATGGAATGAACAAAGACAAACTACAAGATTTATTGTTGTTCTATTCTTCCAAAGAGAAAAAATTAGTTACTTTAAATGAATATCTGGAAAACAATAAAGATGAAAAAGATATCTACTATGCTTGTGGTAATACAGTTGAACAAATTGAAATGTTACCACAAGTAGAAGCTGTTACCGAAAAAGGCAAAGAAGTTCTATATTGTACCGAATATGTCGATGAGTTTGTTTTAAAAACTTTGATGAAATATCAAGAAAAAGAATTTAAAAATGTTTGTAGTGATAAATTAGATTTAGAATCTAATGAAGAAAAAGAAGAATTAAAAAAATTAAATGAGAAATCTAAAAAACTTTTAGACTACATGAAAGAAGCTATTAACGTCAAAGAAGTTAAATTTACGAATACTTTAAAAAGTCATCCGGTATGTTTAAGAAATGCGGGCTCAATATCAACTCAAATGGAAAAAGTAATGAATGCGATGCCTAATAACGAAAATATCAATGCTGAGAAAATCCTTGAAATTAATGAATCGCATCCAATCGCTACGAAAATTCAAGAGTTATATAAGACTGATAAAGATAAATTAAAAGATTTTGCCAAAATTTTATATGCTCAAGCTCGTTTAATTGAAGGTTTAGATATTGATAATCCAACGGAAATTACGAACTTAATATGTGACTTTTTAGCTAAATAAAACTTGATAAATTAGGCTAACTCTTATGTTTTTGGGTTAGCTTTTTAATTATTTAGTAAACCATAAAAATAGATGTTTACTTATAATAAGTATATATGATACAATTATATTACCTGAAGGATATAGTTTGTTTTACATAAAACCGACTAAGGATACTTTTGGGAATCTAATTGCGTACGGTGTAGAAGACTAGCCCATTAAGTGAAGCTAGGATCCTAAAGTATTGCATGTGATGCCCACCTCGCGAGAGCGGGTTTTTATCCTAACAGACTTTCCTTTGGGTTTTATTTTGAGGTGAATTTTATGTTTGAAAGAACATTAAATATATTAAATGCTAGCGATTTTCCAAAAATTCAAAAGGCCCACATTTTACTAGTAGGTTTAGGCGGAGTAGGGGGTATGGCTTTAGAATGTCTAGTTCGTTTAGGTTTCGTAAATATTACTATCGTTGATGGCGATACTTTTGAGGAATCTAATCTAAATCGCCAAATATTATGTCTGAAATCAACTTTGAATCAAGACAAAGTCAGGGTAGCGGAAAAACGGGCTTTAGATATAAATCCCCAAGTTAAGATTACACCAATCAAACAATTCCTCACGAAAGATAATCTTGATGATTTATTTAAGCAAGAATATGACTATATAATCGATGCTTGCGATACGATAACCATCAAAGTTCTATTAATCAAAAAAGCGATTGAAAAGCATATTAAAATAATTAGTTCCATGGGAACCGGTAATCGCTTAAATCCGGGCGATGTTATGCTTACAACTCTTAATAAAACCCAAAATGACCCCGTTGCGAAAGTAATGCGCAGTATTTTAAAAAAAGAAGGTTTACCGCTTAATATTCCCGTAGTTTGGAGTAGGGAACTACCTTTAAAAAAACATAATTCAACCCCTGATTCTTTAGTTTTAGTACCAAATTGTGCCGGGATTAATCTAGCCTATTATGTTTTAAATGATATCCTAAATAACAATTAATTGCCCAAAAAATAAGAAGTTTTGACGACTTCTTTTTTACTTTATCTTTTAAATAATGTAGTAATTAATTCCTGAACTTCGGTCTTTTCATAAATAATTGCATAAATAGTTTGAAAAATTGGAGCCGTTATTTTTTTCTTGTTTAAATACATATTCATCGCTTCTAAAGAATTATAACCTTCAACAGTATTATGACTTAAATAATCTTCTGTATTTGCCCTTTTAGCAATGATCTGACCTAGATTAAAGTTGCGACTATCACTGGAGGTACAAGTAAAGATTAAATCAGCTAAACCAGCATAACTAGTAATTGCATGTTTATTAAAATGTAAATTTGTAAAAATAGATTGCATTTCTTGATAGACTAAATTGACATAAAAAGCATTTGTACTTTTTTGATAACCTAAACCATTTAACATCCCAGCTCCGATAGCATAGATATTTTTTAGGACACTACTGACATTAATACCGATTTTATCAGGAATAAATTCTAAAGCAATATTTTCTATATTTAAGGCTTGCTTTACGATATCTAAGCCCTTTTTTTCTTTATAGCCAATCGTTAAACCAATTAAATCTAAATTAGCCATATCTTGGGCTAGGGAAGCTCCACTCATCATATAACAAGGATTAGTTAAGATTTCTTGAGCAATTTCAATCGCCAATTTTCCCGTCTTATCTTCAATGCCTTTAGTACCAATAACTACCGGAACATTTTGGTTTATAAAAGGTTTGATATTTTCACAAGCGCCTCGTAAATAAGGCATCGCAGGAATAACAAACACAATTTGGGTATCTTGTAAAACTGTTTGATAATCGTTGGAAACTAAAATATTATCGGGAATTTCATTATTTAATTTAATTTGAGAAATGGTATGCTTCTCTTGAAACTCTTGGACTAACCCCAAGTTTTCACTCCACATCATTATTTTATTATCTTTATTTTGGGCTAAATTAATGGCCACAGCTAAACTAAAAACACCGGTACCTATAAAACTAATTTTCATTATTTTTCTCCTTTCATTTCTTGCCATAATTTATTGATATTATCTTCGTATTTATTGTTCTTTTTATTATAATACTTGCGGTTTTTTAAATTTTCGGGTAAATATTCTTGATAAACCCAATCGTTTTTGTAATCATGCGGATATTTATAGGTTGTACTACTAGTTTTAATATGATTAGGAACATTGCCAGTATTACCAGTCCGAATATCATTTAAAGCGGCATCAATAGCTAAATAAGCACTGTTGCTTTTAGGAGATAAAGCCATTTCCGTAACTACAACACCTAAAGGAATACGGGCTTCAGGTAAACCAACTAATTCGGATGCGTGAATCGCGGCCATTACTTTTGGACCAATACTCGGATTGGCTAGACCAATATCTTCATAAGCAATGACACTCATGCGGCGATAAATACTATCTAAATCACCAGCTTCAATTAAACGGGCTAAATAGTGGAGTGAAGCATTAACATCACTACCGCGAATAGATTTTTGAAAAGCACTTAAGACATCATAATGACCATCTTCGTTTTTATCATGAAAGAAGACAGGTTTACTATTAATTGATTTAACTAAGTCAATATCAATTTTTTTATCACTAGAAGAGTAATAAGAAACTTCTAATAGATTTAAAGCACTGCGAAAATCTCCACTAGATAACTTAGCAATATACAAAAGTGCTTCTTCGGTAATTTGAATACCTTCTAAACTCTCACAAGCTCTTTTTAAACCCCTAGCAATTTCTTCTAAAGTTAGTTCTTTTAACTCAAAGATTTGGACGCGACTCCGAATAGCCGGATTAATTTTATGGTAAGGATTACTTGTCGTTAAGCCAATTAAAACAATTAAGCCACTTTCAATATAAGGTAAAAGTAAATCTTGTTTATCTTTATTCATTCGATGAATTTCATCAATAACCAAAATTAATTCCCCGTTCATTTTAGCTTCTTCAATGGCAATATCAAAATCTTTTTTATTATTAACAGTAGCATTCAAAAATCTTGCTGGTTTATTTAATTCTTTGACAATCGCATTAGCAATACTAGTTTTACCTGTACCTGGTTTACCATATAAAATAAACGAAAAAATTTTTTGATTTTTAACCATATTAGATAATATTTTATTTTCTCCGATTAAATGGCTTTGGCCAATAATATCACTTAATTTTTTGGGTCTTAATTTATTTGATAGTAGTTCCATTTATGTTCACCTTTTTTATTATATCATTTATTCTTACTTTTAGGGTAATTTCTCACGAAATGGCTTTACATTAGGTCACAAAATTAAAAGGTTTTTGGCTTTTTTTTCGCCTTATATTTTTATATAATTAAATTGTAGGTGAAACTAGTGATGCAAAATGAAGAATACTATCAAAAATATTTAGACTATTTACAATTTGAACGAAAATTTTCGCCCAATACCGTTTTGTCATATCAAGATAATTTAAAACGCTTTGATATTTATTTAAATGGCAAAAATGTACGGCAAGTTACAACTAAAGATATTGATGGCTATTTGGAGTTTAATGACCGGATGGCGGAGAAAAGTCGAGCTCACTATTTAACTGTTTTAAAAATGTTTTACCAATTTCTCATCGATGAAGAGTTAATCAATCATAATCCTTGTGAAAATATTAAATCACCGAAAATAACGAAAAAACTGCCCCAGTATTTAACCGAAGAAGAAATTAACACCTTACTAGACATCAACTTAAATAACGATTTTGATTACCGCAATAAAGCGATGTTGGAATTATTATACGCAACGGGAATTCGAGTTAGTGAATTAATCAATTTAAAGTTTAATAATATCGATTTAGAAAATAATTTTATTCGCATAATGGGGAAGGGGAGTAAGGAAAGAATTAGTCCTTTTAACGATATAGCTAAAAACTATTTGATTCTTTATTTAAATGAACACCGCAACAACTTACTAAAGCACAACGATAGCGAATATTTATTTATAAATAATCATGGTAATCAAATAACTAGACAAGGTTTTTTTAAAAATTTAAAACAAATTGCCCAAAATCAAGGTTTGAAAAAAGATATCAGTCCCCATACCTTAAGACATTCTTATGCTACCCATTTACTGGCTAAAGGAGCTGATTTAAGGATCATTCAAGAACTTTTAGGCCATAGTGATATATCTACGACCGAAATATATACGCATTTATTAAATGAACAAATTAAAAATGAATATCAAAAACATCCAAGGGCCACAAAAAAAGAAGAATAGTCAACCATTCTCCTTTTTAAATTCAATTTAATTAACGACTTTGTTCGTTTCTGCTAGAATTTCTACTATTTCTAGAATTTTCTTTTTGATTATTTTTGTTTTGATTTTGATTATTTCTGTTGTTTCTAGAATTTTCATTTCTGCTATTATTGCGAGAATTGTTATTATTTCTATTCATTTCTAATTACCTCCCACTATTATTATGTACTTTTTAGAGTCTTTAATTCATAAATTATAATGGTGATGCTATGGAAATATTTGGTCCTTTATTAATTTCTTCCATCGCGGGTTTATCCACAGTTTTCGGGGCTTTAGTCATTTTTATTAAAGTTAGTGAGAAGAAAGTAACCAAATTTATAACATTGGCTTTAAGCTTTTCTTTAGCAATTATGATTGGCATTAGTATAACCGATTTAATACCTAATTCGTTGTTTAATTTAATGACTAATAAGAGTCTTTTTAAGGGTTTCTTAATGGCGTTGATAGCTTTTATAATGGGCATAATTTTAATTAAAATTTTAGATAAAAAAATATCTCAGGAAAAAATTACCAATAATTTATATAAACTAGGTATTTTAAATATGATTGCCTTAATGCTCCATAATTTTCCAGAGGGCATCGCGACTTTTTTGAGTGCCTATCAAGATATGTCTTTAGGTTTAAAGTTAGGTCTTGCCATTATGTTTCACAATATTCCCGAAGGAATTAGTATTGCTGTTCCTATTTATTATGCCACTAAAAATAAGAAAAAAGCCTTAACAACCACTTTTTTATCCGGTTTAGCTGAACCTCTCGGAGCCATCTTAGCTTTCATTTTTTTAAAAAATTATATAACGCAAGAATTAATAAGTCTAATTCTGTTATTAGTGGCCGGGATAATGATTACGATTTCCATTGAAGAAATGTATCCAGAAGCCCAAAAGTATGGCCATTATAAAATAATTTATTTAGGTTTTATTTTAGGAATTATTACTATTTTAATAAATCACTTTTTTATGTAAGAGGGGAGAATTAATATGTCAAGAGTAGGGGTTATAATGCGTGATTATCAAAGTAAGTCTGGTAATGACTTATTAGCTTTAAGAAAAGACTTGATTACCTATTTAAACCAATATGATATTGAAATAATATGCATTCCTGTAATTTTTGACTTACCTATTGCCGAAGAATTAGAGAGAGTAGAGAGAATTATTAAGACTTGTGATGGCATAATTTTACCAGGTGGAGAGTATTTCTATGATATTGACTTAGAAATAGTTCAATATTTATATGATAATAATATTCCAACTCTAGGCATATGTTTAGGAATGCAAATGATGAGTGTAGCCATGAACGGCGATATTGAGCGTTTAGATAATTTGAAACATCAAAGTAAAGAGGAGTATGTTCATCAAGTAAAAATAAAGCCCAATAGTAAGCTTTATACGATATTAAAAGATAATGAAATTTTAGTAAACAGTCGGCACATCGAGCATATTACAACTACGGATTTAACCATTACAGCCATAGCTTCTGATTTAACCATTGAAGCAGTTGAAGACAAAGAAAAGCAATTCTTTATTGGCGTACAATGGCATCCCGAAAGTTTAATAAATGATATCTATTCTAAAAGGTTATTCGATTATTTTATTAGTTGTTTGTAGTTCTTTTTGAATTCTATTTAATACATGGTTAGTTTTATATTACAAACTACAAGTTAACATAATATATATTATATGAAACTATTTTTTCCTTTTACTAAAAACGAATCATTAATAATTTTAATCTAATAATATAATATCTTATTATTTATTAACTATATCTACATTCAATCAATCGCTTTATTATAAAATAAATTACCCATCTTTTAAATTCTCGATTGCTTAAAATCGCTTGTCAAAAATCAAACCAATAAGTTATACGATAATTTTTTTAATTAACCTTAGAAATTATAATTGTTGTTTAAATCAATGATAAGCCATTATATCTTAATATATAGTTCTCAATCAACTTAAAATATCAACCGGGTGATGTAACTTAATTTAATATTGGATTCTGGTATACTCTCTCCCCTAGTTATTTTAAGTAAGTAGGGGACTTTAATTGCTTTATATCCCCTATTATTTGAATCATTTGTCAACAAAATGTAAAAAAGGTCATTAGACCTTTCTAGATTGGATTTCCGCTATTTTCTCAATTATTTCTGATGCATTATTTTCATCAATTTTGGTATAACCTAATTCCCGTAAAGCTTGAACTTTAATCGTATTAAGTTGTTGAGTTCGCGTTAATTTTTCTTCATTTTTTTGTTCAATTTCTTGAACGAATTTCCGATGGCTTTCTGCTAAACGACTACGACTAGCTCCCCCATTGTTATATAAAGTTAAAGCAGTATATAAAATACCTTCAAAAATAAATTGTTTTTCTTCATCAAACTTATAATCTTCGGGATTAGTAAATCCTGTTGTTTTAGACATATAACCAAATATATATTTAATTTCTGGAACATTATCTATTGATTGTAACATGTGATATAGATATTTAACGGCATATAAATTTTCTTCTTTTTTATTATCATCTAATAATTTTTCTTTTAATAAATAGGTTATGTCGGCAAGTAACGTTTGTTCTTCCTTATCTAAACCTTTCAAATCAAAATAATTATCCATATCACTAGTATTTTTAACACCTTGATTTAAACGAGACTCTACAGCCATTAAATAATCAGTTGTTACCTTAATTGAACTAACAGAACCCTCATCACCATCGGCAATATCTAACAACTTTAATAATAATATTTTCTTTTCTTTTGGCCATTTATTAATATCATCAATTTCTAAATAATTGTAGACCATTTGCCGAGATACTCCTAAGTATTTAGCTAATCGAACTTTGGAAATACCTAACTCTTGTAATAAACTATTTAACTTACTCACTGCACGAGCCTCCCTATCGTTTTACAACTAAATTCTACTCCATTTAACACTTATTTGTCAAGTGTAAACTTACGTAAAATGATTATAAATAGAATAATTTTTCTTGATTTTTATATATTTCTTTGATAATACCACAACCTAAACATTCTTCACCTTGATAAATAACACAGGCTTGGCCAGGAGTAACGGCTTTAGCCATATCCGGATAAATGACCTTCAAATGGGTATCATCGACATATTCTAAACTAGCATTCACATCTTCCCCCCGGTAACGGAATTTAACGCTGCAAGTTTGTGGCCTTTCTTCACTAATCCAATTGACATCTTCTAAAAGGCAAGCATCACTATAAAGATAACTGCTATCGCCAAAAGCGACATATAAAATGTTTTTCGCTACATCTTTGCCACAAACATAATGTCTATCGGTATCGCCACTTAAGCCAACATTTCTTCTTTGACCAATTGTATAATTCATTAAACCTTTATGTTGCCCGATAACCTTTAAAGTTGCCACATCGACAATATCACCCGGATTGGGTTTTAAATAATTTTCCAAAAAGGCTTGAAAATTCCGCTCACCAATAAAACAAATACCCGTAGAATCTTTCTTAGTTGCAACATTTAATTGTAAATCTTGGGCAATCTTGCGAACCTCTTCTTTCGTTAATTCCCCAACGGGAAATAAAACATTTTCTAATTGTTCTTTACTAACCATAGCTAAAAAATAACTTTGGTCTTTGTTTCTATCTAAACCGCGATATAACTTATTATCGATGCATCTTGCATAATGACCAGTTGCGATATAATCGGCCCCTAAACGATAAGCTTCTTTTTTAAACAAGTCAAATTTAATATACTTGTTACACAATAAATCGGGATTAGGCGTGCGCCCCTTTTCTAGTTCACTTAAAAAATATTTAAAAACATAATCCCAATATTCTTTAATAAAATCCACGCGATGTAACGGAATATTTAAGATTTCACAAGTTTTTAAGGCATCATTGTAATCTTGTTCTTGTGGGCAAATATTTTCCCCAAAATTAGGATTTCCTTCGATATCATTGTTCATCGCACTATCCCAGTTACGCATAAATAAACCCTCGACTTCATAACCGGCTTTCTTTAATAAATAGGCGGAAACTGCTGAATCTACTCCCCCACTCATACCGACAATTACTTTTTTCATAAAATCACCTAACGGCCTTATTATATCAAAAAGAAGGCAACTTTTAAACTAAAATAAAAGATAAAAAGCGATTCATTACAAAATAAACTAGGAAATCATTGACGACTATAATTAAAAGCGTTATTAAAACTTTTTTTAAACTACCAAAAAATTTATTTTTATGATTTTTAAGATACAATAAATAGTCTTTAATAAAGGCTAAATCCAAACAAAATAAGACTAATAAGAGAACAAAAAAGCCTAATTTAATAAGTAAGAAATAAGAAATAAAGATACCAATTCCCGATAATTTAAAAGAACTGAAAAGCAAAGGAATTAAAAAACCAACCGATAGACTTTCTAAAAATATATAGACAATTAATAAAGGAAAACCAATTAATAAAAAACTTAAAGCAATAAGGCTAAGAATAGCTAATAAATGATAAATTATATTACTAAACCGAAAAACATTATGCGAAAATATTTCCATATTTAAACTTAAACTAGCTTTCATAACACTATCTTGTTTTAAATAGAAAACGAGACCACTAAAAAGACCAATTAACATGATAATTAAAATAAACCGTATTTCCATGCGATGTTTTTGATAGCTTGTCCTTATTTTATTTTTCATTAAATCACCTATTTAATGATATTTACTAATTGGTAAAAATATGATAATTTTATTATATAAATTTGTTTAGAGGTGATGACATGAAAAAAAGAACTCGCAAAATTGTAGTTTGGACTATGCTTATTTTAATGGTATTAAGTGTAGTAGCTTCAATTATTGGTATTATATTATCTGCTCGTTAACATGGCTTTGAGCCTTTTTTTATTGTATATTTTTTTAACTTAGGTTATAATTATAGAAGAATAAAGAGGAGCAAGTGATATCATGATTAAAGAATTTAACTACGAAAAAATTCCGGTTGTCGATTTAGTTAACGAAATAATAATGGATGCTGCTAGTAGAAATGCCAGTGATATTCACTTTGACCCTACTCCGACTGTTTTAAAAGTAAGAATCAGAATTGATGGCGAATTGCTTGATTATGCTATAGTGCCCGAAACAGTTAAAAATGCTTTAATTACCCGGATTAAAATTTTATCTGGGATGAATATAACTGAGTCTCGTCTTCCGCAAGATGGAGCTATTAAAAATGTTGTTCCTGGAACTAATTTAGATTTGCGGGTTTCTACTCTACCTTTAGTTTATGGGGAAAAAGTAGTTATTCGTATTCTCGATTATACGATGAGTAATAATGGCTTAGAAAGTTTAGGCTTTTCGCCGAAGAATTTAGAAAAAGTTAAAAAATTAAGTACTTTACCTAATGGGATTATTTTAATTACCGGAGCTACTGGTACTGGTAAATCAACTACTGTTTATACAATGCTCCAATTGTTAAATAAAACGGAAACGAATATTATTACCGTTGAAGACCCCGTAGAAATGAAAATTGATGGCATTAATCAAGTACAAACGATGAGCGAAATTGGCCTTAACTTTGCTAGTGCTTTAAGAAGTATTTTAAGACAAGACCCCGATATTATCATGATTGGTGAAATTCGGGATGATGAAACAGCGAGAATTGCCGTTAGAGCTTCTATTACTGGACACTTAGTTCTTTCTACTATCCATACTAATAACTCTTTAAATACTATTGAACGGCTTTTAGATATGGAGGTTGAACGTTACTTATTAGGTTCGGCTTTATCTGGTATCATTAGTCAAAGATTAGTAAAGAGACTTTGCCCTAAATGTCGGAGTTCTCGGGCTGCTACTCCATATGAAAAAAATGTCTTTAAAAAAGTTTTGAATATGGATATTACGGATATTTATACTCCTGTTGGTTGTAATGAATGTTATAAAGGTTATAAAGGCCGGGTGGCTTTACACGAGGTTTTAGTTGTTAATCAAGATGTTCGGGATGCCATTACTAATAATGTCCGCAAAGAAGATTTACGCCAATTAGTTTATGGCGATAATTCTGATACGGATACAATTTTGGAAGATGGCTTATTAAAAGTTATTGAAGGATTAACTAGTTTTGAAGAGATTTTAAGAGTTATCGATATTGATGATGATATCGGTTCAGAACAACGAGATATTAAAGATGCCCTAATCGGAAAGGTTGAAGAACCAGAAGAAGAAAAAATAGAAGAAATCAAAGAAAATGAAGCACCCCAATTAGAAACTTTGGATGATAATTTAGATACTTCCACAATTATTGAAGAAATTGAGACATTATAAAAGCCTGCTGCTGCAGGTTTTTTAAATACCAAATAAACTAAAAATGTTATTAAACTTTTCCATAAATAAGTAGACTATAAACATGGCACTGACTAAGAAAGGCCCAAAAGCTACAGCGCGATCTTTATTTAATAAAACAGCCCCTAAAGCATAAGGAAAAGCTAAAAATGTCGATAGAACGATAGCAATTAAAGCAAATCGATAATTTAAAATTACCCCCATGACAAAGCCTAATTTTATATCTCCCCCACCTAAAGATTCTTTTTTAAATATGGCATTACCTAGACTTCGAACGGCTAAAAGAAAGATAAAAATAATTAAACCGTGGAGTAAGGAAAAAAAAGCATGTATGCTGCCTTTAAAATATAAATTTAAAGCAAAAGTTGAAGCAATGGCAATTATCAAAGGTGAATCTAAAATAATCATCTCTTGAAAATCTGTAATAAATATTAAGACTACTAAAGATGAGATGATAAGCATAATGAAAAAATCATAAGATAAGCCAAATTTTAAATAACTAACACTAAAAAGAACAGCAGTCAATATTTCATACACTAAATATTTTAGACTTAACTTTCGACCACAATAACGACACTTTCCTTTTAAAGTTATAAAAGATAAAATGGGTATTAAATCATAAAACTTTAAAATATGCTTACAATAATCACAATGACTTCTAGGTGCTACGATTGATTCATTATTTAAAAGCCTAGTTCCAACAACATAGTAAAAAGATCCCATTACTAAGCCAATAATAAAAATTAAAATTAAAATCATAAAAACCCCCTAAGTTTGAATAGCATCCATTAAACCAAACATTGGTACAATAACTGCTAAAATAATTCCTCCAACAACAACGGCTAAAAAGATTATCATGATTGGTTCGATAAAAGATTTTAAATTTGTAACTAAGCTTTTGTGCATTTCGGCATAATAATTACTGACCTTTTTCATCATATCAGCTAGTTGACCAGTAGATTCACCAGTTACTATCATGTAATATGCAACATCGGGAACGGCCCAATGATTTTTAAAAGATTTAGATATTTTTTCACCTTTGACAATGTTATCAATTGTTTCACTCATAATATCTTTATATATTTCATTATTAGTAATTCTTCTTAATATTTCCATACTATCTGTGATAAAAACATTATTCGATAACAAAGAAGAAAACGTTTTGGTAAATATAGTCAATTCATTATAAATAATGATATTGCCAATAACCGGAGCATGCATTAGGTAATATTGAAGGGTTTTCCGGAAAGGCTTAATTTTGGTATAGGCAAAATAAAGACTTAACCCTCCTACTACGACAACTAAAATTATCGAAGCAATATTGTTTTTTAAGTAATCGCTTAAATCAATAATGAATAAAGTTAAACCATTTAATTCAGCATTTTGTGAACGATAAATATCAACAAATTCTGGTATGACAAACATTAGGATAAAGGTAATAACACCAATGGCAAAAATCATTATCAAAGTGGGATATGTTAAAGCACTAATCATTTGTTTACGAGTTTGTTCCATTTCTTCATAATAGTTGGCCATATCATCTAAAGTTGCTTCTAATTCACCAGTAGCCTCGGCAGCCCTTATCATATTAATTAACAAAGGAGGAAACATGTTACCTTGCTTTTCTAATGCTTTAGAGAATGGTTGACCCATGGTTAATTCATAAATTAAAGATTGAAAATATTTACGGTATTTTTTCTTTTTTCTCATTTGATTATTTAAGATCTTAACAGCTTCGGTTAATGTTATACCACTTTTAATATACGTTGATAATTGAGTGAGCCAGAATAATAAATCTTTAGTGGACATTTTGGGAGATAGAATACTACCATTGCCATATAGGAATTCGATTGTTTTATTATTTACGATACTATAAACTATGTATCCTTCTTGCAAAAGGAAGGTGTTAACATCTAATTTAGAATAACCATTGATGGTTCCTCTTTCGATTTTTCCAATTCGGTTGCGGGCAATATATTGGTAGACTTTAGCTTGACTGGAACGAGCAGTTTCATTTTGGAGTTCGAATTGTAATTGGCGACCCATTTCTTCATATTTTTTATTTTGATATTTATTAAACCATAAATTGTCATAAAAAGTTTGGAATTTACTTTTCTTAACATTATGTAATTCTAATTTATTTTCTTCTAAACCACTTAATTCGATATCCCGGTCTTTATTTCGTAAAAGTTCAAATAAAACAAATTTTAGACCACGTTTAGCAAATTTTAAAATATTGAAAAAGATATAAAAAGGGATGGCTAAGATTTGGAGCAAGTCATTTAATGTATTTGATGATGTGCTTTTGGTATCCATTTAAATCCCTCTTCCTACTATAAATATAGTATAACATAAAATAGTTCTAAAGCCTACCTTTTTTGTCAAATACTTTGTAGTTTTGCATAATATGTAACAGGTGATATTATGTTTAATTCTTTAAATATTCTTACCCGTTCTTTAAGTTTTGGGAAAATTCTGGGTGGTTTATCAAAAACTTTAAACATCGCCAATCAAATTATTCCCCTTTATTTAAAAGCCAAACCGATGATTAAAAATGCCAATAAAACTTTAGGAATGTTGAAAGAATTAACAAAACCCGCAGAAAATAAGCCTAGTGTTACCCCAAATCCAACTAAAACCCCTACTCAAATTATAGAAAATGCCATAAAAAAAGCCGAGAATAATCCGACCTTTTTTCTATAGATATTTTTTAAGATAATGGATTTTTAATAAAATTTCTTTTTTCTTTTGAAAGTTTTTAAAACTTAGCTGATTATTTAAAATATTTAATTTGGCTAAAGCCTCATGATAATACCGCATATTACTACTATCCTTTAAACCGTAGCATATTTCACCTTTGGTAAGTCTTTTCTTTTTTTTGGTATATACTCCAATGGTATACCATTTATTTTTATCGAAAACCATTTTTTCTTTCGTTAAGTAAAAACCATATTTCGTTATTTTTTGGCGAAGTAAAGGTAAATCATTATTGGCTTGAATAATTAGTTTTTGAACTTTCGTTCCTTTAGTTTGACTGACAATATCTAAAACTGTTCGCGCACCGACTCCGGCGATAATCAATGTATTTATGGAAGTGTTTTCTAAACCTTTGAAACCATCTGTTAATTTTAGTTGAATTTTATTATCTAAGGCTTCTTTTTGAATATTGTCAAGTGCTATATGGTAAGCATTATCATTGATTTCTGTAGCATAAATTAAGCTGGGATGACCATTTTTGGCTAAATATATAGGCAAATAGGCATGATCACAACCAATATCACATACGATATCGCTTGGTAGGACAAAAGAAGCCAAAGTTCTGAGTCTTAAAGTCATTTTAATCAGATAAGAAATCCTTTAATTTTTTTGCCCGAGATGGATGGCGTAATTTTCTTAAAGCTTTAGCTTCAATTTGTCTAATTCGTTCACGTGTAACATTAAATTTTTTACCAACTTCTTCTAGCGTATGACTAGTTCCATCAATCAGACCAAATCTTAATTCCAAAACTTCTTGTTCTCTTTCTTGTAAAGTTTGTAAAACGGCTCTAATTTCTTCTTTAAGAATTTCATTTGTGGCATATTCTTCAGGAGTCATTTCACTTGGGTCTTTAATAAAATCGCCGAGATGAGAGTCTTCTTCTTCTCCGATTGGCGTTTCCAAAGATACTGGGTCTTGACTTATTTTGATAACTTCTCGAACTTTCTCAACAGAGATACCCATTTTTTTAGCCACTTCTTCTTCAGTTGGTTCGCGATTTAGTTCCAAAGTAAGTTGTCTTTGAATCCGCACCATTTTGTTAATGGTTTCAACCATGTGCACTGGTACCCGAATAGTTCGTGCTTGGTCCGCTAAAGCTCGTGTAATAGCTTGTCTAATCCACCAAGTAGCATAAGTTGAAAATTTAAAACCTTTATCATAATCAAATTTATCAACGGCTTTCATTAAACCAATATTACCTTCTTGAATTAAATCTAAAAACAATAAGCCGCGACCCACATATCTTTTGGCAATACTAACAACTAACCGTAAATTTGATTCGGCTAGAATACTTTTAGCCATTTCATCGCCCTCAGCGGCTCTTTTAGAATATTCTAATTCTTCTTCGGGAGATAATAGACTAATTTTACCAATTTCTTTTAAGTACATCCGCACAGGGTCATTAATATTAACATCTTTGGTAATCTCGGCATCTGTTAAAATCAAAGGTTCTTCTTTTTTTAAGACAATATCTTCTCCAGAACTAGCATCATCATCTTCAGTTACAATTTCAATATTATTTTCAACAAAGAAATTATATAATTCATCTAAGGAATCATTATCGACATCTAAACCTTTTAAAGCACTAGCTAATTCTTCAAAAGTAATTTTGCCTTTTTCCTTCCCTAGTTTTAATAATTCTTCTTTTCTTTCTTCTAAAGTTTTAATTGCTTTCATCTTCAACACTTCCTTTTTTTAATTCCGTCAACTCTTTTAATAAGTTCATTTTTTTATTCTCATCTAATTCTTTTTTTAATTCCGCCTTTATTTCTAATTCTTTTTGGCGTTTTAGTTTAGCTTTATAGGAATCAATTAATTCCATCAAAGCTTCATCCGTTAAATTTTCGAGATTGTTTTCTTCAATTATTTTAAATATTTGTTCTTTCAATTCTGTGGTCTCAGCATACACCATAAAATCCGCGAGGTTAATCATATGATGCGTATTGGCAAAATATAAGATTTCATTAGCCACTAGCCGTTCATTTAGATTAGGAAACAAACCCAACTGACTTTGATATATTTTAATATAATCTAGGGAATGCATCATAAAATATAAAATGGCATTGGCGAGGGTCGTTAAACTATCTTTCTTGCCTTTCTTTTCCTCTTTTATTGGGATAATTGGCGTTTCAACAACCTGAGATTCTTTCAGTTGCGATTTTAAAACCGCATAAGAGATATTATAATCATTACTTAATTTTTGTAAAGTAACTTCTTTTAAAATTTCATCATTACTGCCTTCTAAACTATGAATTACTTCTTTTAGATAAGTCGTTAAACCATTCGTATCTTTTAAATCTTTATTCTTTTTCAAGTAAGATAGCTTAAAATCCATAAAAGACATGGCATTTTTGATATTATCTAAAATAGCCTCGATACCGTATTTTAAGACATATTCATCCGGGTCTTTGACATCACTTAGCCGTACAATTTCTAAAGGAATATTATTTTTTTCTAAAATTTGACCAATGGCATAAGTAGCACTTTCTCCCGCCTCATCATTATCGAGCATTAATATTATTTTCGCTTTTAATTTTTTTAAAACCTCGGTTTGTTCTTTGGTAAGGCTTGTCCCCATTAAAGCCACAACATTTTTTAATCCATTACTGTAAAGTCTAATGGCATCCATATTGCCTTCCACAACAACTAATTTTTTCTCTAAGCGGGCGATATCTTTAGCCCGATGGTAATTAAAGAGGGTGTTACCTTTTTTAAAAATATATGTTTCTTTACTATTAATATATTTAGGTTTGATATCTTCTCTTAAAGCCCGAGCCGTAAAGCCGACAACTTTTCCTTCTAAGTTATGAATGGGAAATATTACGCGACTTTGAAAAGTATCTATGACTCCGCCATCGCTAGTTGAATTAGCTAAACCCAATTTCATAATTAAATCACTAGGATAATTTTTTTGCTGTAATATCGTATAAAGAACATTTTTTTGAAACGATAGTCCTAAAGAAAATTCATCAATAACTTTTTCATCTAGTCCTCTCTTTTGTAAATACTCTTTGGCAATCAAACCATTTTCACTATTTAAATTATTCTGATATAGTTTTAAAACTAACTCATATAAATCATACTCTTTTTGATATTTAGCTTCTTTTTCGTGATAAATATTTGTTTTAATACTGATACCTAAGGTATTAGCGACAATACTTACAGCCTCCGAAAAACTAACATTTAAATAGTTTTCAATAAAGGTAAAAACATTGCCTGTTGCTCCACAAGAAAAGCATTTATAAATTTGTTTTTCCGAAGAGACACTCATACTTGGCGAATGGTCTTCATGAAACGGACAGACTCCAAAATAGTTCTTACCTTTAGGGGTCAAAGGAATATAAGCCGAGATAATATCGACAATCGAGGCACTATTTCGAATTTTTAGAATTTCATCTTGCGCAATCATTGGCATATTTTTAGCCTCCTAATAATATATATTACAAATAACTAGTCAATTTCCTTTTTTTCTAGCCTAATTTTTTTATTTTTTGTTTGTTTTGACATTAAAAAGGCGAAAAATGTCAAGATTAAACGGCATATATCGCTAAAGACAATGGCTAAAAAGGCTCCATCATAATAATTTAAATAAGAAGAAAATAAAACCGTTAAAATACCAATCAAACCACCATAGATAATTTTGGTTCGACGATAAACTGGCGAAAAAGAATTAAGGGGTCCAATTAAAGTTAAGGTAAACCAAATTAAACTATTAAAAGCATTGCTAATAAATATTAAGATATTCCCTTTAACTAAAGCCAAGATAAGTAGCGTTAATAAATAACTAACAAGGCTACTAAGAGCAATTTCTTTTTTATAATAATAATCAAACAGTAAGAAAATTAAAGCGAATATGCCTAAAATAAAACTGGAAGTATAAATAGCACTCGGTTGAAAGCCAATTAAAGTATCTAAAAAATTATAGTTAAAAGCCCCACTCGTTTCTAAAGCATTGTAATATAAACTAATACTTTGACTACCAACTAAAACTAAACTTAGAACTTTTACGAAAGCAATTAGATTATAAGACCACCGCGAAGTAAAGAATAAAAAAACTAAAAATAAACAACTTAATCCTAGATAGATAAAAATATTTAAATTCAGAGGCATTATCATCGCCAGTAACAATAAATAAAGACTACTCGGATAATAATTATTTTGGTGCCCCACTTTATCATAAAGTAAGCCCATGATAAACCCACTTAAAGGCATTAAAAGTAAATGAATAAAAACCGTTTTATCACTATAACCATTCATGACTAAAAGTAAACCATTTTTATAAAGGCCAAAAAGCAAGCCGAAAATCATGATAATATAGTAACGAATGGGGAGTTTTAACCATATTTTTTTATGTAATCTACTCATCATCATCACCATCGATATATTTTCTTAAATTAATATAAGCTGGACAAATATAAGTACATAAGCCACAATTTAAGCATTTTAATTTTTGCTTCTTTTTATAAGCTTGCATCGGATTTAAATGTTTCGGACATATTTCAATACAAGCCCCACAAGAACAACAATTTTGGCTTTTTTGCTTATCTTTTTGCATAAAAATAAGACTATTTAATGATTCATCGACAATATAATTTTGAATATCACTAACTAATTTACCTTGCATCATGCCATTAAGATAAATATCATAATCAGAACTTTTAAATGTCAAAAAATTAGCCATTATCCAAGGAATACTACTGCCGATTTTAACTAAAAGCACTTGCGGATTTTCAATCGCATTACCTGAAATCGTTATTAATTGTTCTAATACGGTCCGATTTTTTTTAATATTAACCCATAATTCATAAACCATCGTCGTCGTCAAATATAAATGGTCTTTGGCAATATTTAAAGTTTTAGTTAAAAATTCTTCTTGGCCAATTAGATATAAATCATCGACCATTTTTAATTCAATATCGTTATAGGTTCCCCAGTAATTAGCATAGCTATCAATCACATCAGAATCGGTAGTTTTAAGGGCTAAAGTTACTTTAACTTGGAATAAAACCCGAATAGCTTCTAAAAGTTCGAGAATTTCTCGCGCATATTTTTTTTGCATAAAGGCTTCATTAGCCACATAAGGTTCATCATCAATACCACTAATGATAACTTCTGTAAAGGGTTTTTGAAATTTTTGCCGTAATGTATTGTTTTTAATCTTGGCAATAAATTCTTGTTGGGTTAAATTAGTTAATTTTTTGCGTGAACTTACTGGCTTAAGTCGTTTTTCTTCTAAATCATTTTCAATAACTAAACACTTTTTCTTAACTCCCCCATTTATGGTACAGTATTTTAACCCTTTAACGGTACCAGATACGGGAGAAACTCTTTCAGCACTTATTTGTTCACCCATATTAATTTTTTGATTTAATTTTAAGTTGATGGAAGCAGTATCTATTGGTAAGAATATTAAATCGGGAGCAATACCTGCACAAATATCACTCTTAAGTTTTATTGTATAATCTTTATCTAAAGCTACTAACTTTCTCATCGCAATCCACCACTTAACATTATACACTAAATAGTTAAGAATTAAAATCTTTTAAGAAATTATATAAGTTAGTGGCGACTTCTTTGGGTACGATTTGTTCTAGTTCTTCTAAAGAGGCTTGTTTCATTTTGCTAACACTACCAAATTTTTTGATTAATTCTTTTTTCCGGACTGAACCAATGCCATTGATATTATCTAAGACACTGCTAATGCTGCCTTTGCTTCGAATAGTCCGGTGATAATTAATCGTATAGCGATGGACTTCATCTTGCATGCGGGTTAAAAAATGGAAAAGATTACTTGTTCGTTCAATTTCTAATACTTCGTAAGTATCGCCGCGAATTAAGTCATTAGTTCGGTGATGGTCATTCTTTCTTAAGCCACAGACCATAATCTTGACATTTAAATCACTCAAAACTTCTTTACAGGCATTTATTTGATTAACTCCCCCATCGACAATTATTAAATCGGGGCGTTCGTTTTTTTCAATAAGCATTCGGTAATAACGACGATATATAACTTCTTTCATCGTATGATAATCGTCATTTTTATCAACTTGAATTTTAAATTTGCGATAATCATTTTTACTAGGCCGCCCATTTTTAAAGACCACCATCCCACTTACGGAAAAATTGCCGAAAAGATTAGAGTTATCGAACAAATCAATTCGATATAGACTATCTAAATGTAAAAGTTCTTTTAATTCTTCATTGGCTGTTTCGGTCACATATTCATCTTTCTTAATTAATTCTAATTCGTTTTCTAAGTTAATTTTCGAATTCATAATGGCCATTTCTAACAGTTTTTTCTTATCTCCCCGACTCGGCGTAATAAATTTGGTTTTTAATAAATCACTTAAAATATCAGCATTAATCTCGGCACTAACTAAAATTTCTTTGGGGATTTCATGACGACTATAAAAATTCATAATATAGTAATCAATGTCATCAACTGCTTCACTAACAACCGGAAAAATATCGGTTTTGCCTCCTACTAATTTACCATTTCGCACAAAAAATATTTGCATACTAATATAACCTTTATCAAAAAAATAACCAATAACATCACGATTTACTAAATCATGCAATTCCACTTTTTGTTTAGCTAGAACAATATTGACATAATTGAGCTCTTTTTTCATTTCTAAAGCCATTTCAAAATTTAAGGATTGACTATATTCCAGCATTTTCTCCTCAAGTTTTTGAGTTAGTATTTTATCATTGCCGCCCAGAAAACTTAAAATTTCTTTTTCCATCGCCATTAACTTCTCTTGGTCAAGCTTTTGACTGCAATACCCTAAACATTCATTAATATGATAATATAAACAAACTTCTTTGGGTTTACCCTCACATTTTTTTAAAGGATAAATCCGATTTAATAAATTAACAATTCGCCTCGCCGCATAGGCATTGGGATAAGGGCCAAATAATTTTTTATTATCTTTTTTCTTAATATTTAAATAACGGGATACTTTAACTTTAGGATAGGGTTTACTAATATATTCGATATAGGGATAACTTTTATCATCTTTAAGTAAGATATTATATTTGGGGTTGTATTCTTTAATTAAGTTTAACTCTAAAACAAAGGCTTCTAATTCACTACCAGCTACGATATAGGTAAAATCAGCGATTTCACTAACCATTATTTTAGTCTTACCGGTTAAAGTACGATTAAAATAAGAAGATAAACGCCGATGTAAATTTTTGGCTTTACCAACATAAATAATAACCCCATCTTTGTTACGCATTTGATAACTTCCTGGTAAATTAGGAACTAATGCCAATTTTTCCTTAAACATAATAAAAACTCCTTATGAGTATTATTATACTATATTTTTGGTGATTTATAGGCAGTTTTTTACTAAAAAGAAAAACACTTTATAAAGAAAGTGTTGAACAATTTAAATTTTTAATCTATTAAGAATCTCGGACGAACACCCATTGGATGAGAAGCAAAAGCAAAACCATAATAGTCATCGCTTCCATCATATGCAGCTGTAAAATGTAAAGATGTTGCAACACCCTTTAACCAATAACTCAGATATTGACCTGCATAATTATAACTAATTAATCTTGGATTTAAACGAAATATGGCATATTGTTGATTATCGACCCCTATATCATATACACTTGAAGAAACAATTGTTGTACCATACACATTTACCTCACTCATTAAATCTAATTGCCTATCTGCCCATTTCCAACCATTCGATGCACCTGTATTTTGGCCAAACATATTCATCTGATTTTCTTCTACTGAATTTGATAATATGTTTTGATATGTAATTATATGACAAGTTGAACTAGATTTGCAAAAATCTGGAGTTATATATTTACTATAAACAGTATTTAATGTTGTTTTGTACATTTCACTTCCCACATAGCCTCCAGTTGTTACATCAGTAGGATTCATATAAGATTCCATTAAAAGTTCTCCTGGAACAATGGTCGCATGATGAGCAGTAACTTTTTTTGTGCCACCTTCTCCTAAATAATTATCTAAATCGGCTATTAACCATATAATATTACTACCCCAATAATTTTTAGCATTACCAATAATATAATCACCTACATAAATATCCGCAAATGTTCCATCTGCTATTTGTTTATATAAGTCACCACTTTGCCATAAAGATGTTATATCTTTTCCACGATAGGTATTTCTTCTTAAGGCTACTCCTGATTTGATGTATTCATCATATTGGTCTTTAGTCATTGATGAGGTAAACGTTAAAGTACATTTACTATTACTCTCTATGTAATCTAAGTTTAATCGCCAAGCATTATAATCCCATAAACCTTTGGTCTTACTACTTGTACAACTTACATCAACTTTGTAATAACTACCATTACTTGCTAGTGGACTGGTTGGCATATCTGTCTTCTTTACTCCATCGACCATGATAGCTAATTTGACATCGTACCCAAAATCTGGGACCTCTCCTTTGATTACATTGTAATCTTTCTTTGTTTCATATAA
>CANQGB010000011.1 GCA_947600335.1 uncultured Bacilli bacterium | reverse complement strand
TTTTAAAAAATTTAAAAAAACTATTGATTTTTATTAGCAAGTTTGTATTATTCTTAATTACAATCTTTTTATGGTATATTCTTTACATTTATAGTATATCAAAACAAAAAAGAAGATTTTGTCAAAATGAAAAACATTTCAATCCAAATCTTCTAATATTAAATTCAACAATGGAATTAAATAATATAAAAAATGCTTATCTAACTTTCTTATTGGCAAAGAAATTATTATCTGTTTATTTAAATATTTAAACATAAAACTAGAACTAATACTATAAGCTTCTAAAAATAATTTGTCACCTTTAATCTTCGATGAAAATTTTTCTGGAATAGTTATTTCAACTAATCTATCAGTTTGTTTAACATCTTTTATTTCTAATTTTTGAGCTAATTTTTCAAACCATTCTTCATACATATATATTTCCATATCATCAGAAATCTTACCAAATCTATCTTCCAAAATACCTTTAATCTTCTCTAAAGAACCATAATCTTCAATTTCATTAATTAAACCATGTATTTCTATTTTAACATCCTCATCACTTACATAATCATCACTTATATGCGTACTAACATTAATAAGTGATTTCGTATCTTCATCTTCAGCAACTTCCTCGCCATTCAAACGCTTTATTTCTTCTTCTATCATCTTCATATATAAAGAAATACCTACAGAATCAACAAAACCAGCTTGTTCACTTCCTAAAATATCGCCAGCACCTCTCAAAGACAAATCTCGCATGGCAATACGATAACCACTTCCAAGTTCTGTAAAATCTTTAATAGCTTGCAATCTTTTTACCGCGATATCATTTAAAACCTTATGTTTATTATACAAAAAGTACGCATAAGCAATTTTATCACTTCGCCCAACACGACCTCTAATTTGATATAATTGACTCAAACCAAAATAATCAGCATCATAAATAATTAATGTATTAGCATTAGGAATATCGATACCTGTTTCAATTATTGTAGTACAAACTAAAATATCAAACTCATTACTAACAAAAGACTCCATTATTGAATCTAATTCCTTCTTCGCCATTTGGCCATGAGCAAAATTAATTCGCGCTTCTGGTACTAATCTTCTTAATCGATTACAAAACTCTTCAATAGATGCTACCCGATTATATAAAATAAAAATTTGACCATTTCTAGCTAACTCCTTATAAATTGCATCCTTAACAATAAAATCATTTTCACTAACCACATAAGTTTGAACTGGATATCTATTAGTCGGAGCTGTATCGATAATAGACAAATCTCTTAACCCACTCATTGCCATTTTCAAAGTACGCGGAATAGGGGTTGCCGACAAAGTTAAAATATTAACATCATTTTTATAAGATTTAATCTTCTCCTTATGCGTAACTCCAAATCGTTGCTCTTCATCCACAATCAATAATCCCAAATGCTTACATTTAACATCATCACTCAACAATCGATGAGTTCCAAACAAAATATCTATCTTGCCACTAGCTAAATCATCTAAAATTCTCTTAACATCTTTACTCGAAATATACCTATTCAATAACTCAATGGTCACTGGATAAGAAGCAAAACGCTTTAAAGCTGACTGATACTGTTGCTTAGACAAAATAGTTGTCGGACACAAATACAAAACTTGACGATTATTTAAAACTGTCTTAAAAATTGCCCGAAAAGCCACTTCCGTCTTCCCAAAACCTACATCACCACATAATAATCTATCCATGGGAACAGGATTTCTCAAATCATCCAAAACATTAGAAATTGCTTTCATTTGGTCTTTCGTCTCTTCATAAGGAAACTCCATAGCAAACAAATCTTCCATCGGGTAATCGACATATGTCTCACCTTTAGTTTGACTACGAATAGCATATAACTTCATTAACTCTTCAGAAATATCCTTAATCTTCTTCTTAACTTGTCTTTTCTTTAACTCCCAAGAAGTACTATTTAATTTATTTATTTTCGGTTTAAGACCATCAGCATCCGAATACTTATAAATATTAGAAATTTTCTCAACAGGAATATAGACCTTATCATTACCAAAATAATTAATTTGAATAAAATCTTTTTCCATTCCCATTTGTTTTAAAGTTACTACACCATTATAAATTCCGATACCATGAGCCCGATGAACGACATAATCTCCCAAACATAAATTATCTAAAGAATTGACTTTTTTTCCAATCTTTAAAGTATTCTTATATTTAATCTTTTCATCCTTTATATTTTCAATATCAAACTCCGAAATAACTACCAAATTATCCCAGATAAATCCCTTATTAATTTTCTTCTTAACAATATTTATTTGATTTTCCAAAAAATCATTATCTCGAACTACATGCGCATCTTCCAACAGCTCTTTTAACTGCTTTATCTGATTATCTTTGGACACACAAAAAACCACAGTCTTCTTCTGAATCAGCCAATGTTGCACTTTTTCTTTTAACACTGTAAAGTTAGAATTAAAATTATCAAGCTCCATTGTCTTAAAATTATAGACTTTTTCTTTACTACTAACAACACTATCCAAACTATCTAAATAAACTTTCGAATCAACCGCGATTTCATTCCATGAAAACATAAATTTCGTATTAGAATCAATATCATTACTTTCCCTATAACTTAATATATCTTCTTCCAATCTTAAATAACCATTCTCAATTTGTTGATAATCAATATAAACTACCATGGGATTATTCATGTAACTAACTAGTGGTGCATTTTCCTTACTCTCTAACTCAGCAAATGGAAAAATTTGAATACTCTCAACATTATTCAAAGATAACTGGGTATTTTCATCAAAATACCTGATTGACTCCACTTGACTACCAAAAAACTCTATTCTAATCGGATGCTCTTCTTCAATCAAAAATAAATCGACAATAAAGCCTCGTACTGCATAAGTACCTGTTGCTGTAACCAAAGAATCTCTCGTATAACCAAAGTTTTCCAACTTTTGAATTAAATCATCTCGGAAAATCTCCGCATTTACCTCTAAATTAAACTTCTCATTTCCCGAACTTTTTACTGGCAAAAATTTCAAATATCCCATTAAATTAGTGACCACAATACTCTTTTTTTCAGATATTTTTCTTAAAGTCTCTAATCTTTTAACTTTTAAATCGGGTGAAACAGCTAAGGCTACCGTAGTTAAAAAATCATCCATTGGAAAAATAAGCACACTGTCCATATAGGTACTTAATAATGAATACATTTTATTACATTCAAATAAAGAATTAGTGACCACTAAAATACTTTTATCACTTTTATTAAACTTATCTAAAATATAAAAAACATTTAACTCTTTTGTTAATCCTGTTATCCTAACATTTTCTTCTGCCGGAAACTTATCACTTAGCCATTTCATTTCTTTCACCTAGTTAAACTTTTGCATAGTATCATCTAACCCGTTTTTTATAAAACTAGTAATAATATCACCAAAAACAGGCAAATTATTTGTTAAAATTTCTTTTTCTGCCTTAGAAAAACATCCTAACACATAATCCACTGTATCAATTTTTCTATCATGGGAAATACCAATCTTTAAACGAGCAAAACCTTCCGAATTTAAAGCACTAATTATTGACTTAATACCATTATGACCGCCTGAAGAACTATTTATCTTCAACTTATATTTTCCCAAATCCATATCCATATCATCTTGAATAACCAAAATATCTTTGATATCTATATTATAAAAATTCATTGCTTTATAAACGGCATTTCCCGAAGCATTCATAAATGTTGTTGGCTTTAAAAATAAAACTTTTTCACCTTCAATATTAACGAGTTGATACAAACCATCAAACTTATTTTTCCAATCGTTATCCTTTAAATAACTATCTACCACCATAAAACCCACGTTATGTCGTGTATTTTCATACTCTTTCCCTGGATTTCCTAGTCCTACAATTAATTTCATTTAATCACCACCAAACATATTTTTATAACTTTTATAATTATTAATAAAAACCGGCGAACTGACTTTAATATCATTGTTCCCGTTCTTTACAAATTTAACTAAAACTATTTTAGCATCTTTCCTCTTATTTGTATAAACAAATTGAATTTTTTTAGCTCGAAAATTATATTTCTCCGCCATAACTAAAATTTCCTGTAACCTATTTGGTAAATGCACTAAATAAAAACAACCTTTATTTTTTATAATATAATTTACACTCTCAAATAATTTTTCTAAATCTAAAGCAATTTCATGACGAGCTATCGCTTTACACTCATTTTCATTTATTATTGAACTTTGATTGTATTTAAAATAAGGCGGATTAGCTAAAACTACATCAAAAATATTTCCCGGGAAATATTTTTTTACATTACCAATATCATCATTATATACTTTTATTCTATCTTCTAACTTATTTATCTTTATACTTTCTAAAGCTAAGTCATAGATTTTCTCTTGAATTTCAAAACCATATATTTGATTTTCATATTTACTAGCTAAAACTAATGGTATTGCGGCATTACCTGTACATACATCTAAAATTTTCATCAAGTTATACACATTATCCACAAATTCAGCTAACAGCAACGAATCTAAAGAAAATTTAAAATAATCGGTATCTTGAACAATTTTAAAATCATAATCAAATAAATCATTTATTACTTTCATAAGGATATTCCACTTCAACTATTTCATTATTAGCATCAACTTTTACTTTTCTCTTTAAGATATCAACACTAACAACTTTCCCAGTAACATTTTCTTTCGTAATAACTTGGCCAACATTTGGTAACCCTTTTTTCAACTTAGTATACACGTCATCTTCATAATTTAAACAACACAATAAACGACCACAGTTACCATTTATTTTTGAGGGATTTAAAGCCAAATTTTGATTCTTAGCCATATTAATTGAAACTGACTCTAAATTTTTTAAAAAAGAAGCACAACATTGTTCTCTACCACAACTGCCTATTCCACCAACCATGGAAGCCTTATCTCTAGCCCCAATTTGATGCAACTCAATTCGCGTTTTATATATATTGGCTAATTTTTTGGCTAACTCTCGAAAATCTATTCTCTCATCAGCAATAAAATTAAACAATAATTGTTTTCTATCAAAAGTAAAAGCTGCTGATAAAAAATGCATATTTAAATCCAATTCTTTTGCCAACTTTTTAGCCTCTTTTAAAGCCAACTCAGCATCTTTTAAATTTTTTAAATATTGATTATAATCATTTTTGGTCGCTAAACGCACAATATTTTTTAAAGAATCATTATTCTTCTCTTCCTCAACAATTTCGATAATCTTACCATATTGCCAACCTTTGTCAGTATCGACGATAACATAATTATCAACATCTAATTTTAAATTATCACTCTTAAAATATGAAATCTTTTTATGATCATTAAACACAACGCCATATATATGCATCACAACTCACCTAATCTTATTACAAATCCATCTAAAACTAAATTCAAGTTAGAATTATAATTTAATTTATCAAGAATATCAATAACTAACTTAATTCTTTTTAAAAATTGTAAACTATTATAATTACTTAAAAATGATAATTTTTCAGGACCAGTCCCAGTTTGAAAATATGAATTATACACTTCTAAAATTATCTTAAATATAATAAGCAAATCATTTCGTTCTAATTTTTCATCCATTAAAGAAATATTATTAAGAATTGACTTTTTACCTTCTTTTTCAACTTTTTCCAAATAATCAATTGCCAAATTATACAAATCTAAATAATGATTTTGATAATAAACTAAGCCATCCTCTAAATCGGTATTATACATTGCACGAATTATTTCACATCTACTCTTTACGGTTGAAATAACATTTTCTCTATTATCAGTTATAAAAAAGCCTAAAATATTAGGTTCTGGTTCTTCAATAAATTTAAGCATCGAATTAGCTGAAGATGCATTTAATTTTTCGGCATAGTTAATAATATAAGTGTTATATTTAGAAATAAACGGAATCGATAACATTTTTTCTTTAAGATTCTCAATTTGTTCCTTCTTTATAGCTTGTCCATCTGGTTCAATAATATGCAAATTAGGTAGCGATAACGTATTAATTAAATGACACAAATTACATTTTGAACAATTATCATCATAAACATCTGAACAATTAACAAATTTTAAAAATTCTAAAATATCTAATTTAGCCAAATCTTTATTATCTGTTTCAATTAAAAAAGCATGGGCTAGCTTATTTTTTTGATAATTACTCTTCAAAACTTCAATATTGCTACATTTAATCATACCAAATCACCATATTTTATTTTATTATAAAAAACATTACCACCAATGACAACAAACCTGGCAACCCTAAAGCTGTAACAGTTCCAAGCGTAAATAAATTTATAGGAATTAAAATATTTAAAGAATTCACAAATAAATTCAAACTATAAATGAATAAAAAAGCCAAAACTATTTTTTTTACTATTTCAAATACTTTTCTTAACACTTAAATCACCTTAATTAAAAGTATGATTTAACTGTTATTTTATGAAATTTTCTTTCTATCATCTAAAGCACTTTCCAAAGTCAAGCCATCTATATATTCAATATCGGCTCCCGTAGGAATGCCATAAGACAATCTTGAAATAACCACATTTTTATCTTCAAAAATTTTTTTTATAAATAAGGTAGTTGTTTTACCCTCAATTGTCGATTTTAAAGCTAATATCAACTCCGGATTTTCTAGTTTTTCGACTCTTTCAATTAAACTTGCTAAATTAATGTCATCATAAGTAATTCCTTCAGTTGGAGATATAAGACCATTCAAAACATGATAAGTTCCATGATAATTGCCACCTTTTTCAAAAGAAAAAACACTTTTTGAATTTTCTAAAACACATATAAGATTTTTATCTCTTGTACTATCACTACATATATCACAAATATCATTATCAGTTAAATGACCACATATTTTACAAGGATGTAAACTTTCCTTAGCCATTACTAAAGAATCAGCTAAATCTTGAACTTGTTCTAAATCTAAATTTAATAAAGATAGAGCACATCTTTCCGCACTTTTTTCACCAATTCCTGGCAACTTTTTTAAATACTCAATCACATTGGCTAATTTTGTTGGATACCCCATTAAAACAACCCACCAAGTCCAGCACCTAGAGAACCCATTTTTTCTTCCGTTACTTTATCTATTTGTTTAATAGCATCCTTAACAGCCAAGACAATCATATCTTCAACGGCCTCTAAATCTGTAATTTCAATATCTTTAGATATATTAATTGCTACTAATTCTTTCTTACCATTCATAGTTATATGAACTAATTCATTTTTAGCCTCAAAATTCATATTATCAATTTCATCTTTTTTCTTTTGTAAATCTCTTTGCATTCTTTGGGCTTGAGCCATTAAATTTTGCATATTCATTATAATATCTCTCCTTATTTAATTTCTACTTTACTTTTATCAAAAATATCAAGACAACTATCAATATTGTCATCACTTACGACATTTTCGCCAATTTCTTCAACTATTATATCATTTTCCTTAAAATTTGGCTCCTCTAAAATGTCATAAACATAATTATTTTTCAATTTAATAATATAATCATTTTTAACATTTGTCCACTCTTGTTGAGATAAGCACATAAATTTATATTTTGAATTATAAGCACTGTTAAACTTCTTTTCCAACATTTCAATATTTTTATTAAATAACTCGGCCATACTTTGTTGCATTAAATTAAATAGAATAACATCTGCTGAAGCCGCCACTACATTTGAATCAATAATCAAAAAACCAATATCTTTAGCTTTATCATTCTTTAAAACAAACTCGCTCCATTGTTTTTTAAATTCGTTTAAAGACTTTTTATCAGCCTTTGCTAAACAATTATTTATTCTTACTTGTTTTAAATTATTTAAGAATTCAAGGAATTCTTCTTCATCATCCGTTGTGTCTTTATTAGTAGTAACTTTTTCGACACTGTCAAAATTAATTGAATTATCAATAATCTTTTCATCTTTAACATCAACATTTTCTAAAATATTAACAACTTTTTCTTCTTTTACTTTCCAAGATTCAGAACTTTTATCAGCTATTTCCATAAATTCCACTAAAGACATCAAAATTAATATAAATGGGTCAACATTAATATTGGCTTTATTCAATACATCATTTAAATTCATTATAGTATTTTTAATTTTTGAGAACTTTTGTTCGTCATTCATTTCTTTACTATCAATTGCTTTTAAATAAAGTCCATCAATTAATTTTTTTATAAATACTTTGTAATCTAAAGAACTATTTTTTAAATCATTAAAAATTTCTTCTAATTCTTCTAAATTATTATTTAAAAAATTATTAATTATTTTCGATATCTGAATATTCGAAATAGAGCCATAATCTTGAACAACAGTCTCCAAAGAAATATCATCATTACTTGTGGATAATTGATTTAAAATACTTAAAGCATCACGTAACCCACCTTCTGATAAATAAGCTATTTCTTCAATAGCCTCATCTGTAATTTTAATTTGCTCTCTTTCACAAATATATTTCAAATGAGCCACTATTTTTTCAAAATTTACCTTCTTAAACTCATATCTTTGACAGCGAGATAAAATTGTAATTGGAACACTCTCGATATTAGTAGTAGCTAAAATAAAAACTACATGACTTGGTGGTTCTTCTAATGTTAATAACAAGGCATTAAAAGCACTTTGTGATAGCATGTGAACTTCATCAATAATATATACCTTATATTTACTAAAAGATGGTGCAATCTTAACATTATTAATAATTTCTCTTATTTCATCTACTCCATTATTTGAAGCAGCATCGATTTCAATAATATCGGCATTATTAGAAATATTCATGCAACTCGCACATGTTTCACATGGAACACCATCTTTTGGATTTTCACAATTAATTGTTTTAGCAAATATTTTCGCTGTGCTAGTCTTTCCCGTACCCCTTGGACCAGTAAAAATATAGGCATGCGAAATTTTGTTAGCAATCACAGCATTTTTTAGCATAGATATCGTATATTCTTGACCTACAATTTCATCAAAAGACTTTGGGCGATATTTTCTATAAAGTACTTTAAAATCGTTGTCCATAATAATTCACCATTTAAATTATACCATAAAAAAAAGCCTAAACTAAACTAATTTCGCTTATTTTTGAAAAATACTGACAACAATTGTTGATAACTATTAGTAACAGTATTTGCAGGTAATAATTCCATATTTGTTTTATTATATTCATGTTTATAATCTGGTTTATCTAATAAATAATAAACGTTTTTAATTCGTGACTGCTTTATCACTTCATAGCACATTGAACAAGGTTTCAGTGAAACATACATATCACAATCGCTAAGATTCCAATTTTTCAGTTTTTTAGCGGCTTTTTTTATGCATAAAATTTCTGCATGAGCTGTTATATCTTGTTTTTTTTCTTTTTTATTAAAATCTTTTGCTATTATCTTATTATTTCTAACTATTAAAGCCGAAACTGGTACCTCATTTTGCTTAGCGGCTTTCTTAGCCATTTCTAATAAAATTTTTAAATATATATCTATATTCATATATAATCACCTAAAAAAAGTGCACACAAATAGGGATTGATGTGGCTGCTGTTTTCCAACTCTGACCAGGTTACAATATATTTGTTGCACGTTTAAAATTCTATCAAAAATTAAATTAAAAATCAACCCATGTTTCACGTGAAACATTATTTTTTTTATAAATAATATAAATGTATTTTTTGAGCTGCAGAAAGTTATAAATAGTTATTTTTTTATATAATATAAATTAGTAGGTCTTGCCTATTTTTTATAATTATTTTTAATATAACTAAATTTAAAATATAGAAACATATAGCACATCACGGTTAAATTTATTTATTTAGTTAGTAGTAAACATTTAGAAACAAATAATTAATGTTTCACGTGAAACATTAATTATCAACACTCTTTTTGCATTAGAAAATAGTTTATAAAATAGGAAATAAAATGTAATTATATCTTTATTGTATTATCATAATTTTATTTTTTTAAACATTTTCAATGTATATATAAGTTTTTCTGCAAATACTTATACACAATGTTTCACGTGAAACATTGTTAAAACTTTAAAAACTTATTTAATACGCAAAAAATTCATATTTTTAAAATAAATTGTTAAAAATATGAATTATAAAATATAAATAAATTTTCACTTTTTTAATCAAAAAACGAAATATATCACATAGAAAAACAACAAAAAGAAAATATAAAATGATTTAATAAAAATATAAAATTTAATACAAATTGAATTTTAACTTTGTTTCAACTTATGCACAATGTTTCACGTGAAACATAGTCATCGATTAATTTTCAGAGCTTTCTTCAATGCTTTCTTCAGAATTAATTGGTTCAGATTCTACTAAGCTAATTGTCGAAACTTCTTGATTATCTTTTAAATTAATTAATCTAACACCTTGAGTTGCTCTACCTAAAACATTAATTTGATTTAAAGGAACTCTAATAATTACGCCAGTATCAGTAACAATAACTAAATCATAATTCATTTTTGACAATCCAAAAGCAGAAATAGAACCATTTTTATCAGTAATGTTTAAAGCTTTTACACCTTTACTACCTCGTCTTGTTTGACGATATTCTCGAACATTTGTTTGCTTGCCGTAACCCTTCTTCGTTACAATAATTATAGTATCTTCATCAGTAGCAATTTCTGCTCCAATACAATAAGAATTCTCTAAATTAATGCCTCGAACACCACTAGCAGTTCGACCCATTACTCTAATCTCATCTTCCATGAATTTAACCATTCTACCGTTACTTGAAGCTAAAAAAACACAATCATTACCTGAAGTTTTACGTACAGAAATTAATTCATCGCTATCCTTTAAATTAATACATATCTTACCATTAGTTCGAATATTATCAAATTCATTAATACTAGTCCGCTTAACAATACCGTTTTTCGTTGCAAATAGTAAATATTTTGTATTGTCATCACGTTTAATACCTAAAATTGAATTAACTTTCTCATCCTTATCAATTTGCAATAAATTAATAATTGGTAAACCTTTAGACTGTCTACTAAACTCCGGTATTTCGTAACCTTTTAATCTATAAACTTTACCTTTATTTGTAAAGAATAAAACATAATCATGGGTGCATAAGTTAGCAATATGCTCCACAAAATCCTCTTCATTAGTACTCATACCTTTAACACCAACTCCGCCACGATTTTGTAACTTAAACGTGTCAGATGTAGTCCGTTTAATATAACCATTGTGAGTAAGTGCTACGATAATGTCTTCCTCAGGAATTAATGATTCATCTTCAATAAACTCAATAGCTGACATATCAATATTAGTTCGCCGTTCATCAGCATACTTATTCTTAATCTCTAACAATTCTTCGCGAATAATCGCTAAAACCTTTTCATCACTAGCTAAAATACTCTTATACTCTTCAATAGCCTTTAATAATTCAGCTAGTTCATTCTCAATTTTATCTCTTTCCAAACCGGTCAAACGCCGTAATCTCATATCCAAAATTGCTGTAGCTTGAATATCATCAAGGCCAAATCTAGACATTAATTGTTCTTTAGCAATACCATCATTCTCGGCATTACGAATAATTTTAATAACTTCATCCAAATTATCTAAAGCAATCTTTAAACCTTCTAAAATATGAACTCTTTCTTGCGCTTTCGCTAAATCAAATTGTGTTCTCCGAATAATAATCTCTTTTTGATAATCAATATATTTCGAAATAATATCCTTTAAAGGTAAAATCTTGGGACTTTTTTGATCAATCATCAAAAAATTAATACTATATGTTGTTTGTAATTGAGTATATTTATATAGATTATTTAAAACTACATTAGCATTAGCATCTCTTTTTATATAGATAACTACCCTAACAGGATTCTCCAAATTAGATTCCTCATGCAATTCACTAATTCCATCGATAATTTTATCGCGAACCAACTCACCAATCCGAGATTGAAATTCAGCTTTATTAACTTTATAAGGTAATTCTGTAACTACAATTCTTGTTTTACCATCAACCTCTTCAATATCGGCTTTTCCCCGAATAGTAATAGTTCCACGACCAGTTTCATAAGCCTTCTTTATACCACTATTACCTAAAATCGTAGCTCCAGTTGGAAAATCAGGTCCTTTAATATGTTGCATTAACCCATCAGTATCAATCTCCGGATTATCAATATAAGCAACACAACCATCAATAACTTCCCCTAAATTATGAGGTGGAATATATGTTGCCATACCAACAGCGATTCCCATTGAACCATTAACTAATATATTAGGAAATCTACTAGGTAAAATAACTGGTTCTTGTTCAGTTTCATCAAAATTAGGCTCAAAATCAACGGTATTTTTATTTAAATCGCGAACCATTTCCAAAGATAACTTAGATAAACGAGCTTCGGTATAACGCATTGCTGCCGCGCCATCACCATCCATATTACCAAAATTACCATGACCATCTACTAACATATGTCGATAAGTAAACGGTTGCGCCATTCCTACCATCGCCTCATAAATTGAAGAATCACCATGAGGATGATATTTACCCATAACATCTCCAACTATTCTGGCACTTTTACGATGAGGTTTATCAGGAGTATAACCAGATTCATACATCGAATACAAAATTCTTCGATGAACCGGCTTCAAGCCATCTCTTAAATCAGGTATAGCCCGAGCAACGATAACACTCATTGAATAACGAATAAAAGATTTATTAAATTCTGTTACAATATTATTTTCAACTATCTTATCCATCAACATAACCTCCTATATATCCAAATCATCGACTTCATGACCATGCTCTTCAATATATTGCTTTCTAGGCATCACATCATCACCCATTAAATCAGCAATAACTCTATCAGCTTCCATAGCATCTTCGACTGTGACTCTTCGTAAAATACGATTACTAATATGCATTGTCGTATCTCGTAAATCTTCAGCTTCCATTTCTCCTAAACCTTTAAATCGTTGAACAATTGGTTTAGCATTACTAGGTAAAGTTGAACGATATGCTTCCAGTTCTTCTTCCGTTTGAAAATATTTATTGGCTTTTCCATACGTAATTCGAAATAAAGGCGGTTGAGCAACATAGACATAGCCACCCTCAACAATCGGCCTAAAAAAGCGATAAAACAACGTTAAAAGCAATATTTGAATATGAGAACCATCGACATCGGCGTCGGTCATAATAATTATCTTATGATACCGTAACTTATTAATATCAAACTCATCACCTATACCAGTACCAAAAGCCGTAATCATTGTTCTAATCTCTTCATTAGATAAAGCCCTATCAAGTCTGGCTTTTTCCACATTTAAAATCTTACCTCTTAATGGCAAAATCGCTTGCGTTTGCGGAATTCTAGCACTTTTCGCTGAACCACCGGCACTATCACCTTCGACAATAAATATCTCCGAAATAGTTGCATCCTTACTTGTACAATCGGCCAACTTACCTAAAGTATTAATCGAATCCAACGCTGTTTTTCTTCTTGTCAATTCACGAGCTTTTTTGGCAGCCATTCTAGCATGAGCGGCTGTATTAACCTTATCAATGATAATCTTGGCTTCATCTGGATTTTCCATTAAAAATCTTTCAAAACCTTCACTAAATACATCATCAGCTATTTTTCGTACTTCCGCATTACCAAGTTTTGTTTTAGTTTGACCTTCAAATTGAGGATTAGGATGTTTACAAGAAATTATCATTGTCAAACCTTCCCGCACATCTTCACCTGTAAAAGGTTCGTCATTATCCTTTAAAATCTTCGCATTTTTGGCGTAATTATTAATAATTCGAGTTAAAGCTCTTTTAACACCATCTTCATGGGTTCCACCTTCATACGTATTAATATTGTTAGTAAACGAATAAACACTTGGATTGTATGAATCATTATATTGCATGGCGACTTCTAACTCTATACCATCCTCTGAACCTTCGAAATAAATAATATCCTTATGTAATGGAGTTTTATTTTTATTAAGCATATTAACATACTCAATAATTCCCCCATTATATAAAAATTCATTTTTCTTATCTTCTTCGCGTTCATCAATTAAAACAATTCGAATGCCTTTATTCAAAAAAGCCAATTCTTGCAATCTTTTAGCCAAAGTATCATAATTATAAATTGTTGTCTCCGTAAAAATTTCGGGGTCAGCTTTAAATGTAACAGTTGTACCTGTCCGATTTTCTTCACAAGTTCCTATCTCTTTTAAAGGCTCGACTGGTTTTCCACCATTTTCAAATCTTTGATAATAAATCTTTGAATCACGATAAACGGTAACCTCTAACCATGTTGATAAAGCATTAACAACACTCGCGCCAACACCATGTAGACCGCCACTAACTTTATAGCCACCGCCGCCAAATTTACCGCCAGCATGTAAAACTGTAAAAATAGTTTCAATCGTCGATAAACCAGTTTTATTATTAAATCCTGTTGGCATTCCACGCCCATCATCTTTAACTGTAATCGTATTACCTTTACCAACAACGACCTCAATGTCATCACAATATCCTGCCAAAGCTTCATCGATAGCGTTATCAACAATTTCCCAAACTAAATGATGAAGACCTCTCTCACTAGTTGTTCCAATATACATACCTGGTCTTTTGCGAACTGCTTCCAAGCCTTCCAAAACTTGAATATCACTATCATCATAATGTTGTTTATCGTTCATTATTCTGCCTCCTCTAATTTTCCATCATTTACATAAATTTTTTTATAAGACTTATTTGTAATTAACCTTTTCACTTTTTCAAACTCTGTTGTTGTAATAAAAGTTTGAATATCATCATCAATTAAATCTAAAATATTCTTAATTTTTTCCTGGTCTAATTCACTAAATAAATCATCTAATATCAATATCGGAGTAACACCTTTTATTTTCTTTAAAATACTTATTTCACTAAATTTCCATGAGATAACAGCATTTTTTTGTTGCCCTTCAGAGCCATAGTCCTTTAACAAAAAGTCATCCAAAAAAAACTCAATATCATCATGATGAATTCCTAAGTTAGTTTTTCCAAAAGCTAAATCTTTTTTTAAATTATTTTTAAACATTTTTAAAAGTTCTTCTTTATTTTTATCAGCAAAATCACTTAAAAAGTTTAAATACAAATTACCCGACTTAGCAATATGTTGATAATACTTGCCAATCCAATTATTAATTTCTAAAATATAACTCTTTCGCATATCATAAATATTTAATCCAATATCCACGAGTTTTTCCGTTAAAATATCTAAGTATTCACTCTTACTATTTCCATTCAAATACATTGTTTTTAAATAAGCATTTCTTAACTTTAATAACTTATTATAATCATTTAATAACTTTAAATAATCAATATTTAACTGCGAAATAGCAATATTAAGATATTTTCTTCGAATACTTGGTGTATCCTTTACCATTTTTAAATCATTAGGACTAAATAAAACAATACAAATTTTCGAAATATAATCGGAAATTTTGGTTATTTTATTATCATCAATTTTAACTTTTTTGCCATCAGGAGTAATAATAACAGAAAAACTGTTTAAATATTTATTATTTAACACCCCTGAAACTTTAGTTAAATTAGTATTATTTTTAATTAACGTTTTATCATTTACCTGTCTAAAAGACCTTGTTAAACTTAAAACATAGATTGCTTCGACTAAATTTGTTTTTCCGCTACCATTAAATCCATAAATAATATTTAAATGTTTATTAAAAGTTACATTTACTTTATCATAATTACGAAAATTTAATAGTTTTAATTCCTGAATTTGCATATTTAGCCTCTTTTTCGCTTTTAATTAAAAATAATAGGTATTTATGTACTCCTATACCTATTTAAAATTATATCATAAAATAGGCTATATTTGTATATTTTTTTCCGATTTTCGATTTTTTAAAGCCACCTCTAACTTGATTGCTCTAATAATTTGATTATCGATTACTCCATACGATGAATTTACCACAATTCTTTCCCCATTTTTAAACCGCACAAATAACTTATTACTCTCATAATAATACGAATCAATTTTTGAAGACCTCAACCAAGAACAATTTTTTAATCGTGGTGAACAAGTAGGAAAAAATATAATATTTTTACTTTCTTCAACAATAATCGGAGCTTTATAAGTAACGCCAATCAAATTAAAAGTACCTTTTTTCCGCCCTTCGATTGAACTGCCAAAATATTCACAACTATCTTCCATTATTTCATAAGCTGGCTTATTCACAATAAAGGTAGAACCTTCTTCATAAACTCTAGTCTTACTATCCAAAGAACATAAAGCTAAAGTCCTATCATTTACCTCATAATTTTCCATTTTCCTTTCTAACCTCCCTAATAAATTGTTCTCTACACTAACAAAAAAAAAATCCACATTTTGTCGAAAAAATGGGATATTTTAATTTATTAATAAGTTTTTATTGGCAAAATTAATTGAATTAACGATTCATCATTAATTGATTTAACAATTATAGGTTTGACATCGTTAGTTAGTAAAATATTTATTTCATCATCTTTTAAGGTTTTTAAAGCCTCTAACATATATTTCGAACTAAAAGAAATATCAATAGTACTGTTACTATCCATTTCAATATATAACTTTTCTTCAACTTTACCAATCTCTGAAGCATAAGAATTAATAATCATTTCATTATTTTCTATTTTCATTTTGATAATATTTTTATCTTTACCTTGCGTAAGTAAAGCTGCTCTATCAACACTGGCCATATAATCAGCCTTATTTACTTTCACTTTCATGCCAAACTCTGTTGGTATTAAATTAGAAGTATTTGGATAAGTACCAGATAATAAATTAGTTTGAAATTTAATGTTTTTATACTTAAACAATATTTTGTTATTAAATATATGCATTTCCACATCTGAATCATCCATAATAATTTTTTCTAACTCAATAAAATTTTTACCTGGAATAACTAAATTCATCTCTGTATTAACTGGAACATCTATTTTAATTGTCTTTTTTGCTAAACGATAAGAATCAGTTGCAATACATTCTAAAACATCACCTGTTATTTTCATATTAACTCCAGTTAAAAGAGGTCTTAATTCTTGGGTTGAAATCGCAAAAACCGTTTGATTGATAATACTTTTCAACACATCACCCTTTAAAATAATCGGGTCCTTATGTTCTTCCAATTTCATATTAGGATAATCAGATGCATCTAAGCAATTTAAATTATATTGATTATTTTCCGTAAAGATTCTAATTTTTAAACTGTCAATAACTTCAAAGTTAATAACATCACTAGGCATCTTTCGAATAATTTCTAAAATATACTTACTTTGAATAACGATTGTTCCTGTACTTTCAATCATCTTTATCTCATTTTTATCAATAAAAGAATTAATTGTTAACTCACTATCACTAGCTGTTAAAGATAATCCCTCTTCTGTTAAATCAAATTTAATTCCACTAAGAATAGGAATAACTGTCTTAGTTGATATTCCTTTAATAACATTATTTAAATTTTCTAATAAAACATTTTTTTCAATTGTAAATTTCATTTTTTTCCGCTCCTTTTTTTATTTATAATTTATTATTATATTAATAACATTGTTTATAAAGTGCATAACTTCTAAATTCCTTTTAAAACCTAGCTAAAAACATAATTTTTATCCACTTTTTATTCTCATCTTATCCACAATAAGGCCTAAGTTATAAACAACCTTAGATTTTATTTTTTATATTTTTTATATCATCCTCTAATTTTTTATTACTTTTTAAATCATTTTCGATTTTATCACAAGCATGAATTACGGTTGAATGGTCTCTAGCCCCAAATTCCATGCCAATTTTTGGAAAAGTTTCATCTGTTAACATTCTTGATAAATACATGGCAATTTGGCGAGGATAAGCAATATTAGCACTCCTTTTCTTCCCCTTTAAATCTTCAACTGTTATTTTATAATAATCAGCTACCGCAATTTGAATATTTTGAATGTTATTATCTGAATAAATATTTTTATTAACAAAATCTTTCAAAGCTTCGTTGCAAAACTCTAAATCAATTTTATCTGGAACAATAATCGCTGTATAAGCCATTAATCTATTTAAAGCCCCTTCCAAAAATCTTACATCATTTTGACAACTATTAGCTATATATTCAATAACATTTTGGTCTAACTTGTTCTCTATGCTAGTTCCTTTAATTTTTTGCTTGATAATTTTACATCGTAATTCAAAGTCAGGCGGATAGATATCCACAGGTAATCCCCACATAAATCGACTTCGAAGTCTTTCTTCTAAAAGTTTTAAATCATCGGGGCTACTATCTGAACTAATAATAATCTGCTTATTTGATTGGTGCAAATAATTAAATGTATGGAAAAATTCTTGTTGAGTTTTTTCAGCCCCGACTAAATATTGAATATCATCGATAATTAAAACATCCACATTGCGGTACTTATTTTTAAAATTATTCGCATAATCTATCGAACTTTGGCCTTTTTCCAAGCTAGCAATCCCCGTATAATCACTCATAAACATATCGCTAGTGGTATAAAGCACTTTTTTATTACTATTATTAGCAATAAAATTTCCAATCGCGTGCATCAAATGGGTTTTACCTAAACCACTTTTTCCATAAATAAATAAGGGATTATGAATCTTTCCTGGTTGTTCTGCGACGGCCATACAGGCTACTTTGGCTAATTTATTTGAGTTACCCACAATAAAGTTATCAAAATTTAAATTAGGATTCAAATTACTTTGCCATTCCTCTTTTTCAATCGGGACAAATTTTTCATCTGGCTTAAATTCTTCAATACTTTCCGCCATTTCGACTTCTTCTTCTACAACAAACTTAATTTCATAATTTACCCCAGTTAATTTAAATAATGTTTCTTCAATTAATGAATAATAATTATCACCTAAGATTTTTTTGTGAATTTCCATGGGAACTTGAATGGTAATGACTTCATTATCAGCTTTTACAACTTTTAAACCTTCAAACCAAGCATGATAAGAAGCAGGATTCATTTCTTCTTTTATAATATCTAAAAAACTACCCCAGATACTATCTACCTTCATAATCCATTCACCCCATCCCTAAGTGTCTCACTTTCCAATTTCATTGTATATCAAGTATTTTAAAAATAAAAGTCTAAAGTACTAATTCACAGGATATCAACATCTTATCCACAATGTTTTTGCCTTATTTTATCTGAATTTTATCAAAATATCAACATTATTCACAAAATAACTTTAAACAATATTCACATATAAACTTTTTAAAAAATTTAATAAATTGTTTATAATGTGAAAAATTAAAATATATCCCATAAATAGTTAAAAAGTTATCAACAACTTATAAACTTTAAATTCACAATAAATAATATTTATCCACTTTAGTGAAATCTCAAGCAAGATTTTAGCCACCAAATTAAGAAAAATTGTTCATTGTTCATACTTTAATTATTCAAAATGCTAAGACTTACCTATTTAATTTTAACCTCCCAATAATCCTTGACTTTTTAAAGCTAATAATATTATAATAAGAACGCTAATTAAAGGAGGAATTATTATGTTTAGTACATATACACCTAATAAAAGAAGAAGAGCTAAAAAACATGGATTTTTTGCCCGTAAAGAAACTAAAATCTTAAAAAGAAGAAGAAAAAAAGGTCGTAAAAATTTAATCAATAAATAACCACAAATGTGGTTTTTTTGCTATTTTTAAATTATTTATTAATCAGGTGAGCGAATGAAAAAAATCGAAGTTGTGAAAAAAAAAGAAGAATTTAATGATATAATTCAAAATTCGAAATTTATCAAAAATGATTTATATACTATATATATAAGGAAAGCAGTTTATTCTTATTCACGTTTTGGGTTAGCCATTAGTAAAAAGGTTGGTAATGCCGTTGTAAGAAATAAATTAAAAAGACAAATTCGCAATATTATTGATAATAATAAAGATTTCTTTTCAAAAACCAAAGATTATATTATAATGATAAAAAAAAGTTGTACTACCAAAAATTATCAAGAAATGAATGATTCGTTAGTACAATTAATAAAGGAGATAAAATGAAAAAGAAAAAAATAGTTATTCTCAGTCTGCTGATCTTATTATTCACGACTGGCTGTGGAAGTTCTAATTATTTAAAAGAAGATAAAAAAATCATCACCTATGAAGAAACTGGTCAAAATTTACAAAATAATATCTTATGTAAGCCCAAAGAAGAAAATCTTTTAGGACTTTATGAAAAATATAATGACCAATTAAAGACTCCCTTAGAAGAATTACCAACCTGTGAAGAATATAAGCCATCTGATATCGAATATTCTGGTTTATGGGAAACTCTTTTTGTTAAACCTTTGGCCTATTTGATTTTAAAATTAGGTATCTTAATCAAAAACTATGGTCTATCCGTTATGCTTATCGGTTTAGGAATTCGTTTAATTCTATTACCATTTTCTAAAAAAAGTATCGACCAATCGGAAAATATGCAAAAAGCCGCTCCAGAAATTCAAAGAATTGAAAAAAAATATGCTAATAAAACAGATACCGATTCCATGATGATGAAAAGTCAAGAAACGATGTTAGTATATAAAAAATATAATATTAATCCCGTATCGGGTTGTCTCATGGCCTTTATTCAATTACCATTATTCTTTGCTTTCTTACAGGCAATAAATCGAGTTCCGGCCATTTTTGAAGATAAATTATTAGGTATGACTTTAGGAATGACTCCTTGGGTCGGTATAAGTAAAGGTGAATATATCTACATTGCTTTAATTGCTTTAATAATTATTACTACTTATTTATCTTTTAAAAATAGTATGAATCAAAGTAATGCCAATAGTGAAGTTGAAAAACAAATGCAATACTCTTTAAAATTTATGATTGTTATTATTTCCATTGCTTCCTTTAGTTTACCTACTGCGATAGCATTATACTGGGTAGTAACCAATGCCTTCATTGTTTTTCAAAATTATCTATTTAAGAAATTAAAAGAAAAAAAAGAAAAGAAGTGAGATAAATGAATAATGTTACATTACAAGCTAAAAGCGTCGAAGAAGCTATTAGAAAAGCCGAAGAAAAATTAAATGCCAGTCGGACAGAATTTATTTATAATATAGTTGAAGAAAAAACTTCTCTATTAAAAGGTAAAACTTATACTATCAAGGCTGTTACTTATGAACAATTAACTAGTGATATAGAAGAATTTTTAAAACAAATAATTTCTCCTTTCAATATCAATCTAACAACTAAAGCCTTATTCAAAGATGGAATAATCAATATTGATATGTCTTCCCAAAATAATCCGATTCTAATTGGAAAAAATGGTCAAACTTTAAAAGCCTTAGAAACGATTCTTAAACAAAATATTTTTAATGAATACCAACAATATTTAAATGTTAACCTTGATGTTGAAAATTATAAAGAAAAACGTATCGCCAATTTAGAACGCTTAGCTATTAAGATTGCTAAAGAAGTACGAGCTACTAAAGTTGAAACGTCGCTTGATAACATGAACTCTTATGAAAGAAGAATTATTCATAATAGACTATCAAACTTTAAAGGGGTCAAAACTATCAGCGAAGGTGAAGAACCTAATCGCCATATTATAATTAAGCCTACTGATTAAGTAGGTTTTAAAATGTCTTCAAAATTCGAAAGTCTATTTTTATTTCCCGGGAAATAATTTTGTGATATACTAATCGAAAAAAGGAGCCGATTTTATGAATGAACAAGATACAATAGCCGCTATCTCGACCGCTACTGGAGTTGGAGCTATTTCTATAATAAGAGTCAGTGGACCCGAAGCCTTAGCCATCGCTAACAGCCTATTTCAAGGAAAAAATCTTTTCGAAGTTTCCTCTCATACCATCCACTACGGTTACATAGTCGAAAATGAAGAAATCATTGATGAAGTTTTAATAACTGTTATGCTCGCTCCTAAAACTTTTACTACGGAAGATATAGTTGAAATTAATTGTCATGGCGGAATTGCTACGACCAACAAAATTCTTCAACTTTTACTCGCCCAAGGTGCCCGCTTAGCCGAACCCGGTGAATTTACTAAAAGAGCCTTTTTAAATGGCCGAATAAATCTTCTAGAAGCCGAATCTGTCAGTGATTTAATCGAAGCCAAAAGTTCGCAACAACGTAAACTAGCCTTAAATGGACTAAGTGGTCGTAGTACCAAAATAATTCAAGACCTTCGTGACCAAATTCTAGATATCATTGCTAACATCGAAGTAAATATCGATTACCCTGAATACGAAGATGCTCCGGAAATAACTCAAGCTAACTTAAAACAGCCTGTTATAGAAATTCAAAAACAACTCGAAAAAATTTATCAAAACTCCGAAATCGGTAAAATTATCAAATCGGGTCTAGACATTGCTCTAATTGGGCGACCTAATGTTGGGAAAAGTAGTCTTTTAAATGCCTTACTAAATGAAGACAAAGCCATCGTAACAGATATATCTGGAACGACTCGCGATTTAATCGAAGCCAAAATGCAACTAAATGGCATTGAAATAAATTTAATCGATACAGCTGGTATTAGAGAAACTACCGATATGGTCGAAAAAATCGGCGTTGATAAAAGTAAAAAAATCATTGACTCGGCTGATTTAGTAATATTGGTCTTAAATAATAACGAACCATTAACGGCTGAAGACCAAAAACTAATCAATTTAATTCAAAATAAACCTCATATCATTTTCTTAAACAAAACTGATTTAGAATCAAAGTTAGTTCTTGACCCTACTTTAACTAATTTAAACATGGTAAAAGGCAACACCAAAGAACTAAATGGTCTTGATGCTTTAAAACAAAAAATCATCGACATGTATAACTTAGATAAAATCTCCCAAAAAGATTTAACCTATCTTTCTAATGCTCGCCAAATTGATATTATTCAAAAATCTCTTCAAAATATCAATACCCTTCTTGCAGAATTAGAAAAAGCAATTCCTGTTGACATGCTAGAAATTTACTTACGAAATGCCTTCGATTTACTTGGAACCTTAATTGGTGAAACATACGAAGATGAATTAATTGATAAACTATTTACCAACTTTTGTTTAGGAAAATAAAAAATTTTAAAAAACATAAATAGGATGTGATATATATGAACTATGAAATAATCGTTGTTGGTGGAGGACACGCCGGATGTGAAGCCAGTCATATCGCCGCTTTTATGGGTCACTCTACTTTATTAATAACTATGAATATTAAAAATATTGCTGATATGCCTTGTAACCCTTCCATAGGTGGAACAGCTAAAGGTGTTATTGTCCGAGATATCGATGCTTTAGGTGGTTTAATGGGTAAAGTAGCCGATGAATCTCATTTTCAAATAAAAATGCTTAATAGTAAGAAAGGTCCCGCTGTTCAATCATTGCGTTGTCAAGCAGATAAAACTTTATACCCTAAAAATATGCTTAAACGCTTACAAGCCACTCCAAATTTAACCATTAAAGAAGGCAAAGTTGAAGATATAATTGTTGAAAACGACCAAATAAAAGGCATTATCTTAGCCGATGGTACAAAATACTACTGTAATGCCTTAATATTAACTACTGGTACTTACTTAAAAAGCAATATCTTACGCGGTTCTGTTAGTAAAGAAGAAGGTCCTCATGGTGAAGAGAGAAGTAACCATCTAAGTGATAACTTAAAAAAATATGGCTTTAAAATTCAACGTTTAAAAACCGGAACTCCCCCTCGCCTAAAAGCCTCTTCTATCGACTTTTCGGCTTGTCAAGAAGAATTAGGAGACAATAAATACCATACCTTTTCTTTCGATGATAAACCCCAATATAAATTAGAAGACCAACAAAAATGCTATTTAATCTATACAAATGACCAAACTCATCAAATTATTCTTAATAATCTAGATAAATCAAGTATGTATGGTGGTTATGTTACGGGCATAGGTCCTCGATACTGCCCTTCAATAGAAGATAAAATAGTCCGATTTAAAGATAAAGAACGCCATCAATTATTTTTAGAACCAGAAAGCATGTATTATGATGAATGGTATCTTCAAGGTTTTTCTACCAGTATGCCGGAAAAAATTCAAGACCAAATGGTTCATAGTTTAAAAGGCTTAGAACATGCTATAATTACCAAATATGCTTATGCTATCGAATATGATGCTATCGAACCCTTACAACTAAAACCAAGTCTCGAAACCAAAGTTGTTGCTAATCTATTCACTGCTGGTCAAATCAATGGTACTAGTGGGTACGAAGAAGCAGCTGGCCAAGGGTTAATCGCTGGGATTAATGCCTCATTAAAATTACAAAATCACCCACCCCTTATATTAAAAAGAAACGAATCTTACATTGGGGTTTTAATAGATGACTTAGTTACCAAAGGTACTAAAGAACCTTATCGTATGCTTACCTCTCGCGCTGAATATCGGTTAGTATTAAGACATGATAATGCTGACCTTCGTTTAAGAGAATATGCTCATGAGTTAAATACTATCACCGATACAATGTATCAAAATTATCAAACTAGATTGGCTAATATTAATGAATTAACCCAAATTTTAAAAGAAACCAAACTTGAATTAACTGAAAAGATAAAAAACATCTTCCTACAAAATAATTTCTCTATTCCGCAAAATAAAACTAGTTTTTTTGAATTATTAAAACGCCCAGAAATAACTTTAGAATTTTTAGAACAAATTATTCCCCTTGACTATTCAGAAGATGTTAAAGAAGAAGTTGAAATTGCTATAAAATATGAAGGTTATATTACGAAAACCCAAAAAGAAATCGATAAAATGTTAAAATTAGAAGAAAAACAAATTCCAAATGATATCGATTATCAAAAAGTCAAAAATTTAGCTAGTGAAGCTCGGCAAAAATTAGAACAAGTTCGCCCAGTATCGATTGGCCAAGCAGCTCGCATAAGTGGTGTCAACCCTGCTGATATTTCAATATTAGCAATATATTTAAAAAAGGAATATGGTAAAAATGAATGAAGAAATCTTAAAAAATGAATTAGCCAAGTTGCATATTGACCTTTCAAAAAATCAACTAGACCTTCTAAATATCTATCTAACAACATTATTAGAATACAACGAACACACCAATTTAACAGCTCTTAAAACTAAAGAAGATATCTATTTAAAACACTTTTATGATTCTCTAACCATCCTAGAATATATTCCTGACAATAGTAAAGTTTTAGACATTGGAACTGGTGCTGGCTTTCCTGGCCTTGTTTTAGCCATATTTAAGCCTACTAGCCACTTTACTCTGCTTGATTCTAATAATAAAAAAACCAAATTTTTAGCCTACCTAAATACCAAATTACAATTAAAAAACGTGGAAATAATCAATATGCGGGCCGAAGAATATGTTAAAAATAATCTCGAACAATTTGATATCGTTACCTCTCGCGCTGTTGCCGATTTAAAAATTTTACTTGAATTATCCTTGCCGGCTCTTAAAATATCAGGTAAATTTATTGCGATGAAAGCTAAAGTCGAAAAAGAAATGCTTGGCCTAGAACCTTATTTCCAAGAACTTAAAGGAACAATAATCGCTAAAAAAGAATTCACTCTTCCTCTTGAAAATAGTAAAAGAACCATCCTTATAATTGAACACAATGCCAAAACTAATTCTCAATATCCACGAACTTATGACAAAATTCTCAAAAAACCATTGAAAAAAACTCTAATATAAGATATATTAATAATAGGCTAAAGGGGCTGATTAGAAAATGAAAAGGGACCAAACTATCCAAGAAATACCTATTGAAGATATAATACCAAATAGATTTCAACCACGTTTAACATTCAACGAAGATGGTATCAAAGAACTAGCTGAATCTATTAAACAACATGGTATAATTCAGCCACTAGTTGTTCGGCCATTAGGTGATAAATATGAAATAATTGCTGGTGAAAGAAGATATAAAGCTTCTACTTTAGCAGGACTAACCAAAGTTCCAGTTATTGTTTCGGATATCGATGATAATAAAAGCGCCGAAGTAGCTTTAGTTGAAAATATTCAAAGAAGAAATCTAACTTCCATTGAAGAAGCTAAGTCCTATAAAAAACTATTAGAAAGAGGCTACCTAACTCAAGAACAATTAGCTGATAAAATGGGTGTATCGCAATCTACTATTGCCAATAAACTACGGCTATTAAATCTTGATAACGAAGTTCAAGATGCCCTTTTAAATGAAAAAATATCTGAACGTCATGCCCGAGCTTTATTAAGTCTAGAAGATAAAGCAGAACAACGTAAATGGTTAAAAAGAATAATTGAAGAAAGAATGCCTGTTCGGCAATTAGATATGGAACTAAAAAAACTCAAAAATAATAAACCTGATGATGATGAAGAAAGTGGAATGCCTTTGATAAATAATATTAACCCTAATTTAACTGAAATTATGAATAATGCCCAAGATATAAATGTTAGTCGCAAACTTCATAATGTTGAAGAATTCATGAAACCTCAAAATTCTGAACCTCAACCAATCGAAGAACCAAAACCTACTGAGGAAGAAGAAAAAAAAGCAATACCTAATAAATTCTTTAATTTCCTAGAAGATGAACAAACTAATATGAATACCGCTCCCTCACTTGATATTTTCAATAAAGAACAACCAATTGAAGAGCCAAAACCTATTGAAGAACCAACTCACTTAAATCCTATCGATTTCCTTGATGAAGATATTTATGTTAAACCTCAAGAACTTCCTATTGATAATACTCCCGAACTACCTAGCGAAAATAAAGAAACAGTTGTCGATTTAAATCCTATTTATGACCAACCTGAACCAGTTAAACCAACTCCTGAAACTCCGGAAACGTCATCTCCCGAACCAAAATTAGAAAGTTTTGCTTTTGCCAATTTAGAAGGTTTAATTGACCCTTTAGACAGCATAGAAAAATTAGACCCAAAATATGAAGAAATTCAAGAAGAAAAAGCCGGCCTTGATTTTAAAACTACTATAAATGATATTCGCGACAATATTGAAAAAATCAAAGAACGGGGAATTGACCTTGAACTTGAAGAAGCTGATTTAGAAGATACATATCAAATAACAATCAAAATAAAAAAATAAAGTCTAAACTAACGATGTTTCACCTAAGTAACATCCTAATTAGACTTTTTTTTATATTCCTAATTTTCCTTCAAAACTCCCAAACTTTCACTACCTCTAACATAATAAAAAACCGCGGCATTATCATTTGTAACCCCTTCTCCTGTCACTGGGTCTTGTAAAATTCCAATAACATGTTTAGGCGTTTCATACCAATTACTTTTTCTTTCTTTTAAATAATTCTCCATTGTTTCAATCCAAATTTTTTTTCCCCACGTACTTGAATCTCTTTCCACGGCCTTCCCATCATCATAACCTAACCATACCATTAATAAAGCATCATTATTGTATCCTACTGTCCAATAATCACTGTTGGTCGTTCCTGTTTTCAAAGCATATTTTCGACTCATTTGATTAGCAATCGATAAAGCTGTCGGTACAGTATAACTTGTAAAACTTGAATTACTCGTGTTACTCATCATTTCATTTAAAATATACAAATAATTGGAATTTAACACCATTTTTTTCTTATTTTTATGCTCATATAAAACATTTCCCTCTAAATCTTCTACTCTATTAATCAAAAAATTATCGGTTAAATATCCCCCATTCGCCAAAGTTGTATAACCATTAATAAAATCTATCATTTTGAGTTCACTAGTTCCTAACGCTAAAGAAGGATTAGGCTCTAAATTGCCTGTAATTCCACATCTTTTCGCCGTTTCCACTAAAGTATCCTCCCCTAAAAACAAATGCGTTTTCACGGCATAAATATTATCTGAATAAGCTAAAGCCGCGGCCATGGTAATTTCTTTATTCGCATAAACATCATTAAAATTCGATGGACTATAAGTCTTATTATTTGAAAAAACAAAATTAGTATATTCACTTAAAAACTTTGAAGAACTAGTCATTCCATGTTCTAGAGCTGCATAATACAAAAATGGTTTCATCGTTGACCCTACTTGCCTAGATGCTGAAATTGCCCGATTATATTGGCTTGTTGCATAATCTATTCCTCCTGTTAAAGCTAAAATTGCCCCGGTATCTGGCTCTACCAAAATTCCGGCTACCTGCATATTTTCATCAGTAACATTATGTAAAACGGCTTTTTCCAACTCACTTTGGGCTTCCAAATCTAAATTCGTATAAATCTTCAAACTGCCACTCTCCAATAAAGTTGCTGGTATGCCACTTAAATTATTCAATTCATGTAAAACTGCATCCTGATAATACATTAACATTTGTAAATTATTAGACTCTCTTTTCCCATAAATCGGAATAGCCTCTAAAAATAAATTATCATATTCCTCTTGTGTTAATAAATCATTCTCCACCATCGTTTGGGCTACAATCTTCGCTCGCTTAATACACTCATCATAATTATTCACTGGATTATAACGCGTAGGATTTTTCGGAATTCCCGCCAGCATTAAAGCTTCCTCTAAAGACAAATCTTTGGCTTCTTTATTAAAATAATACTTACTAGCATTCATAATTCCATAATTGCCAGCCCCATAATTAATCGTATTTAAATACCCTTCTAATATTTCATCTTTACTATAATGAACTTCCAACTCTAAAGTTAAAAAAGCCTCATCAATTTTTCTATCCCAAGTTTGAGAAAAATCTAAATACATATTTTTAATATATTGTTGACTAATTGTCGATGCCCCTTGAACAATACTTTTATTTTTAATATTTTCCATCATCGCTTTAGCAATTCTTAAATAATCAAATCCATGATGTTTATAAAAATTTTTATCTTCGACACTAATAACGGCCTTAATTAAATTATCATTAATATTTTCTAAATCAACCCATTCACTCGTGCCACTACCTTGGTAAACTAACGCCTCATTTCTATCATAAATATACATTTGACCAATATTGGTTAACTCTAACTTAGGACTAAAAAAGGCATAAACATATAACCCACTCATCACAATTAAAAAGATTAAAAAAACAAACAAAATAGACTTAGAAAAAAACCAAAATTTCTTCATAAAATTCCACCTTTTTTTAGTATGATAAAAAAAATTGAATTTATGAGTGCAAATCATTACCCTTTATGGTATAATGTCCTAGAAAAAAAGAGGTGTAATTCGTGGAACAGAACGAAATATCTTTAACTTTTATTAAAAATGATGAACCTATCTTCCAAAAAGATTTATTTGGTAATCTGACCGATTTATGTATTAAAACTGAATTGTTAGATTATAATACTGTGATAGATATAGAAAATCAAAAATTTATTCGCGAAAATGAAGATTTTTTATTTACTCTAGATATAAATAATCAAACATGCTCCATTAAACTAAAAAATGAAAATTGTATCATTCCCATTCTTGTCGAACAATGCATGTTTCAAGTAACCCCTGATAAAATCGAATTAGAATATGTTATTGAATCTGAAGATGCTAAAAATAAAATAATAATAACTAAAAAAGGTGATATCTATGAATAATGAACTACAACAAATTATCCAAAAACTTTATAATATAACGGAAGAAGTAAACATAAAAAAATCTAATCGTCCTGATTTATGTGATTATCAATATGATGGTGCTTTTAACTTAGCCAAAACCTTGCATCAAAATCCTTTAGACATCGGCAATGCGATAGTTGAAGAATGCCAAAAAAACTCTGTATTAACCGCTAATTTTTCCAAAATAGAATGCGTTAAACCCGGTTTTGTTAATTTTACTTTAAGTGATTCTTATCTAAATGATTTACTAAATCAAATGCTTAATAATCCTAAATACAATATCAAAATGCCTCCAGAAGAAACCATAATTCTTGATTATGGGGGAGCTAATGTTGCTAAACCTCTCCATGTTGGGCATTTAAGACCCGCTATCTTTGGTGAATCAATCAAGAGATTACTAACATACATGAATCAAAAAGTTATCGGTGATGTTCATCTAGGTGACTATGGTCTTCAAATTGGCCAAGTTATCTATGGCTTGCAACAAGAAAACTGTTCCCTTGAAAACATAACCCTTGAAAAACTATCTAGAATCTATCCTCAAATGAGTGCCTTATGTAAAGAAGATGCAGAAATCAAAGAAAAATGTGCCAATATTACTAAAGAATTACAAGATGGTAATCCGGAATATCAAAAATATTTTCACCAAATTCTCGAAATATCTAAAAAAGATATCAAAAAAATCTACGATTACTTAGGAGTTTCCTTCGATTTATGGCTTGGCGAATCTGATGCTTATAAATATATCCCAGCTTTAACTACCGATTTAGAAACGGAAAATCTTTTAGAAGAAAGCGAAGGCGCAAGAGTAATACCCGTTGCCTTACCAACTGATAAGGTAGAAATTCCTCCATTTATCTATCAAAAAAGCAATAAAGCCTACTTATATGGCACCACTGATTTAGCTACTATTTATCAACGGAAAAAAGACTATAATCCGCAAAAAATAATCTATACTACCGATATTCGCCAAAATTTACATTTCACTCAATTATTTCGGGTTTGTCAAAAATATTCCTTAACTAAAGATATTGACTTTGAATTTTTAGGCCTTGGTACTATTAACGGTACCGATGGTAAACCCTTTAAAACTCGGGCTGGCAATACCCCTAAACTCGAAGAAATGTTTACTGAAATCAAAGAAATATTCTTAAATAATCCGGAACATCAATTCGAATACACTCCCCAAGATTTAGATATCATTGTTAACTCCATCATCAAATTTGCCGATTTACAAAATAATTATGAAAAATCTTATATTTTTGATATCGATAAATTCTCTAAAACTACTGGTAAAACTGGACCATATATCTTATACACATATCTTCGTACCAAAAAAATTCTTGAGTTTAATCAAACACCAGTAGACAATTTATCAAAAACAATATATAATGTTCACGACCGAAATTTAAGAATCAAACTCTTAGAACTAGAAAATGTCTTAAATTATGCGTTTATTTCCCGCATGCCATCGGTTATTGCTAATTATTTATATGAATTGTGTGTTTTAATGAATGCATTTTATGAAAATAATCATATTAATAATTTAGAAGATGAAAGAAAAAAACAAGATTGGATAATCTTACTTAATTTAACTACTAAGATAATTAAAGACTTGTTAAATATATTAGGAATTGATATTCCAACCAAAATGTAGGAGGATAATTTATGAAAATAGAAGATTTAACCAAAGAAGAATTAGAAAATATGTCTTATGATGATATTGCCTTTATGGTATTAAACGAGCAAAATAAACCTATGAAAATAATTGATTTATTTAATGAAATAGGAAAACTTGTAAGTCTTTCAGCCCAAACTATTGAAGAAAAAATCGGTGACTTCTTTGAAATGTTAACATTAGATAAAAGATTTATCATGTTAGATGATGGTACTTGGGATTTAAGTAGTAAACATGCTAAAAAATTAGTATTAGATGAAGATGAAGAAGAAATAGCTGTTGATGAGGAAGAATTAACTGAAGAAGACGAAGAAGAGGAACAAACTGAGGAAAACATTTTCTATGATGAACAAGATGATGACAATGACGATGATGATGGTTTATCTGATTTAGTAGTTATCGATGAAGATGAAGAAGAGGAAACTAATTTGTAGTAATTTTCCCCGTTCATAAAGAAAGGAAAAGTTCATGGAAAATAGATTAGAAGCAATATTAAAAAAATACCAAGAAATTCAAGAAAAGTTAATGGACCCCGCTATTATGCAGGATTTTAAAACGGTCAATGCTTTATCAAAAGAACAAAGTGATTTAAAAACTATTGTCGATAAATACGAACAATATAAAAATGTTTTAAACGGTATAAACGAAGCCAAAACTTTAATTAATGATGCCGAGTTAAAAGAAATGGCTGAGCAAGAACTAGAAAGTCTTCAAGAACAAAAAGCCACTATTGAAAAAGAATTAGAAATATTGTTAATTCCTAAAGATAAAAATGATGGTAAAAATGTTATCATGGAAATTCGTGGCGCTGCTGGTGGAGATGAGGCCAATATTTTTGCTGGCGACTTATTCCGAATGTACACTTATTATGCCGAAAAAAATAACTGGAAAATTGAAGTTATCAATGAAATACCGGGAACTAGTGGAGGATTTTCCCAACTTGAATGCTTAATAAAAGGTGATAATGTTTATTCCAAACTAAAATATGAAAGTGGCGCTCATCGTGTTCAAAGAGTCCCTGAAACTGAAAGCCAAGGTCGGGTTCATACCTCAACCGCGACTGTTGTCGTTATGCCTGAAGTCGAAGATGTCGATATCGATATCAAAGAAAGTGATTTAAAAATCGATGTTTATCATAGTAGTGGGGCGGGAGGCCAATCTGTAAATACCTCAAATTCAGCTGTTCGGATAACTCATTTACCTACCAATACTGTTGTAACTTGCCAAAATGAGCGGAGCCAAATGAAAAATAAAGAAAAAGCTATGCAACTATTAAAAGCGAAAATCTATGACAACTTAGAACAACAAAAAAATGCGGAATTAACAAGTGAACGCAAAAGCAAAGTTGGTACTGGTGACCGTTCTGAAAAAATTAGAACCTACAATTATCCTCAAAATCGGGTAACTGACCATCGCATTAATTTTTCCTTAATGGAATTAGACCGCGTAATGAATGGCCATTTAGAACCTATAATTGAAGCCTTAATTACCGAAGACCAAAGAAGAATTCTCGAGGGTGAAGAAGTTGCTCTTTAATAAAACTCTAACCGAAAATGACCTTAAACTCTTAAAAGAAAAATACCCTCATAACTACCAAGAACAAATAGAAAAAGTAAAAAACAACTACCCAGTTCAATATTTAATTGGTAATGTGGAATTCTTAAATACTACTATCTTAGTTAATGAAAATGTCTTAATTCCTCGTTTTGAAACCGAATATTTAGTAGAAAAAGTAATTCAAAAATTAAAAAAATATAACAATTTAACAATTCTAGATATCGGTACCGGCAGTGGTTGTATTGCTATTAGTTTAGCTAAAAACTTGCCTTTTAAAATTACCGCCTTAGATATCAATCATAAAGCTTTAGATATAGCCAAAAAAAATGCAGAATTAAATAAAGTAAATATTACCTATAACCAACAAGACATTTTATCAGTTTCTAAGTTAGACGATTATGATGTTTACATTAGTAACCCACCTTATATTGCTTATACAGAAACAATAGATGAAACTGTCAAATACGAACCTAAAATAGCCTTATATGCTGAAGAAAATGGCTTAGAATTTTATCATCACATACTTGATATAATTGCTAATAAACCCCAATTAATTGCTTTTGAAATCGGGGAAACACAAGGCCTTCAAATCAAACAAATGGCGCAAGTTAAATTTCCTGAAGCTAAAATAAGTATAGAACAAGATTTGACTGGGAAAGATAGATATATATTCATAGAACACCTTTAAAGTGTTCTTTTAAAATAATAATTTCTTGACAATACCCACTAATTTGCTAAAATTAAATTAGAGTTATAATATATCTAAATAAAGATACAATTATATAACGGAGGAGTAGTTAGTAAATGATTCAATTTATTTATTACATATTATTTATCATTACAATCATGTATGGTTTATATTTCTTAGTAACTAGTTTCACTTCATTTAAAAAAGTTAAACCTAAAATAACCGCCCAAAATGCTTCAACTAAATTTGCTGTTTTAATCGCGGCTCGAAATGAATCTAAAGTTATTGCTGATTTAATCGAAAGTTTAAAAAAACAAAACTATCCTCAAAGTTTATTTGATATCTATGCCTTAGTTAATAATTGTACTGATAATACCGAAGAAGTTGCCAAAAAAGCCGGGGCCAAGATTATCAATGTTGATGTTCCTGTAAAGACTAAAGGTGATGTTCTAAAATATACCTTTAAAAAGTTAAAAAAAAGTGATTATGATGCTTATCTTGTATTTGATGCCGATAATGTTGTTCATCCTGACTTTTTAAAAATAATGAATGATACTTTCTTATCTGGTTATAAAGTTGCCCAAGGAAGAAAAGATAGCAAAAATTTACAAGATAATTGGCTTAGTACTAGTTACTCAATTTTTTACTATATTCAAAATTTCTTTTTCAATAAATCTCGAATGAATATTGATGAAGCTGCCGCCATTAATGGAACAGGTTTCATGGTTGCTAAAAGTGTCATTGATGAAGGCTTCGAACCAAAAACCATCACCGAAGATATTGAGTTATCTATAATGTGTGTTTTAAGAAATATCAATGTTGCTTATGTTGAAAGTGCTATAACCTATGATGAACAACCAACTAGATTCATCGATTCATGGCATCAACGTAGTCGGTGGAGTAAAGGTATTATTGAATGTAATCGCCTATATCGTAAACAATTAATTGCTAAAGGTATAAAAGAAAGAAACTTTTCTTGTATCGATAAATTTCTTTTTACCGCCGCTCCCCAATTTCAAGTATTAGGTTTAATTTTAACTATCATGTTATTTGTCTTTAAAGTTGTAGGCATCGAACTTAATGATATTTTCTCATACTTTTACTCTTTAGGTTTCTTATGTTTCTTAATTGGTTATGTTATCACGGTTATTATTAATATTTATGTTATAACTTACTATGACCGTGATGCCTATGAAGCTATGCCCGGTATCCTCTTATTTATTGTCTTCTTATTAACTTGGATTCCAATAAATATAATCTGCTTATGTAAAAAAGACTTAAAATGGGTACCAATTGAACATAATCGTAAATCGAATATCAAAGAAGTCCAATCATAAATGAATAAAAAATAAATAAACAAGACAATATTACTTAGGTGATAAAATGAAAAAAGTAATAATTATCTTGTTTTTATTTACTTTAATATTTATAAAAAAGCAAAATACTGAATATATAATACCTAATGATGCTTTAAGATTTCGTGTAATTGCGAATAGTAATACAATAGAAGACCAAAAAACTAAAATTGAAATCAAAAACAATATTGAAAAACTATTGACCTCTGATATTTTAACTAGCAATAATAAAGCCGAAATAACTCAAAAAATAACAGCTAAAATCCCTGAGATTGAAAAAAATATAGAAAACTATCAAATCCCTTATCATATTAGTTTAGGTAAAAATTATTTTCCTGAAAAAACTTATAAAGATGTTAAATATCCAGAAGGTATGTATGATTCGCTAGTTGTAACTTTAGGAGCTGGAGCTGGTGAAAATTGGTGGTGTGTATTATATCCGCCATTGTGCCTAATGGATGAAGCTGCTACCAATCAAAGCAATATAGAATATAAATCTTTAGTCAAAGAATTGTTTCAAAAATATCTGTAATTTTTCTTTAAATCCCTTAGTATTATTAACTAGGAGGATTTTTTTGTGCAAGAAATTATAACAGTATTTATAATAGCTGTAGCTTTAAGTATGGATACGTTTTCTTTATCATTAGGTCTTGGAACATCCAATTTTAAAACAAACAAAATAATAACCTTTTCTTTAATTGTTGGTTTAATGCACTTTATTATGCCTTTAATTGGTGTAACCATTGGTAATAAACTAATCAGTATCTTTACTATAAATGCTAATTTTTTATTAGGTATAATACTTATTTATCTCGGGCTTACCATGTTAATTGAACTATTTAAAAAAGAAGAAAAAATAAATAACTTCAATCTATTTAATATGTTTTTATTTGCTATTGGCGTATCAATCGATTCCTTTTCTACTGGCCTTGGTCTAAGCGCTATAACCTCAAATTTATTATTATCTTTTTGTATATTTTCTATTGTCAGTTTTTCCTTTACGTTTATGGGTTTAATAATTGGCAAGTATGCTAACAAATTATTAGGCATTTATGCCACAATATTTGGTATAATTATATTGATAATTATTGGTTTATATCATATAGTTAAATAAAGGATTGATAATATGCAACAATTAATCATTGATGGTGGTAAAACATTAAGTGGAACAATAAAAATAAATGGGGCTAAAAATAGTGCTGTTGCTTTATTACCGGCAGCTATTTTAGCCGAAAATACAGCTACTTTATATGAAATACCCCCTATAACGGATATAGATGTTTTAATCGACATAATAGAATTATTAAATAGCGAGTGTATTCAAGAAGAAAATAAAATAGTTATAAAAAATGATAATTTAAAAAATGTTACTATTCCTCAAGAATTATCTCAAAAATTAAGAGCTTCATATTATTTTATGGGAGCCCTTTTAGCTAAATTTAACCATGTCGAAATCTACTTTCCTGGTGGTTGCAATTTTGGTTCTCGCCAAATTGATTTTCATTTAAAAGGTTTTGAATCTCTAGGGGCTTCTGTTACTATACTAGAAGATGGCAAATATGTTATTGATGCTCAAGAATTAAAAGGAGCCGACATTTATTTAGATTTTCCTAGTGTTGGCGCGACAATTAATCTTATTCTTGCAGCCACTAAAGCTAAAGGTAAAACTGTTTTAAACAATGCTGCCAAGGAACCAGAAATCATTAATGTTGTTAATTTTTTAAATAGTATGGGAGCTAAAATCATTGGAGCAGGTACTAGCACTATTACCATAATAGGAGTAGATAAATTAAATGATGGTTTTTCCGAAGTCATCCCGGATAGAATCGAAGCAGGCACATATATCATTGCTGGAGCTTTAATTGGTGATAATTTAAAAATAGAAAATATTATTCCTCAACACATTTCATCTCTGTTAACTAAACTTAAAGAAATGAACATACCTTATAAATTAGAAGAAGATAGCATAACGATTAGTAAAGCTCATAATATCAAACCAACAAATATAACTACTTTAGTGTATCCCGGTTTTCCTACTGATTTAGCTCAACCAATCACTGTTTTATTATCTCAAGCGGCAGGTATATCCATAATTGAAGAAACAATATATAAAAAACGGATGGGCCATGTTGCCTATTTAAACAAAATGGGCTGTCATATTGAAATAAATGACAATATTGAAAAAATAACTGGTCCGACAAATTTAATTGGAACTGAAGTAGAAGCCAGTGATTTACGGGCCGGGGCTACTTTATTTCTAGCTGCTCTTATTGCTGATGGTAAAACTGTTATTAGAAATGTCGAATATATATTAAGAGGTTACGCTAATATTGTTAATAAACTAAGTAATGTTGGTGCTAAAATCTATTTAGAAGAAATATAATAGTAGGGAACTACTATTTTTTTCTGGGGGGCTAAATATGAAATTTAAAATCGGAGCCATTTTATTAGTTGGCTTATTCATGACCATAATTATTTATTTAAAAGTTGACAATAATGATATAAATTTTTTAAGTTTAGGTGATGGAATAGCAACTGGTATGACCCCATATCACATAGAAGGCTACGATTATAATGATTACCTAAGTGAATACTTGTCTCAAAAAGATAATGTTGCCAATTATTACAAAAATTTTAGTGAACCCGATGAAACAGTAGTCAGTTTATTAAATAAAATAGCTGATAATATAAATACTTTAGAAAACAAAATTAAAATAAAACAAGCCATTCAAAAATCTGATGTTATTACAATTGCTCTAGGCATGGATGAATTAAATAGTTATGCTTCCAAAAAAATTTTAGGTTCATCTAAAATAACAGGCTATTTGAATAAATATGAAGAACTTTTCCAAAAAATTACTCAATTAAATAAAAATAAGATATTTGTTATAAGTCTATATGAATCCAACTTAATTGCTAAAGATAAAATTAATAAAATTAATAAAGAATTAGAAAAACTATGCCAAAAATACAATATAACTTTTATCGACATCTCCGACATTAGAAACAATTCCAAATTCTTTATTCAAAAAAATAGTTATTATCCAAATTATAAAGGGCAAAAATATATTTTTGAAAAAATTATATCATCTTTTACTAAAGAGACCTCCAGCACTATTTAAAAAATTGCTATTGCGAAATAAAACATTTATGATATAATACTAAAGAAAGAAATTTACTATGCCTAAAATTAGGTATGGCGAAAGGAGTGTTACATAATGAAAGCCAATATTCATCCTGAAATGAAAAAGACTACTGTTAAATGTGCTTGTGGAGCATCTTTCACAACTCGTTCAACAAAAGAAAACATTGAAGTTGAAGTTTGTAGCGAATGCCATCCTTTCTATTCCGGACAACAAGGTAATGCAAAAAGAACAGGAAATGTTGAAAAGTTTATTCGTAAATATGGTATTAAAGATAATAATAAAGCTGCTTAGCAGTTTTTTATTTTGACAAAGTTTTTTCTTCTTCTATGGTAAATTATAAATGTAAAGAAAATACCATAAGGATATTGTAATTAAAAGTAATTCAAATTATAATAAAGGTAT
>CANQGB010000010.1 GCA_947600335.1 uncultured Bacilli bacterium | reverse complement strand
AAAGAGAAACCATTGATAAATTATTTAATGTATCTTCTGCTAGATCAAAAGTTATTTTATCTGAATTATTAAAAGAAAAAATTATAGAAAAAGTTGGTACTGGAAAAAATACATATTATGTATTGAAATAAAATTGATTAATTTACTATACATCAATTCGTCAGGAGTGAAAGTTGTAAATATCTTCCACAATCGCTCCAATTTAAAAATAATATCAGTCTTATGAAGGCTGATTTTTTTATGATATCCACGTTACTAGTTTGAAAGATTAAATACTATTTAAAACAATTTTTAATATATAAATACTTTTTTATTATATAAAAATTTATTTGATGCATATAATAATATTAAAAAGATATTGAAATAATATTGATAAGATATTGAACTTATGTTATATTTATGTCAATTAGGAGATGATTTTATGACAAATATATCTGACACTATAAATATGAGCTTTAGAGTCAATAAAAATTTAAAAACACAAGCAGATAAATTATTTAAAAGTTTAGGTATGAACACAAGTGTTGCCTTAAATATATTTTTAACTCAAAGTGTTAGAGAACAAGCTTTACCTTTTAGACCTAATATAACTTCATCAGAACCCAGCCCTGAACTAAAGGATGCTTTACAAGAATTAGATGATATAGAAAAAGGCAAAATAAAAGTTAAAGGTTATCACAACGTAAATACTTTTATTGAAGACATGCTTAAATAATGCTAGGAATAGAAAACACCAAATATGAAATAAAAGGTACAAGTCAATTTAAAGGTCAATTAAAAAAAGCTATTAAACAAGGAAAGGATATTAAAAAATTAATTCAAGTTTTAAATAAATTATCTAATGGTGATAAATTAGACAAAAAATATCATAATCATAGTTTAGTTACAAATAAAAAATACAAAGATTGTTTTGAATGTCATATTGAACCAGATTGGTTATTAATTTACAAATATAATAATAATGAATTAATACTATTTTTAATTAGTACTGGCTCACATAGTGAATTGTTTAACAAATAATATATAATATATAATTGAAAATTATTACATCTTGAACTAAACAAAAATCTAAAAAATGTAAACACTCACTAAATTTAAAAATAATATCAGTCCCATAAAGGCTGTTTTTTTTATCATCTCTTTACATTTTCCATCAACACCACTTTACATATTTCCAAAAATTTCCAGCATATTTTTTGCTTTTTATAAACATATAAGTTATAACTAAATTAAGATAAATAGGAGGAGGAAATATAACATGAATGACCATTTATCAAATATTAACACTTTTGAGTTAGATAATTTAGATTTATCTCCGGAACAAATTATAAATTATTGGACACCCGAAAGAAAACAAGCAGCTATCTCTATTGAAGCTTTTATCGATCCAAGTCTTACAGTTGAAGCCACGAACGATGTCACAACTGACCCAGTGCAAGCTGACTTAACTAAAAGGCCTTTTGAAGCTGGCGGAAAATTATTCTTTACCTTAAATAATCAAGATTTTGTGGGTAGTGCTAGTGTTGTTGGCCAAAACAATATTATTTTAACGGCCGCTCATTGTGTTCAAGATAGTAAAACAGGAAATGTAGCCGAAAATTTTCTTTTTTCTCGTTGCTATGAAGGTGAAATTTCGGCAGAAGACATACCTTTTAAAAAGATTATTTTAAAAGAAAAGTGGTTTACAGAAAAAAGCCGCAAATGGGATTATGCCCTAGCCATATTAGCTAAAGATTCAACCGTTTCTAAACCCCTTACATATGCCAAAACAGACATTACTAATCAAAAAATAACTGCCTTTGGCTATCCAGGTAATTTCTTTGAAGGAGCCCAAATGGTTTTCATTAATGGAACTGCTACCAAAAAAGGCAATGGTTTATGGGGAATCTCTGGCAATAAAATGCTAACTGGCTGTTCTGGAGGTCCTTGGGTTTTAGAAGATAATGAAACCGTTGTCGGTTTAAATGGCTCATCAAACTCTTTAAAAACACCTAATACATTATTATCTCCAATGTTTGATGATGATTTTGATAAACTATTTCAATACACAGCCAATTTAACAAAGGAGGAATAATTAATGAATAATGTTCGTTATTTTAAATTAATTAATGGTGGCGTTTTTGTTGCTCAAATAGTTATTGAATATAAAGAAAGACAAGTAGACAGCGATGGTAATGTCAGTTACGATGCTGAATGGCGTAGTTGGTTTACAGAAGGTTATCGCGATATTTTACAATTTGCCGAACGAACTGTTGATTTACTACACGATTCACCTATTCCTGATGGAGCTCAAGTTAGATTGCATGTCTTTGTTGCTGCCGGTACTAGTGAACCCTTAACTCAACAATTTATTTATGATAAAAGCAGTGCATCCATGGCCTGCTACTCCATAACTGGAACAACTCTTAACAACGAAGTATCATTACTTTACTATCAATAAAATTCAAGGAGGCAACTCCTTTTTTGATTGGCATAAAAAAACTTAATAAGGTCCTTACTAAGTCTATAATTTCTTAACTATTTCAATATCTAAATTCAATAATTGTTTGTAAATATATTCAACGCATTCTTTAATATATTCGGAAGCCTCAGCATCAAACTTTGCTAAAACACTTAAAATTGCTTCATCGTAATTCCGTTTATATTGTTCATTTAATTCATGCCAATTAATATCTTTTAAATAATCTAATACTTTTTTAGAATACTCTATTTTGCCTTGCAACATTAAGACTGTTATCACGGGATACCCAGGATAACCTTGCCAATATGTAGCATTATCATTAGATGTATACTTATTATCTCGCCATTTAACTTGATACTTTTTAGAATTATCAGAGGATGTAACGATGGCATTATCTTCATTTAACTCTACCCGATTTGAGGCGATTGCTGTCAATGCTTCATAAACTTTAGCTACTGGTGTTTGTTTCATAACTCATTCTTCTTTCCTATTATCATATTAGCACAAGACATCATACCATCGCAATAACTTATTACTTAACATACTTTTTATTTAAATCTAAACCATTAAGTTGCATTTTAATAATTATTTCATTTATATCTTTATTATTAAAACCAAAATCTTTTAAATCTACCCTCTTTAAAGGCCATAAATCTTTAACATACACAATATTATGCTCATTTAATCTTTCAATAATATCATCACTTATATTTAAACTATTAATCATTTTATCAATAATATTTGACATATTTCCTCCTATATTTACAGTACTTGATAATTAGATTATAGCATTTTTTTCCAATTTAAGCATGCACAAAATTTTATTTTTGTTTTCGCGTATCGATTAAAATAGCAATATCTAGAATAATAATGGAGAATAAAAAGCCACCTAAAACATCACTCAAATGATGAACATTCAAATACAACCGACTAAAACCAATAATTAAAACTAAACTTAATAACAAAATAGTATCTATTATTTTAGCCTTTTTACTTATTTTTGATTGCCAAATTAGATAAATTATTCCGCCATATAAAGTACATGTTGCCATCGCATGCCCACTTGGAAAACTATATGTATTTTCTTGCACCAAGTGTTCTAATAACGGTCTAGGTCTAGCCACAATCACTTTAACAATGTTATTAACCAGTGTTGAAACTATTAAACAAGAATACAACCAAATCAGTTTTTTATAATCTCTAATCCAAATTAATAAACTAAGACATATTATAATTATTCCAATAGTGGACCCGAAAAAAGTAATGGTCTTAAATATTTTAGTTAAAACAGAATTATGATAAATTAAACTAGCAAAATAACTATCAAAATCATTAATTATCCCCGTAAATAATAAGCCTAAAAGAATACTTAAAAGAACAATAGCTATCAAACAATTTTTTAAATTTCTATTCATATTTTATATCTCACGATTCAAAAAGAATACCTCATACCATTTAATAAAACAATAAACAGTCCAAACTTTACGATAAGTATCTTTCTTTCTATTTTTATGTTGGTCTAATAATTTTAGAACATATTTTTGATTGAAAAATTCTTTAACAAAGTCTTGATTAATGGTATTTTTGACTTCATTGTAAAAGTCATCTTCCCTTAACCACTCTCTTAACGGAACAGGAAAACCTAATTTTTTCTTTTTATATGATTCATTCGGAATAGCCTTTTTCGCGGCCTCCCTTAAAGCTACTTTCGTATTTTCTTTAGATACTTTATAAGCAAACGGCAAAGATGATGCTACTTTAAAGACTTCTTTGTCCATAAACGGAACACGACCTTCAATCGAGTTTGCCATAGTCATTCTATCAGCTTTTTGTAAAATATCTTTAATTAGCCAAAAATTAATATCGATGGCTTGCATTTTAATGATGTTATCTTCGGCTTGATATTCTTGGAAAATCGGTGCCGTGATTTGTTTATTTTTTAAGGTATCTTTAAAACTTAAAACTTTCTTACGTTCTTTTTCCGAATAGACTTTATTAACACCAATGTAACCATCTTCTAATTTTGTTCCCCGTCGAACAATGAAATTACGACCTGGAAACTCTGGCAATAACCCAAAAACTAAAGCCGCCGCATGGCGAAGAAAATAAGGTATTTTATTATAAAATTGATAATCAACTTCTTCGCGATAGTAATTATAACCGCCAAATAATTCATCTGCCCCTTCACCAGATAGCACTACTTTAACATCTTGACTAGCTAAATTCGAAACAAAATACAAAGCCACCGCCGCCGGGTCACTAGCTGGTTCATCCATGTGATACATGATTTTAGGAATTATTTTTAAGTATTCTTCTTTCGTTATTTTTTTACTAACATTTTTGATTTTTAACTTATTCGTTAAATCTTCCGCATATTCGATTTCATTATACCGCGGAATATCGTAACCAACTGTATAAGTTTTATCAGGATGGGCCAAACTTACAATATAAGATGAATCAATTCCACTTGACAAAAAAGAACCTACCTCGACATCACTTAACATATGATGATTGACACTATCTTGCATAGTTTGCGCAATTTCATTGACAAAATAATCGTATGATTTGTCTTTTTCTTTAAATTCAATTTTGAAAAATCTTTTTTTCGTTATTTTTTGATTCTTAATAGTCAAACTAGTTCCCGGTTCTAATCGATACACATTCTTAAAGAAAGTTTCATTAGTCGGCGTAAAACTAAAAGATAGATAAGGACCAATTAATTCTTTATTTAATTCTTTTTGAAATTGGGGATGGACTAACAAAGATTTTATCTCTGAAGCAAACATAAATGTATCTTGATTTTGATAATAATATAACGGTTTTATGCCAAAATTATCGCGAGCTAAAAATAAGGTTTTAGTTTTAATATTCCAAATAGCAAAAGCAAACATTCCCCGTAGTTTTTTAGGCAAATTATCGCCCCACTCTTCATAGCCATGGAGTAAAACTTCGGTATCACTATTGGTCATAAATTTATGTTTATGTTTTTTTAACTCAGCCTTTAATTCTAAATAATTATATATTTCCCCATTAAAAATAACTACTAAATCTTTATTTTCATTAAACATCGGTTGAGAACCACCATTTAAATCGATAATCGACAATCTCCGATGACCCAAAGCAATTTCCTCATCATTATAAAATCCTTCAGCATCAGGTCCCCGATGAATAATCTTATCAGTCATCTTTTTTATTATTTCAGCCTTATTTTTATCTTGACTAATAAATCCGGCAATACCGCACATAACATCCACCTATCTTTCTACTAATTTAGTATAAATATTTTCCTGTAACATCAACTTGCTCATTGTAAAATAATTAGCTATTTTAACATTCATATTTTGAATATAATTTTCGGGTATTTCGACACCATCGTTAGCTATAAATTCCTTAGTTGCTGAATAATAAACCCCTAAATCACTTCGCCAACTTCTATCGGAGAAAATAGCTAAACCTTCTTTATCACTAAATATATCATTTCCAATAAGTAAGCGCGAATCATACTCCACACCAAATAAATTTAAAATCGTTGGTAAGACATCTAATTGACTAGCTACTTTATTAATAGTAGTATCTACTTTTTTATTATTCCAAATTATTAAATTACTATGATTAACTTCAACGGTTTTATCTCTTTCATAAGTAGAGACTTCATTAATTTCATCGACGGTTAAGGTATAAGGATAATGGTCTCCCACAATAACAATCACAGTATCATCTAAAATGCCCTTTTCATCTAAACCTTGAACTAATGCTTCCATCGCATATTCAAACTCCAATTGGGCCGCTAAATAAGCTCTAACAGAATCGGAATAAGGTAAATCAGCTACTGCTTCTTGATTTTTTATACTAATACTATTGCCACCGGTAAAATTATATGGGGCATGACCACTAACAGAAATATAGTAAGTTACAAATGGGGTATTATCGGCATACTTATCTAAAGTTGCTTTAATTAAATCTACATCACTTGGCAACCATTTACAATTAATCTCGTTTTCTAAGCCATTACCACAAGCAGTATAATCGGTAAAGCCTTGCGTTGGCATCGTCTTATTTCGGCTGTAATATGAATAAGTCCAATCATGATAACTTTGCGCTTTATATCCTAACTTTGTAAACGCATTACCAATAGCGTAACTAAATGTCGGCGCAGTTTGTCGCCATAAACCAAGAATCTCAGAAGTCGGTATTAAACTAGTAGTAGCTTGGAATTCTCCTCCAGTGGTACTTAAAAAGACTGGGCTATAAAAATTCGTAAAATCAAAACCTTCATGAATCATTTTATAAAGCATTGGAGTTCTATTTTCATCGACGGCAATTGAATTAAAACCTTCAGCTAAGACAAATATTAAATTCTTGCCCTTATAAAGACCGGTATATTTATTTTTATTGGTTGGAGTTTGGTCTTTTAAATAATCATATATGTTTTGTAAATTACTATCATCAGTTTGCGCAATTAATTCATCAAAATTCCAATCCATTTGATTATAAGTTATTTCTTCGGGGATTTCTTCGGGGTTATCATCAGGTTCTAAAACAATTTGTTCTTCAAAACCAAAGATATTTCTTTTTATATTTAGTCTTTGAGTCGTAAATACCCCTAATACATCCGTCGAATCAATAATCGAATCAGTTTTATAGTATAGGTTATAAGCTGAATACAAATTTTCTTTATCAAAATTTAAAGTTAATAAGCACCCAAAATAACTAATCACCGTAGTACATATTAAACAAGCAATATTTTTCTTATTCAAAGGCTCATAGTCAAATACTTTTTGATTAGTAAAATATAAAACAATAGGCAATAACATAATTAAAATACTAATTAAATCAATGTTAATAACATGAAAAGCTATATCCCAAAAATCAAAAGCTTGGTCGGCTAACTCTAAAACACTAACTGAAAAAGGTGTTGCTAATAAAGAATAATACAGATAATTAAATACATAAAAGAAAGTTATTAAACAAAGCAAGATTCCTGAAATAATTTTATTAGTTTTGGCTTTAAATAACTTACTTACTATAAATAAAATTAATGCCGTTACCAACGAAAATAATATTGTATATATAAATCTTAAATCTATTAATTTGTTAAACATCAATACTTTACTGACAAATTCTAAATAAACAAAAAGGAATAAATAAAGTATTAGCATTGAGTATTTTTTCATATTCCCACTTCCTTGCTACATATTATAGCATATTATATCAATCTTAGATTAACTTTTGCTTTTTCTTTATCAATTTTATCCACATAACAAGTAATAATATCACCGACATGAATGACTTCTAAAGGGTTAGCAATGTACTCTTGCGATAACTTGGAAATATGAATTAAACCATCATTTTTTAACCCAATATCGACGAATGCTCCGAAAGAAACCACATTTCTAACTGTTCCTTGTAATTCCATTCCTTCTTTTAAATCGTCAATCGTTAAAACATCGCTTTTTAATAACACATCAGGTAAGTTATCCCGCGGGTCTAATCCCGGATTTAAAAGTTCTTGAATAATATCTTGAATAGTATAGACATCGGCATGTAATTCGGTACTTATTTTTTCAACATTGATTTCTTTTAAAGTTTGTTTAAATTCTAATGTATCAATATCCGTTAAATTTAGATCTAATTTTTTTAAAAGTTCATAAGTTAAAGGATAACTTTCGAGATGAATTTTAGTTCGGTCTAAAATATTATTCCCATCATTAATGCGTAGAAAACCAATACATTGTTCATATATTTTAGGCGTTATTCCCTTCAAGTTTTTTATTTCCATTCTGTCTTTAAAAGCTTGACTCTTTTTAAAATTTTGAATAGTTTCAATTGCTTTTTTGGTTAAACCTGAAACATATTTTAAAATACTATCACTAGCGGTATTAATGTTGACCCCAACCTCATTAACAATTTTTTGTACTGTAAAATCGAGAGCTTCACTTAAATTAGTTTGATTTACATCATGTTGGTATTCGCCTACACCAATGGACTTAGGGTCGATTTTCACTAACTCTGATAAAGGGTCTTGAATTCGTCTGCCAATAGAAATGGCGCTTCTTTTTTCAACGGTTAAATCCGGAAACTCCGCAATCGCTAATTTACTAGCCGAATAAACACTAGCCCCGGCTTCACTAACTATGTTGTATTTTACGGGCAAGCCCTTGATAACTTTGCTAACAAACATTTCACTTTCCCGAGATGCTGTTCCATTGCCAATCGCAATTATATCGATATGATATTTGGTAATTAATTCTCTTAATATTTTCGCGGCTTCGGCCTTTTTGTTATGGGGTTCATGTGGATAAATGGTCGCTATTTCTAATACTTCCCCATAAGGGTTTAATACAGCTAACTTACACCCAGTCCGAAATGCCGGGTCAAAACCTAATACTGTTTTGTTCCTAATTGGTTTAGTTATTAACAATTTTCCTAAGTTTTCTTTAAAAGTTTTAATGGCTTCGGCACTCGAATTTTCTGTCAACATGGCCCGAATTTCACGTTCAATACTTGGTAATATCAAGCGTTTTAAAGCATCATTAATAGCATCAACGACAATAGGACATACAAAGGAATCTTTATCTTTCAGATATTTTTCTTTATACATTTCTAGAACTTTTTCATTATCAAAATCTAAGTTAACGGTTATAATTCCTTCTTTTTCGCCCCGATTTAATGCTAAAACGCGATAATGTTTAATGTATTTAATGCGGTCCGTAAAATCATAATACATTTCATATACTTTCTTTTCATCAACACTATTTTTTTTCTTTTTCGCTTTTATTGAACCCGTATTAAATATAAAATTACGCACTCTTTGGCGCATGTAGGCATTATCACTAACCCATTCACTTATGATATAAGAAGCATTTAAAACGGCCTCAGCAACCGGCATATTGTAGCCACTAGCTAAAGAATCAATGTTCCCATTTTTTGGGAATGCCATAATTTTTTTGGCTAAAGGTTCTAAACCCATTTTAATTGCTTCAGTGGCCTTAGTTTTTTTCTTTTCTTTAAATGGCCGATATAAATCTTCAACTTCAATTAATTTAGTACAATTTTTAATTTGACTCTCTAATTCCGGAGTTAACATATCTTTTTCGGCAATTAATCTTATAACATCTTCTTTTCTTTTTTCCAAATTGCATAAATATTTATATTGTTCTGCAATCCGCGCTATTTGTTCTTCATCTAAAGCCCCAGTCATTTCTTTCCGATACCGGGCAATAAAAGGAATCGTACAATCTTCACTTAACAATTTTAAAACTGCTTCTACTTGATTAGTCTTAACATTTAATTCTTCGGCTAATGTTGCAATTATATTCATATATATTTACCTCCAAAAAATAAAGATATAGATATTTAATCTATATCCTAACCAATTATTTATTATATTACGCCGCACCCTCGATAAAAATCGTACCGACTAGCTTTTTTTCCATATCACCAGTTTGATCTGCTGTAGTTGAATTATAGGTTATAATTACTTCATACGATGTAGCCGTTGCACTTGGAGCTAAAGTTATAGTATCCGTTATCGCTGCTTTGGCAGTTGGAAATTGAACATTTGATTTTATAGCTGTAGTACCTTGTTTAACCGTAATAGTTACATCCTTCTTATTAGTAAAAGTATTGGTAACATCTTTAATAATTATTTTAAACTTTACACTTTCTGTTCCTGAATTTTTAATTGTAAACTTTTTAGAATAAGAATCGCCAGGAATCATATTTGTCAAATTAACATTACTAGTTCCATCAGCAAAATCTAATTGTAAGTTACCAGCTTTTACTGAAGGTCCAGTTGCCGTACCCTTAGTTGTTAATGTTGATTGATAAAAGGCATAACTACCCATAATAGTTAAAATAACTAGCGCAGTAACAATAAACAAAGACAACAAAAGAACTGTTCTATTTTCTTTAACTTTCATTAGAATCACCCATATTCTATAATATAATTATCTATTATTCTGAAGATTTTGTCAATTATCTTTTAATATTTTATATTACTACCACCAGTGTTATGGTATAAACTTTCAAACTTACTTTTTCTTTTAATAAATAACAACATGATTAGTCCAATTATAAACAATGTAATCGAAACAATTTGGGCTACTTTAAAGCCCGAAAACATCAAAGAATCAGTCCTTAAAGCCTCGATAAAGAAGCGCCCAAAACTATACCACATTAAATAAATACAAGTTAATTCGCCAACCTTTAAATACCGATAATGCCGAACGACCAAAAGCAAAAAAACACCTAACAAACACCAAATTGATTCATAAAAGAAAGTTGGATGATAATAAATCCCATTAATATGCATGCCTTCAATAATAAACTTGGGAATATGATAATTTTGTAATTCTAACAAACTGGTTGCGCTTCCATGGGCTTCACTATTAAAGAAATTACCCCAACGACCAATAGCTTGTCCGAGTAAAAGTGGAATTGTAGCCATATCAGTTACTTTTAAAACATTCGCATTGTATCTTTTACAATAAAATAACAAAGTTAAAAAGCCGCCGATTAAACCACCATGAATTGCTAAACCGCCTTCCCAGATTTTAAAAATACTAATCGGATCATTGATATACATTTTATAATTAAATAAAACATAATATAAACGCGCACTAATAAAACCAATAATTACAACCCAAAAAACTAGATTAAAAAGAAAGTCTTTAGGATATTCATATTTTTTACCTTCATATTCAATTAAAATAAAACCTAAAATAATTGCAATTAATAACAAAACCGAATACCATCTAATACTTATTCCAGCTATCGTAAATAAAATGGGGTTCATTTGTTCACCTTCCTTGCATTATTATACTAAAAATGATTGCACAATTAAAGATATTTCTTTAGGAATTCTCCAGTATAAGAGTTCTTAACTTTGGCCACTTCTTCAGGCGTACCAGTCGCAACTATTTCGCCACCACCATTTCCTCCTTCAGGTCCTAAATCAATTATATAATCGGCTACTTTAATGACATCTAAATTATGTTCTATCACAATGACTGTATCACCGTTGTCGACAATTCGATTGAGAATAACTAACAATTTTTTAATATCATCAGTATGTAACCCGGTTGTTGGTTCATCTAAAATAAAGACACTTTTACCAGTAGCTTTCTTTTGTAATTCTTTGGCCAGTTTTACCCGACCAGCTTCACCGCCTGATAAAGTTGGCGCACTTTGACCTAACTTAATATATGATAAACCAACATCCATCATGACATCGAGTTTTTGCTTAACTTTTGGCACATTTGCGAAGAACTCGACCGCTTCAGATACCCGCATATCTAACACTTCTGCAATATTTTTACCTTTAAATTTGATATCCAAAGTTTCCCGATTATATCTGGCACCATGACAAACATCACAAGGCACATAAACATCAGGTAAAAAATGCATTTCGATTTTTTTAACGCCATCACCTTGACATGCTTCACAACGGCCACCTTTTACATTGAAGGAAAAACGACTCTTATCATAACCCCGCATTTTACTTTCTTTCATTTCGGTAAAGACAGTTCTAATATCATCAAATACTCCCACATAAGTAGCTGGATTACTTCTAGGGGTTCTCCCAATAGCGTCTTGCGTAATATCGACCACTTTATCGATATTTTCTAAGCCTTTGACATCCTTACATTTGCCGGGAATTTCTTTGGAACGATATAAATTTTTGGCTAAAGTTTTATATAAAATTTCATTGACTAAAGTACTTTTACCACTACCAGAAACCCCAGTTACACAAATAAACTTGCCTAAAGGGAACTTAACGGTAACATTCTTTAAGTTATTTTCACTTGCTTTAACAACCTCTAAAAATTTACCATTGCCCTTTCTTCTTTTTTTCGGTACTTCAATTTTTTCAATTCCTTTTAAATAACGGCCCGTTAGACTATTTTCGTTGTTCATAACCTCTTCGGGCGTACCATAAGCGACAATCTCGCCGCCATTATCGCCTGCTCCCGGACCAACATCTACTAAAAAATCAGCGGCCAACATAGTATCCGTATCGTGTTCTACAACTATTAAAGTATTACCTAAATCTCGCATTTCTTGTAAAGAATAGATTAATTTTTCGTTATCTCTTTGATGAAGACCGATACTAGGTTCATCTAAAACATATAAAACGCCTGATAATTTACTACCAATTTGGGTAGCCAACCTAATTCGTTGACTTTCACCACCAGATAAAGTTCCCGCTGGCCGATTTAACGATAAATAACCTAAACCAACATTTTCCAAGAACTCCAAGCGATTTTTAATTTCTTGAATAATTAAGTGACTGATTTCTTGTTGTTCCTTGGTTAATTTTAAGTTTTGAATAAATTCTAAGAGTTCACTAATACTTAAACAACACATATCATAAATATTTTTTTTGTTAATATAAACAGATAAGATACTTTTATCTAACCGAGCTCCATGACATTCTTCACATTCAGTTTCGACCATATAATTTTCAAGCCATTCTCTAATCCAAGTACTGGAAGTTTCCATGTATCTTCTTTGTAAATTGTTAACAACTCCCTCATAGTAGTCTAATTTTGTACTCGTATTACCGGTTTTAGACGTATACTTAAATTCTAATTTTTCATCGGTTCCATACAAAATTAAATTGAGTTTATCTTTAGGCATATCTTTAACAGGTACAGTAATATCAATATCATAATGTTCACAAACGGTTAACAATTGAGCAATATACATATTATAATCCATATTTAATGCGACAATCGCGCCATTTTTAATACTCCGAGTTTTATCAGGAATAAGTAAGTCGGTACTTAATTGTAATTTGGTTCCTAAACCTTTACAAGCATCACAAGCTCCATAAGGACTATTAAACGAAAACATTCGTGGTTCTAATTCGCCAATTGAATAATTACATTCCAAACAAGCATAATTCTCGCTCATCATTAATTCTTCGCCATTAATAATATGAATAATCACTCTGCCACTTGCTAATTTAGTACTTGTTTCAATAGCCTCGAAGATACGGCTTCTTTCTTCATCATTGACAACAATTCTATCTACTATCACATCGATGTTATCTTTTTTATTTTTTTCTAAAGTAATTTCTTCTTCTAAACCATAATTAGTTCCATTAACTCGTACTTTTGAAAAACCTTTAGCCCGCATACTATCAAATAATTCTTTGTGCGTTCCTTTTTCACCCCGACAAATTGGCGCTAAAACCTCAATTTTAGTTCCTTCTTCTAATTCTAAAACTCGATTAGTCATTTCTTCAATACTTTGACTTTTAATCGGAACATGATGATTCGGACAATATGGTGTACCTATTCTCGAAAACAACAAACGTAGATAATCATATATTTCCGTAATAGTTCCGACAGTACTCCGCGGATTTTTATTTGTAGTTTTTTGGTCAATCGAAATACTCGGACTTAACCCTTCTATACTATCCACATCTGGTTTTTCACTATTACCAATGAATTGACGCGCATAAGCACTTAAACTTTCGACATATCTTCTTTGACCTTCGGCATAAATCGTATCAAAAGCTAAACTACTTTTCCCGCTTCCTGATACTCCCGTCATCACAATAAGTTTATTTTTAGGTAGTTCAAGGTTAACATTTTTTAAATTATTCTCTCTTGCCCCTTTAACTATAATCTTATCCATATTAATTACCTCACTTGCGTTAATTATTTTACCACAAAAAAACACTTTTATTTGCAAAATTAATATAGCATATATTTGTTCGTATGGCAATTAAAAAAATAGTTTAATCATTTATTAAACCATTTTCCTTTTTCTTAATTAAATCAACCGCTAAAAAATAATGGATGATACTAAAAATTAAAGTGGGTAAGATAAAGATAGACAAATTTTGCTTAAACACTAACCCGCAAAAAAAGGTTCCAATAGCTCTCCCCAATAAAGAGGTACAATAACGCAGCGTAGTTAAAAAAAGGGAATACTCTTCTTTGATATTATTGATAAAGTAACTTTGAAATATATAGCCGTGGGTTTGGTCAGTCAAAAGTAAATAGCCGATAATGCCCCATAAAATTACCTTATTACCAGTTATAAACAACAGAACATATAAAATAATCCGCAATCCAAATTTGACAAACAAATTATACTTATCATTGGAAAAGCGCCAATATTTCAGAAAAACAATGGCTAAGATACTCGACAATATTCCAAGACTTAAAATGATTAAACTAGCAAGTGCCGAAGATAATTGTAAATTCTCAGTTAATAACAACATAGGTAGTCCTAAACAAGCACCCCAAATTAAGTCCCCGAGCATATTAACCAATAAAAAATGATAAATTACTTTGTTTTTTTGAAAATATTTTAAAGAACTAGTGAGATCAAAATGGTTACGATTGTTATTTACTACCGGGATAGCTAGTAGCACAATTAAAGCGAAGAAATTAAAAATAACCGAAAACAATAAACAGGTATTGTAATCTATTACCCGTGAAAAGATAGTCTTACCTAATAAAATTGCTACAATTAAAAAACCCAGTTTGTTAAAAAAAGATTCGACAAATACTTTTTTCGTATATAACTCATCATCTTTTTGGATACTCATCATTAAAGGATAAGCACTAGCCAAAATTAATTGACTAAAGGCAATGTTAAAAAACATTAAAAACTTTATCCAAAATAAATAACCTGTATTATTTAAACAAATCAGTATGGTACCCGTTAGCATATTTAAAATCAAAGTTAAACAAACTCCTAATTTTAACTTACTAGGGGAAATTCGTATTGAAAAATAAAAAAGAACAAACACTGTTACGATATAAGAAACACTTATAATATGACTAATAGATGAAGGAGTTAAACCATTAGTACTTATCCACAATTCCCGATAATTATCAAAAGTACCAATAGATAGTCCAAATAAAGCTAAAAAGACCAGTAATCCTAAACTAGTATTGTTTTTTAGTTTCTGCATACTACCACCTAAAATAATTTTAACATATTTAAATGCTTTTTAGGAACTTTTTCGATATTCAATATGATAAGCAATTTTTAAAATTAATTTCCATGGCGCAAACCGCGCGAAAAACAAACCAACTTTCATCCGCAATGTCGGGACAATAATTAATTTTCGTTGAAACATTTTATCAATCGCGTATTTCGCCACATATTTACTGTCAGCTTCATTAACCGTAAATTTACCTTTAGCCACTTTCGTAAATTCAGTATTCACTGGTCCGGGACACAAAGCACAGATAGTCACTTTACTTTTTTGTTGCCTTAATTCTTCATAAATAGCCAAGGTTAGTTTAGTAATATAATTTTTCGTAGCATAATAAGTACTCAAACGCGGTCCCGCTAAAAAACCTGCACTACTACAAACATTTAAAATATAACCGGCATCTTTTTTCATAAAATCTTGTAAAAATAACTTTGTTAAAATATGATAAGTTTTAATATTCAAATCTATCATTTCTAATTCTCTATCTAAATCTGTTTCACTAAAATTGCCAAATAAACCAAATCCAGCATTGTTTATTAAAATATCAATATTTTCTTTGGCCACTTTATCATAAAGTTTAAAAACATTTTTTTCATTCCTTAAATCTAACGGCATAATTGTTACCTTTACTTTTAAATCTTTTTGAATGTCTTCTAATCTTTCTTTTCGCCGTGCTACCAAGATTAAATCGATATTTTGACTAGCTAAATAATAAGCCATATCCCTACCAATTCCACTACTAGCCCCAGTTATTAATGCTTTCAATTTTACCACCTATTTTTAGTATAACAAAAAAAGAGGTCTTTAACCCCATTTTTCTAAAGTATCCATTAAGTTAGGTAACATTTGTTTTTTCCGTGAAACTATTTTATCTAGATACATACCTTCATATATACCATCTAAATCATAAGCTTCTTTTAATAACTCTTCGGAATCAGTATTATAAATCATATAAGAACCATTTTTAATAACATCGGTAATAAAGATAACAATTACATTATATTGACCTTTAGCAATTTCATCTAACCGAGCAATATATTTTTCCATATCTTTTTTAATTTCATCAAAATCCAAAGTCATTACTTGACTAATTCCTAACATTGTATGACCAACCGTATAAGATTTTAAATCTTGGAAAATAATATCATCGATACTCATACCTTTAATAGATGAACCAGCTTTAATCATTTCAATACCATATTTGTTAATATCAATCCCCGCTATTTTAGCTAAAGCATTCGCGGCAGTAATATCTTTTTCTGTCGTCGTTGGGGACTTTAAAATCATTGTATCTGATAAAATAGCCGATACCATTAAACCAGCAATATTCTTAGGAATCGGAATTTTTTCTTCTTTGTACATATAATATAGAATTGTACTAGTACATCCAACCGTCATACTACGAAAATTAATTGGTTTAGATGTTCCAATAGCCCCGAGATTATGATGGTCGATTATCTCTACAATCTCGGCTTCTTCAATTCCCATAATACTTTGGTCTAAGTTGTTATGGTCTACTAAAATAACTCTTTTCTTTTCGTAATCGGAAGCTGTGGTTACCCGAAGCAAACCAAGACATTGCTTTTTAGTATTAACAACCGGATAATTAGTATGCCCTGTTTTTTCCGCTAAATCCATAAAATCAGTGCGAAAATCTAGCTCATTAACAACCACAGGACTCTTATTAATAGCAACCGTACTTATATAATTACTATGACTTATTTTTAAAGATGCATGATAAGTATTAAATGGTGTTCGAATAATATTAACCTTCTTTTGGCGAGCCTCTTCCAATATTTCTTCTGGCACATCGTGACTACCCGTAATAATAATCAACTTAACGCCACTTTGAACCGCATATTCTAATACTTTGTATCGATCCCCCACTATTAAAACATATGAATTATCTAATTCAATCTCATCAATAAAAGTTTGACTTTGATAACTACTGGCCAAGATATTACCCGCAATTTCTTCATCAAATTTTAAAATTTGAGTTCCATTTAACGTATCTAAAATATTATCATAAGAAGTATCTAATTCATCGTGCATACCATAAATCATCATCAATGCAATTTCTTTTAAAGTAACAAACCCTGTTAATTGTTTTTTTTCATTAACCAAAGGTAAAGCTGTTAAATTATTTTGTTGCATGTAATTAAAGGCATTAGTAATCGAAGTATTTTCGTTAATCATTACGCCTTTATTATAATTAATATCCCGAATTTGCACTTTAACATTATTGATATATTCCGGTTGGGCAAACCCAAAGTATTTTAACACAAATTTAGTTTCTTTATTAATATTTCCTAAAACTCTTGGAGTTGTTTGTTCACCTTTTTGATTTTTTAAATAAGCTAGACTAATACTTGAACAAACACTATCAGTATCCGGATTCTTATGGCCAAAGATAAATATTTTTCCCATAGTCCCACTTCCTTTTTGCTTTTTAAGTATAGCACAATTTTTCTTTTTTTTAAAATATTTATTCGCTTTTCATTTCAAATAAAATATTACGCAATTCCATTGCTCTTTCAAAATCTAAATTTTTCGCCGCTTCTTTCATTTCGGTCTCAATCTTAATCAATAATTGTTCTTTTTCTTTCTTACTCATCTTAGTTTCTTCTTTTGGCGTTTCTATTTCGTTACTAATAACTTCTTTAATAGCTTTTTCAATAGTTTTAGGAATTATACCATGTTCTTGATTATATTTTTCTTGAATTTCTCTTCTTCGTTCTGTTTCAGTAATTGCTAAATCCATGGCTTCACTAACAGTATCCGCATACATTATGACATGACCATGAGCATTTCGGGCAGCCCGACCAATCGTTTGAATTAAACTGCGACTACTTCTTAAGAACCCTTGTTTATCAGCATCTAGTATGCAAATTAAACTAACCTCGGGAATATCCAATCCTTCTCTTAATAGATTAATTCCTACCACACAATCATATATTCCTTGGCGCAATTCTTGAATAATTTTTAATCTTTCCAAAGTTTTAATCTCACTATGTAAATATGCTACTTTAATATTCATTTCTTTTAAATAGTTAGTTAATTCTTCACTCATTCGAATAGTTAAAGTAGTAATTAAAACTCTTTCATTTTTATTTTTACGAATATTTATCTCGTTAATTATATCATCAATTTGGCCAGTAGTTGGTTTAACTTCAATAGTCGGGTCCAGTAACCCCGTTGGTCTTATTATTTGTTCTACATACTCACCCTTAGTTTTTTCTAATTCATAATCGCCTGGTGTTGCGGAAACATAGATAGCTTGATTGATTTTGGATTCAAATTCTTCATATTTTAAAGGCCGGTTATCTAAAGCACTAGGTAATCTAAAACCATAATCAACTAAGGTTTGTTTCCGCATTCTATCGCCATTATACATTCCTCTAACTTGCGGTAAAGTTACATGCGATTCATCGACTACCATTAAAAAATCTTTCGGAAAGAAATCAATTAAACAGGTAGGAGTTTCTCCTTCGGCTCTTAAAGCTAAATGTCTTGAATAGTTTTCTACCCCATTACAAAAACCTGTTTCTTTAAGCATTTCAATATCATACAAAGTTCTTTCTCTTAATCTTTGTTCTTCAATTAGCTTATTTTGGCTTTTCAATTCTTCTAAGCGAGATTCTAATTCTTCTTCAATTCTTCTAATGGCTTCTGTCATTTTTTCATCACTCGTTACGAAATGACTAGCCGGCGAAATAGTAATCGTTTTTTTATTTTGAATCAAAGCTCCAGTAACGGGGTCAAAACTATATATTTTTTCTATTTCATCCCCAAATAATTCAATTCGAATGCCATTAGCATGTTCATTAACAGGAATAATGTCGATAATATCCCCTCTTACCCTAAAAGTACCCCGATGAAAATCTAAGTCACTTCTTTCATAAGTCATGTCGACTAATTTGTTAATAATGGTATTTCTTTTAACTACATCGCCAACATTTAATATAAGCATTTTATTAATATATTCTTCTTTTTCACCAATACCATAAATACACGATACACTCGAAACTACAATGGTATCTGGATAATTGATTAATGAGGATGTTGCCGCATGTCTTAATTCATCAATTTCATCATTGATCGAAGAATCTTTTTCAATATAAGTATCACTCGATGGAACATAAGCTTCGGGTTGATAATAATCATAGTAGGAAACAAAATATTCAACATGATTATTAGGAAACAATTCTTTTAGTTCACTATAAAGTTGACCAGCCAGTGTTTTATTATGCGCAAGTACTAAAGTTGGTTTATTAACTTCTTTTATCACATTAGCAATCGTAAAAGTTTTACCCGTACCTGTTGCTCCTAGTAAAACTTGTTCTTTTTGACCATTTTTAATACCTTCAACTAGCTTTCTTATAGCTTCAGGTTGGTCACCACTTGGTTCATATTTAGATATAAGTTCAAACATATTTTGGCCTCCCTCATAATTAAATTTTGCTACCATATTTTATCACTATTTTATAAGCAAAACAAGGAAACCAATCTATGTTTTCCCATTTATTATTTTCAACTTTTTTGGCTATTTTATGTTAAGAATCTTTTTACCATAACATTTTTATCTATTAAATTATCTTAAGTTAACTCTATCAATGCAACGAATACTAGACTAATTTATCATAAAAAAGAGTGTCAGTATTTATTTTACTAACATCAATTAACTTTTAAATTAAAATGTAACAATTTCTAAACTTTATAATTTATATTTTTGTTATCACTGTATATTCCTTTTTCAATTTTAAAAGTTTTATTTTCCTCAAGTAATTTTTTTATTTACCAATATATGTATTTGTTTCTTAATTCTTTGAATAAGCATAACATTTTATAACACCAATAGAATTATAAACTAATCTTTCACATTAGTCAGTCGATTGTTGAAGATTAGTTTCGTGTTATCTTCAAAATGGGATTAGTTTTCTTCCATACATACAAACATAAAACCTTTACTTATTTCTAGCAAAAAAATCTTCTATATGTCTAATTAATTTATATTCTAAATCTTTTTCTATCATTTTCTTCACTTTTTGAATTTAATAGCACTAAAAAGCCCAAAATAATAGAGGTTTTAAGTAACGGCTATAATACAGCACAAAATACTCAACATGGTTATTAGAAAACAATTCTTTTAGTTCACTAAAAAGTTGACCATAAAATTCATATTTATTGTTCCTAAAATAAGGAATAATATTGAATTTTCCTAAAAAAAAGAACATGTTATTTTAAAACTTGTTCTTTTTGAAAATTTTTTTATTCATCTAATAACCAATCAATTATATTCCTAACCTTTATGCCATTAAAATCATTGCTAACTAATTTATCCATAGTTAATATTATCTTTTCATAATTATCATCTATGCTTTCCAAACTTCTAAGTTCTCTATTTCTTACCTCATCACTAGAAATAGATTTTGCTACTTGATAATACTTTATATCATTAGGATTTTCAGCAATAAAATCTACCTCAAAGTCATTTGATTTACCAATATTAACTTTATATCCTCTTCTTAAAAGTTCTAAATAGACCACATTTTCCAGTAAATGTCCCTCATCAACATTTCTAAAACCTAGTATAATATTTCTTATTCCTGTATCTGATATATAATATTTTCCCAAAGTTTTTAATAATGACTTACTCTTAATATCTGTTCTATCTGCTTTATACATTATATATGATTTTTCTAGCATATTTAAATAATTATCTATAGTTTGATGATTAGATTTTTCTACTATTTTATTACTATTTAGGTAATTGCTTATTTTATTAGCAGAAACACTACTACCAATATTATTAGCCAAATACTTTATTATATTCTCCAGTAATGCGGTATCTTTAATATTATTTCTATCTATTATATCTTTTTTGACAATCGTGTTATATATATCATTTAAATATGATAACACTAAATCAGTTTTATCTTTTATTAACGTTATGGCTGGAAGACCACCATATTTTAAGTATTCATTAAATTTATTTTCTATATTCTCTTTATCATAATTATTAAATTCTAAATATTCTTTAAAAGATAAAGGATACACTTTTATTTCTATATATCTTCCCGAAAGTAAAGTGGATAATTCAGAAGATAACAAATAAGCATTTGAGCCTGTAATATAGATATCTATATCAAAATCCACTTTAAATGAATTTATTGCTTTTTCCCACATTTCTACATTTTGCACTTCATCTAATAAAAGATACATTTTTTTATTCTTAATTCTATCTTTAACATATGAATATAAATCTTTATAGTTTTTTATATCATCATACTTAGCCGACTCAAAATTAATATAAATTATTCTTTCCTCTTCTACACCACTATTTAATAAATATTCTTTAAACATCATAAGTAAAGTTGATTTACCACATCTTCTAACTCCGGTTATTACTTTTATAAACTCCGTATCTTTTGCATCAATCATTTTATTTAAATATCTTTTTCTAATTATCATTTTCATCGCCAACATAATAATATCAAAAAAAAATTCATCTGTAAAGTCTTGATGATACATTTGCAAAAAATATTTTTTTAAAACTTTTTGCAAGCGGAAATTGATTTCTATTTTTTTCAACTATAATCTATTTTTTTTATCAATTTAATATTTCATCTTGTCTTAATCTTTCTAAAGTTTTTTCTCTTATTTCTAAAACTTGTTCTAAACTAATATTCAATAAACTAGCTATTTCTTCATCTTCATATAATTCTTTAAACCTTAAGATTATATATTTTTGTTCAATATTATCTATTACATAAGCATTTATATATGAAATAACTTGATCTACAATTCCGCATTTTTTTGGGCTATTAATAGCAGCGAACACTAACATATCAGCTTCTGCTTTTAATTCTTCATGATAATCTTTATTTAAACCAAATTGCAACTTTTTCAAGAAATTTACAAAAAACACTTGTAAAAGCTTAGAAAGTCATTTTATTAATTTTAAAAAAGAAAAAATTAAGATTATCTTATTTTTCCATCTAATAACCAATCAATTATATTTCTAACCTTTATGCCATTAAAATCATTGCTAACTAATTCATTTGTAAAATTTTGATGTAAAATCAATTTAATTTTTTTAATTATAAACTTTCCTTTTAACAATAATTCCAAAATATTAATTTTACCAATTATTTTGAAGATCAAAATCTTTAGCATATGAATAACTTATTAACTCTCCATCATTTGTTTCAATCCACCCTTTAAATTTGTGAGACCAATTAGTTAATATTGTTGCATTTTTACCCTTTAATTTATCCAAAACTTTATCCATAGCTTCAAGTTCCGGCTTTTTAAACAAAAATAAATCAGGTTCAACTGTAGGTTTAAACAATATCTTGTCTTCTTCATTATTTACCATTTCTATATAATTTTGCTTTACTAATAAATTTAAGATTGCATCTTTATTATCAAAGATTGGTCCATAAGTACCATGTACATATTTAAGAGATGTAATAGGTTTTGAATAATCTTTAAATGATTGAAAATCGATTGAGAATAAATTTTTCATTATTTGTGTTTTAGTTAAAAAATTATCTTTTAAAACATACAAAAACACATTTATTGTTTTTATATCTAATTCTGCACTTACTATATTAAATATTTTAAAATATAATTCATCACCCAATAGTCCACGATTATTTTTTAGAATATTAATAAATTCACTTTTATTATTTTTAATTTTATTATAAATTTGTAAATATTGATTTTGTGGTAAGGAATCTGCGTTTTCATATCTTACAATAGTTCTTTTACTCCATCCAAGAGACTTTGCAAATAGTTCTTGTGATAAATTAAATGATTCTCTTATCTCTTTTAATTTAGAAAATGATAAATCATATAATTTTAAATATTCATTATAAATATTATATAAAGAACTATCCAAATTTTCATCAAATAATTCATTATTACATAATGGACAGTTAAAAACCTCTTCTTTAATTTGAACTTGTTGTTTGTGAACTATATAAATATTTGTTTGCAAGTCACATATAGGTTCTACATCCTTGTTACAATTAAAACAATATAAAATTTTTTTCATAATTATCACCCCTCATAACTTTCATGAAAAGATATGCATATTATACCTCTATCATTCATAGTCAATTTAATATATACTATTTTACTATTAATCAATTTCTGAAATATATAAACTTCAGAATTCATATCTCTACTATAGTCAAAATCGCGATCAACTTTTATACAATCACTTACCTTTAAATTTAATACATATTTCCATATATCTTGAACTTTCATAATTCCAATATCAATTAATGCTTGTTTAGCCGATATTTTTTTACCGTTAATAGTAATAGTTCTATATCCTACAAAGTAACAATTTTTATTTTCAATTTCTCTCTTACATATTTTTAAAAAAGAATTAACTGCATCAATATCTAAAGTACTTAACATTGTTACCCTCCTTAAATAATATCTCCTTTCATTAATTTAGTTAAATTATACCTCATAAACTTGTTGGTGTCAATTGTCACCATTCTTAATATAAAATATTTGCTAATTATTGTCATAATTGAAAACAACAAAAAAGAAATAAGAACAAATAACTTATTTCCATTTAATCAAGTTATAGTATCTAGTAGCTTGAATTTCTTTCAGTTATAATATTTAAATCTAAAAGCATTATTGAAATTAATGACAATAAATTATAATATTTTTTACTCTCAAAAAATGATTCTTGCGCATCAAAAACTTTTAAAGATGTTTTTGAAAAATCATCTAAATCATATTTTCTAATTCCACATTCTAATAATCCCTTATTCATCATAATAGTAGCATTTAAAAGTGTATATCTATTTATTCTATTTAACATGTAGCAATTATCTTTAACATACTTTTTTAATTTTTTTTCTTTTAAAAATATTGTCTGTTTATCAAAATTTGAAATAGTAAAAGCTTCTATACATGGATAACTTAACAATAATAGTCCATTCATTTCACCATTTTTATTTTCCATTGAATTTCCTAATTGCTTTAATAGATCTTTCGTAATATTTTTCGGATTTGATTCCTTATCTCTATCCCAAATAAAATATATATTAATATTCTTGGCATCTATTCCATATTCTAAATATAAATTTTTATAAATTTCATTGAGATAATTTTCATCCTTTTTTATAGAAGCCAAATTAGAATTTTTAGAATTTATTACAATTACACGCGAGTTTTCATTTCCTTTCATTACAAATTCATCATAATTTTTAAAATTTTTTTGATTCCTACTTTTTTCAATATAATTATAATGAAGAACATTTCTGAATATTTGTTTCAATAACTCAAATTCATAAGAAGCTCCTTCTACAACAATTAATACTGAACCAATATTTTTTTTAAAGTTAATCTTTAAAGATTTTATTGTATCTAGGCACTCCATTAAACACTCCATTTAAATACATCTTTTCTGTATTTTGAGATTCTCTAGGCATTTCATCGGAAAATCTTTTTAAAATAGAACCATTTTTTGAATCAAAATAAACTGAATATATTTGATCTGGTCTTATCAATGTATTATTTAAAATATTTGTAGAATGAGAAGTAAAAAAAAGTTGTGAATTTTTTGAATAATGAAAGAAATATTTTATTATGCATTCTTCTAATTCATTATGGAAACCACTACTAAATTCATCAATAATTATCATACATTCATTATTAATCGCGTATAAAAATGATGGTAATAATTCCATAAGAGTTATATTTCCGGTTGATTCAAACATTTCTGGAATGTAAATATCTGTACCTTTCTTATTAAAGGAAATAAATTTTTTATTATCATTTGATTTAACAAAAAACTTTTTATTCGGATCAGATGTTTCAGTCCCATATTCTATTTTTTGTTTATAATCAATTTTTTCTAAAAAATTATTTATTTCATCAACTGCATTATTATTTAAATATTCATGAACCAATAAACTTGTTCCTGAATAATTAAAAACGCTTCTATAATAGCAATTAATATATACAGATTTCTTCATATAATCAAACCATTTATTAAGAATTTTATTTCCATAAAAATTGGTATCAAAATATATTCTGCGTAAAAATAATAGTTTATTTGAAATATCACTAAAAGTTTTTTCATCATTTAAATAAAACTTTGCAGTATTTCCTAGTCTTTCTAAAATTACTTGCTTATCAATTATCAATTTTTCTGAAACAATTTCATCTAAACTTAATTCAATCGAATAAATTATTTCTTTTTCTTCTTCTATAAATGTATATTCAAGCTTATAAGTTAGTTTATTAGTGTAAAAGCTTTTATTGGCCATCAAATCAACTTCGCTATTTCCAAATAATAAATCAAGTAATAATGTTATACTTTTTAATATTTTTGTTTTACCAGAAGCATTTTCACCAACAAATAGACAACCTTTAAGTATTTTATTACTTCCGACATTTTCATTTTCTAGAAACTTATAGTTAGTTGCTGAAAAATCTATTTCTGTTGGTTTAATAAATGTTGCATAATTATCTAATTTTACTTTTTTTAACATAATCTTCACCTTCAATTAATATTATTATATGTAAATTGCAAAAAAAATACAATGATTAATAAATCAAATGGAATTTTTTTACACTATTATATTTTTTATTAAGTTTTTGTCAATGGATCTTTTGATAAAACCTTTAAAACTTATCTAATTCACAATTTTAATTGTTAGATAATATTTTGTCATACAATTTATATAAATATTGAACACTATTTTCTAAAAAGAAATAATGAATAATATAAAATATATCAAATACTATTAAAATCGCAAATGGAATTAAAAACACTAACGATACCATTCCTAAGACCATAAATATTAACGTAAATAAACAAAAGGTCAGAGTTACTAATAAATGAATTAATCTCTCATGTTGAAAAAACATAATTTTAGTTTTAATATTCTCTATCTCATTAGCTGATAATTTTTCATTTACCAACATTTCTACTTTTAAAACATAATTTTTTAAATATTCTTTCATAAATATTTCCTTTCGTAAAAAAATAGCCCTAAGGCTATTACTTTAAAATATAAGGATCATCAAATGTTCCAGAACCTGAAACAAATGTAACATCACTATTTAAATAAACTACTGGTCGAATTAATTTCTCTTCACTAGGTAGACTAGTTCCGATTGTACCATCCGCATTTATGGCATATACTTGATTATCAGCATTTGGATTTATTAACCATTCATTAGCGCCTTTATGTAACCAACTAGCATTTAATTGTTCAGTATTTTCTAAGGTTATTTCCTCACCACTAGCTAAAGCATAATCACTTAAACTCATTAACCCAACTCTTGTACTAATTTTATCATCGCTTTCTTGTTCATTAACTAATAAATCTTTAGCCATTATATTTTTATCAGTAACAACATTAGTTGTATATTGAGCATTAGTTACAAAATTTCTTGCTGACTCACTTAAACTATTAAAATATTCTTCATTTAAATATTTCTTTATTGCCGAAGCATCATATTTATTACTTGTCGAATCCCAAGCTTTAGTTATGTTACTATCCATATTAACTATTTTTAATCTAGTTTCTATCGTATTATTAAAAGGAACATTATAAACTCCTAAAATCCGCCATTTTTCACAAGTTTCCAAATTTGCTACGTTTTGACAATTGAAATATACATAATTATCTGGATTGCTTCCGGTATAACGATATTCTTTTTTCTCATCCGTAGTAGTTGTATTATTACTATAAGTTGATATTTTTGGAGATATATCTTTAATTTCAAATAAACCCTTTTGACCTGACATTGCTGACAATGATACTGTCGCGGCTTTTGCTTCATCAACTGTATTATCTACATTAATATTCAAACTAACATATTGCTTAATTACTGAAGGTGGAGCATCATCAATTATCCAAAACTTAAATGTATAAGTAACTGCTTGACTAAGAGCCAAAGAATTTGTATCTAACACTCTTTTACTATTAGTCGTAGGTACTGAACTTAATAATTTATTACTTGCCACTGTAGATGTAGTAGTACCTAACTTTCTTGTTAAAGTATATTTAATGTATTTCCAATCCATTAATGTCTTTCCACTAACAGTAATGTTTGAAATGGAAACCGTATATGCTGAAGGTAAATTACCTTTATTTGTAACTGTAAATTCAAAAGAACAGCCACCCGATGTTTCATCATCAGCTTTTGGAACCAAACAAGAATTAGAAGAAATAGTATTAGTAGTTGAATAAGTTACCTCTAATCCACCAGCTTGTACTACTTGATTAGCATTGTTATTTTTTACTTGAAAAACTAACGCATAACTGGACCCAATCAAAACTATAGTTAAAGCTATAACGACATAAACAATGACTTTCGTTTCTCTTTTAAAAATCCTCTTATAGTTCATATTATCACCATAACTATATATTACCACGAAGTATAGCTTTTTTACAAGATATTTTAATGGAAAAATTTGTGTAACATTTAACCTTTATAATATCAATGTCAAATTTACATTTTTTTAGTTTTTTTGACTTATCTCGACATGTAAACAAAAAAACTCAGGTCTTTATCAGTTCCTGAATTTAACTTTTAATACTATTATCTATTATTTCAAAAGAAAAAATTAATTCTTGCTCCATTGCTAAATCACTTGTATCTTCATTTAACCAAAAAATAACATCATATTCATTCTTTTGATTAATTAAATTATCATTATCCAAAATAAAATAAATGTAATCATACTCTTCTACACATTTTAAATTAGTTAATTTATCTACTCGATCATTAATTAGAATATTTAAATTATTTAAATTCATTGTTGATTCTTTTGATATACTTAAAGCCAAAGTATAATCAATATCTTCTTTTAAATCATTCTTAACCGTTAAATGACATGGCTTTAATGAACTTATGGCTTTTTCATCTGACATTGGATACATGACATAATTAATTGGATTCTTTTCTTCAATAAAAGTATATCCAGTTAAAGCCACCGTATCAGCTATTTCTTGCTCTTGATGAATATGTTTCCATATTGGAAAAGAGAAAATTAAAAACAAAATTATCACATTTATCTGGGCAATTTTAGCTATTATTAATTTATTTATTTCCTTCAACAAAAATACCCCCTCATGTTGAGTGGGTATTATAGCACTATTTTTTTAGTTTGGCAAATTTTTCTTTTTATTTTTCTTATTAGATTTTTTCTTTTTCTTCTTATCTACTTGATTATCATCAATATCATCTTTATTAATATTTACTACTGATTCTCCAATCACTATTCTTGTTGGTTTATTTACCTCAATTGGATCTGGTTCATAAATGCTAGTTTCCAGTTTTAATTTTTTTCGCAGTTCTTTTTTTCTTTCTTCTTCTTTAGTTTCTTGTAATTTTCTTTCTTGTTCTTCTCTTTGTTCAATAACAGTTACTTTTTTCTTAATGTCTGTTAAATGAAACAACTTTAATATATCGGAAATTATAACTGCTAAGGCTGGAATAACAATTAATATTAACCATCCCCCTTTACTAGCTAATAAACTTTGTACTCTCCCTAATTGGGGAATTCTTAAAACAACTTTACCAATTACATTATGAAATTCAGCTGGTGATGTATCAGGTGCTGTATTAAAATCTCCTTTAGTTCGATAAGCAACACCATTATCTGTAGTAACCAACTCTACAACTCTATGTGTTATAATTTTTCCCATAGAAATAGAACTAGTTGAATAAAAAGTAATAACATCCCCTATTTTTATATCATCAGGATTCTTAACTTTGACAGTTAAAACAACATCTTGGGGATTAATATTAGGAACCATACTTTGCGTTATAACATTATATAAAGCTACATATGGCTCATATTTTTCCCCTTTTTGAGCATAAATTCTAGTACTTATTAAATAGTAAGCTAAAAAAGATGCTACTAATATTAAGATAATTAAAAGACTCCAAGAAATGGCTGTAGTAATAAATTTGGCTTTACCCTTAATGCCACTATAGTTTTGTTTTGGTTTCATTTGCCACAGCCCTCTCTATTCTTTTTAATTATAAAATACATAAGCCAAAAATACAATACCCACTTAGTAAAAATTATAATAAAAAAACTCATTTTTATGAGTCTTTTACTATTTAATTTATTAATTCAGCGGTTATTTTTGCATTAAAGTGTTTTCCTTGATCAATATTTTGATTTTCTCCAGTTTCTTTAAATTCATATAATATTTGATAGTGATGAGTTGTATGAGGTGGTAGAATAATATGATTCATCAAGCTTGAATCCTCACTAGGAGCCTCTAACTCACTTAATAAAGTTTCACCATCTCTTTTTAGACTAAATACAAATCCACCATTAGCACTAAAAGTATTAGTAACTTTACTCCAATTTAAATTATATGCTACAGTAAAATCTGAATTATTTTCTAAATTAAATTCTTGCGTTCCACTCCAACCTGGTTCAATATAAGTAGCTCCAACACCCTTACTATAAGATAGATAAACTATAATATCACCACTAGCTGGCGGTTTTATTTCACCAATAGAATTTTCATCCCGGCAATCAGTATCACAAACACCATCACCATCAGAATCGATACTTACATCTGGAGAATTATCATTAGTTAAATCTACGTTAACATCTGGTATTCCATTATCATTAGTATCAATATTAATATCTGGTAGTTGATCATCATTAGTATCAATATTTAAATCTGGTTTACCATCATTATCTACATCAATATTTATATCTGGCTTTCCATCTTCATTAGTATCACAGTTTAAATCACAAACACCATCACCATCAGTATCTTGGTTAGTTGTATTACCATCTGGAGTACCATCACCAGTTGTATCAACGTTAACATCTGGGGTACCATCACCATCAATATCAATGTTCAAATCAGGTACACCATTACCATCAACATCGACATTGATATCTGGTTTACCATCACCCTTAGTATCGACATTGACATCCGGTTTACCATCACCATTTGTATCAATATTTAAATCAGGATCACCATTACCATTAAGATCAACATTTAAATCTGGGATATTATCATTATTCGTATCACAGTTTAAATCGCATACATTATCACCATTTGTATCTTGATTAGATAGATTACTATCAGGTATTTTATCACCATTTGTATCTACATTAACATCTGGGATTCCATCATGATTAATATCAAAATTTATATCTGGCTTACCATCATTATTCGTATCGACATTGGTATCTGGTTTTCTATCATTATTCGTATCAATATTCAAATCAGCTTTACCATCACCATTTGTATCAACATTAACATCTGGTTTTCTATCATTATTCGTATCAATATTTAAATCGGCATTACCATCACCATTAAGATCAACATTTAAATCCGGGATATTATCATTATTCGTATCACAGTTTAAATCACATACATAATTACCATCCGTATCTTGTTCAGATAAATTTAAATCTGGTTGACCATCACCATTTGTATCAATATTAACATCTGGTTTATTATCATTATCTACATCAATATTTATATCTGGTTTATTATCACCATTTGTATCAATATTAATATCAGGCTTTCCATCATCATTCGTGTCAACATTAACATTTGGTTTACCATCATCTTTAGTGTCAATATTCAAATCTGGTACTCCATCATTATCTGTATCGACATTTAAATCTGGTTTTCCATCATTATTGGTATCAACATTTAAATCTGGTTTACCATCATGTTTAGTATCAATATTTAAATCTGGTACTCCATCATTATCCGTATCAAGATTCAAATTAGGTTTACCATCACCATTCATATCAATATTTGTATCTGGTATACCATCATTATTCGTATCACAGTTTAAATCACATACGCCATCTTTATCAACATCATAATTTAATAGATTTTCATCAGGAATACCATCACCATCAAGATCAATATTAAATCTTGGAATATTATCACCATAATAATCTAAATTAGTATCAGGCTTCTCATCATTATTATAATCACAGTTTACATCACATGACCCATCATTATCAAGATCAATGTTTAAATCTGGTTTACCATCATTATTTAAATCTATATTTAACTTTAATTTTTGACTAGCTTTTAAATTATGAATTACTCTAAAAGAATAAGTAGAAACTAAAACCGAAACAATTATAACAAAAATACATATTATAAAAACAATAAAATTTTTTCTTTTCTCTTTTTCCTTTTCCTCTTCAATTAAAATATCATATTGTTCTTGAAAGTCTTCACTAACATTATTTTTTTCTTTATTATTATCGTTGTTATTCATAGAAACTACTCTCCTTACTATAATTTAGTATATCAAAAGCTTAGACCTTTATCAATATATAAATTCAAAAAAGGTCATGCTCTCAAAAGATTTAAAAGACTAAAATTACCTTAATTTCTTATTTTTTTAATTTTTGTAATTTTTTAATTTCCGGTACTGGCATATTAACTATCTCAGAAATAGTTTCCATATCGAAATTCTTAGCTAACATATTGTTTATCATTTCCTTTTGTTGCATTATTTGCCCATCTTTTATTCCTTGTTCCCGGCCAATACCAATGCCAAGCTCTCGGCCTATTCCAATTCCATTTTCTTTTCCAGCTTCCCACATCCCATATAAATCTTGTTTATGAGCCTCTTCTAACTTATAATATCCCACATGATTTGGATCAGTTGATAATTCTTCTACTCTTCTTATTGCTGCCATATACATTTCCTCCTTGGCAAATTCATTTATCAGATATTTCAAAAGACTAAAATTACCTTAATTTCTTATTTCTTTAATTTTCGGAGTTTTTTAATTTCCGGTACTGGCATATTAACTATCTCAGAAATAGTTTCCATATCAAAATTCTTAGATAGCATATTATTTATCATCATTAATGTTGCCTCTTGGTGGCCAATACCAATGCCATCTTTTATTCCAAGCTCTCGGCCTATTCCAATTCCATTTTCTTTTCCAGCTTCCCACATCCCATACAAATCTTGTTTATGAGCTTCTTCTAAGTTATAATATCCCACATGATTTGGATCAGTTGATAATTCTTCTACTCTTCTTATTGCTGCCATATACATTTCCTCCTTGGCAAATTCTTTTTTCATTTTCTTGATATCTTTCATCATTAATAATTTTACTACTTTTTTAATGTCTTCATCTCCATTATATTCATCACTTAAGACATTTTCAACTATTACATGTACTGATTCATAAATATTTATCTCTTCATTTCCTTCTTCATCTCTTAATTTAAACCTTATTATTGGGCTTTTTGTTTTAAACTTATTAAAACAATCTATATTTATGATATACACCTTGGGATAATCTTTACTCCCAACTGGCACTATTTCTGATAATAACGAAAATCCATAACTAGTATTCTTTTCAAAGATATTCTTACTAGGAAATTGATTCATTTCGATTATTATTCTATCGCCATTTTCTAGCTTTATTATTATATCGGAAGTCTTTGCTTTTTCATTTTTATTTTTCTTTATTAATTCTCCTCCCTGAAATTCTCCCCTTTTTATCAATTCTTTATCAATATGTAATATTTTACTTACAAATGTCGCCACCATCTCTCTTACTTTGATATCACGAAAAAAGGCTTTAAACAATCCATCATTGCATACATTTATAATTTCGAGTACTTTTTGCTTCATTAGTTGCCTCCTTATCTTTTTATACTCTCTACTATATATTTACAATGAAAATTTGCGATTTCCTTTTTATTTCTTAAAATTTCTTAAAAAATATTAAAAAAACTACCAATTTCAGGTAGCTAACATGTAATTTATAACTATTATTAAAGATTTTACTAAAAATTCAAAGCCTCTTTTAACTAAAACATATTCCCCTGTTCTTATCTCTTTTTCTTACAATTAAAAACTACCAAATTCGGTAGTTTCATTCTAAAGAGCTGAAAGACTCTTAACACTTAATGTTACTGAGTATGATTTACCTTGTGCACTTTGAGCAGCTTCAGTATTATTTACATATTGGACAACCAAATAGTATGTAACATTTGAATTTGCTGCAACGGTGATATCTTGAGTTACTGCTGTAGTTCCGGTGAAAGAACCCTCTTTAACCTTTGTAATACTACCATTGGCAGTACATGTTGATGAATCATAATATCGTACAGAACCATCTGATTGAACAGAAGACACTACTTTAGAAGCGGTGCAAGTTACATTTTTCGTTGCAATATCACTAGTATTTGCACTATATAAAGTATAATGAATGTCACTACCAAATTCGGTAGCAATATTAGGCGTCATAGTTAATCGAATTTTTGCAGATGTATCACCAGCAGTACCTGTCACTTTCATTGTTTTTAAATCAGTATGACCTGGCAAGGCAGTGGTTGAAGCAGTTATCGCACTACCATAATCAAATGTAGCACTTACTAAAGTTCTAGTTTTAGCATTTGCAGCAGATGTATTACTTTTATTAGTAGAATTAATTGTTAAAGTAGAAGTAAAGTATGCAAATGTTGCTCCTACTGCTGCAACTAATAATGTCGCTACTGAAATTATTGTTAACAATATTGTATTCTTTCTTTCCATTTTTTCCATTGTCTATTTCCTCCCTACTATCTACTACTATAAAGATAATAGCAAAAAAATTAATGTAATGCAAGATAATTTTAACTATTTAAGATACACTTTATAGTCAATAACTTTAAATATATATTATTAGAAGCATTTAATTTAACTTTAATTAAATTGATGTTATTTATATTTAATTTGCAGTATAATTGCATCTTAAGTATAACACCCTCCAAAATATAATATTTAATAAAGAAATATAAGCCAATTTTTTTGAAAACATTATTTTACATATATTAATTCCCTATACAAATATTATTAACTATTTTTTAACACTTTATACATTTATAAATTGTCGATTTATTTAAGATATATTTTTTATAACATTAAAAATAAAATACATAGTCAAAAAAAGAGTAATGAAGACAAACTACATTACTCCTATTAAAACGCAAAATAACCGAATATAATCTTAATGACTATATAGCAAATTATTTATATTCATAATTACTAAACTATAATTTCATATCTTCTTTACTATAGCTTTTTTCTAATAATTTAAAAACTACCAACCTTGGTAGTCTATTATTTTTTAGGCATTTTTATTTGGAACATTTTCAACTTTTAAATCTACTTTATATGTTTTTCCTTGTGCAGCTTGAGCTGAAGATGGATCATTTTCATATTGAACAACTAAAAAATATGTAACATCTGAATTTGGCTCAACTGTAATAGTATATTCTACTGGTGTTTGTCCACTAAAACTACCATTAATAACTGGACTAATGTCGCCAGTTGCTGAACAAGTCATAGAATCAGAATAATTAACATTGCCATCATCTCCAGGAACAGCTACCCTAGTTGACTCAGTACAAGTTACTTTTTTTGTTTCAATTTCACTGGTATTTACGCTATAAAGCTTATACTTAACATCATCACCAAATTCGGTAGCAATATTAGGTGTCATTGTTAATTTAATTGTTGCAGCTTCATCACCATCACTACCAGTTACTTTCATTGTCTTCAAATCAGCATGACCTGGTATTGCATCATCTAAAGGATTTATTTTATTACCATAATCAAATGTAGTATTAACAAAAACCTTAGTTGTAACATCTGCTGCAGACGTATTATCCTTATTATCATTTTGAATTGTTAATCCTGCAGTAAAATATGCAAATGTTGCTCCAACTACTGCCACCAATAATGTTGCTATAGCAATAACTGTTAATAATATTGTGTTTTTTCTTTCCATTTTTATTTTCTCCTCCTACTATAAAGATAATAGCAGAAAAATTACTGCAATGCAAGATTTTTTTGTTACTATTCACACCCAACTTTGGCTTAGCATTTTTTTAAAATCTTCATTTAAACCCGATTTTACTTAGCTTTAATAACGATATTATATTAATTTAGTATTATATATTAATCACATATCATATTTCTTTTATTTTACATTTCTTTAAAAAAACTACCCTTTTTAGGCAGTTATTTTCTTTTTAAAACTTTAATAGTTGTATATCCAATTAATAAAGCTCCGATTAAATATATAATATACATATAATTATTATTAATCTTAGCTTGCGCTTGAAGAGTATTTTTAGCGTATAATTCAATATAATTATTATAAGTTATATCGCTTTCCTTTTTCACCATATCATTTCTAGATACTACAAAACCATTAGAAATAGCTATTAAATCTGTATACAAAGAATTTGTATTAATAGTTTGAACAATATTTCCTTCTAAATCAAAAACTATAATTTCTCTTTTATAATCTGTACTATCCCCATTATTTTTTAACCCAATTGCAACAATATAATCATTAATTAACTTTACATTAATTATTGCTTTATATTCTTTTAAAGCATCAAAACTTTTATCAAAAATTATCTCATCATTTTCATTAGTTAAAGTTAAATAAGTTACCACTGAATCATTTTCATTAATTTGAGATAAATCATCAGTATTAAAACTACCATAAACATGATAATTATCATTGATATCTGAACTTACATAATTTCGACCTACTCCTGTTGTTTGTAACATTTTGCCTATAAAATTACCCATATTATAAAAATTAATAAAATATTTTTTTAAATTTTCATCATCAAATAAAACCACTTCATGTTTAGCTAAATCCAAATCTAATTGAATAATTATTTCTTGTTCATTTTTTTCATCAAATGCCATAATTGATATTTTATCATCTACAGTTGACATAAATGGCATCCCATATTTAGAAAAATCAAAATATTCAAAATAATTAATTTTCTCTAAATCTTTACCATCTAATGAATATTCTTTAATTATTTCTAAATCTTCATTTAACTTTAAAATCTTAAAATTAGTTGTTTTATTATTTGTTTCATAAGCTAGTAAATAAATATTTTCTTGATTAGCAACTCCTTCAATAATATATTTATTTTCGATAGTTACACTTTTCTTTAATTCTAAATTAGAATCATAATAATCAATTTTTTCCGTATTACTCGTATTTTGAATTATAAAAATATAACCATCTTTGTAAGAAATATTAATTGAAGTCCCAATTAAATCATCTTTTAAATCCAAAGTTGCCTTATCTTTAGTATCTTTTATTAAATCAAAATTCACAGTAGTAGCATTAACCTTTAAAATAAAGGTTAATAATATTATTAATAGTAAAATTATTTTTTTCTTCATTTAACTCCTCCATAAATACTATTTTCAAATAAAATATAACATTATTCTAACATTTCAGCAATGTTTAAAGTGCAAATTTTGCACTTTAAAATAAAAAAATTGCACTTTAAAAACTACCATTTTAGGTAGTCACTTACTTTTTCTTATTTCTTGACTTAATTGGTATTACAAAATTATCTAAATCTAAAGTATTACCTTCTTTAACTAAATTAAACATTTCTTCGGCAATACTATATTTTTCCAATTTAGATAAGTTAGGATTTAAACTTTTTCCAAATAAATCGATAAAATACTTGGGCGGTAAAACTTTACTCATAGCCATGGAGTATTCTGGATTATTATACAACTCCCATACTTTCGAGGTAGATATTTCTGGATAAGCATTTTTCTTATAATATAAAGCTCTAATCTTCTCAATAGTTAAATTATATAACCTATCAAAATAAATATCATCTCTTAAACACAATTTCTTTAAATCCATTAAACGATTGTCTAAAATAACTATTTGTTCATTCAAATCTTGTTCAGCTATTGCTGGCATTGGTTTACTATATAACTCTTCTACATATTGCTTTAATCTTTCTAACTCGCCTCGTTTATCATAAATCGTAATACCATCTTTAATCATGGAAACCATAACATTAGATTGACTATTATAATCTGTTAGGGCTCTATTATACATATCTTCTAAAGTCTTTTCAAAGAATTCAAATCTATACCCTTTAAATCTACTAACACCCCGCATCAAAGGATGTTCATCAAATAAAATCTGTAAATCTATATCCGACTGAGCATTGGAAAATCCTGTTCTTCGACTTCCATAAAAAACAATCCCCTCACAATGTTCATCTTTTGTATAACCCTTTTCATTCACAAATTCATTAATTACTGTGAATATTTCCATAAATAACTTGCCTTTCTTTTTCCTTTCGCTATTATACATACTAAATAATTTGAACTACCCTTTTTTGTCTAAAGTTATCTTTTTTTTGTTTAAAATCACTTAAAAAAGAATCAAAATCGCTCAAAATAAAATATTTTTCCTCTTCTTTTAAAATTGACTTGTTTTTAGTCCATGGTAGAATATGTTTAAATCGAATTTTTCTCGAGAATTTTTGATTTTTGAAAGGATTGATAAAAAAAGATTGACAAACCATCACCATTATGTTATTTTATTTCGCCTAAGTCATTTCACCTTAGGGGGGTAGGTGGAGGAAAAAACATGCTAAGAGTAAAAAGGAATACATTATCTAATAATATTTTATTTCTTATATTTAAGAGAAAGTTATCGTATGGGATAATTTTCTCTTTTTTTAGAAAGGGAGGTTTTTATGAATTTAATGCCATTTGAATTAAACAATGACAATTATTTTAAAGTACCAAGATACCAAAATACTATTTATGACTTTGAAAATTGTTTAAAAAAATTAATCAAAGAAATTAACAAATTTATCTATTACCAATGTACTTATTTAAATATAATACCTCCACGTATAACCCAAGATTTTTCTTTAGAGTACAATACTAATTCTTTTACCAAAAATAAAATAGAAAACTATTTAGATAAAAAAGAAGAACAAGAAGAAAAGATTAAATCTTTTTATAACAAATTTTATAACGCTCTAAAGATATTGGATAACGATGAATTAAAATATTTTACTTTAGTATTGTATACTAAAAATCAAAGTCATAAAGAATATGGCTATCTAGCTAACATGACCGATTATGAAACTAGAGTTATCAGAGAAAGTACAATTATTAAATTAGCTTTAGCTTTAAATATCGCGGTCGTTAAATAACTTAAAATGTCCTAAGGGCATTTTTTTTATTAGAAAAGAGGAAATTAAATGAATAAAGCAATATATTTTATTAATAACCATCATTTAGGAAAAAGAATTTATGAAATACTTGTTTATTTCGATATTATAAACTTTAAAAAGAAACCTAAACATTTTCAAAAACTATTTAATCAAAAACTTTTAAATAGCAATTTTGTGGAAACTTTAGCTCACTATTTTGAAATTAAGTTAAAGAACACCAATAACATAGAATTAAAACTAAATTTAAATGAACTAATATATGACTTAAATTATTTAAAACTATATTTGAAATAGTTATTTTTAAAAAGAAAGGTAAAAGTATTCATCAAAGCTTTTACCTTTCTTTTTTTTAAATCGTTGAATTAAAAATTTAATTCTCGTAAGAAGAACAAATCGATAATAAGAAACTAAATGCTCGTTGAAAACGGGCAT
>CANQGB010000009.1 GCA_947600335.1 uncultured Bacilli bacterium | reverse complement strand
GGTGCTAGTATCACACTAGTCAACCCCTTTTTATTCTTTTAGAAGCTGTCTTCAGGGGGCAGCTTCCATTGTGGAATTTTAAAAAAAGTACTAACATTTTAGTTGGTACTTTTTTCTTTGTAATACTCATATCTTTTTTGAGCTTCTTCTTTATTAAGTTTTAAAAGTTCTTGGGCTAATTTGGCATCTTTTATTTTTAAAGCATGATATCTTGTTTCATTATCTATGAATTCTTCATATCTCGTAAAGTCTGGTTCTTTTGAGTCTAAGTGAAGTTTGTTTTCTTCAGGATTATACCGCATAAGCAGTTGATAACCAGTAGTAACAGCCAAAGCTTGTTCTTGATTTGTACAAGATAAGCCATTTTTGATACCATGTTCAATACAAGGAGAATACGCAATAATAATACTTGGTCCAACATGGGCTTCAGCTTCTTGGAAGGCTTTGATAGCTTGCATAAAATTAGCTCCTAAAGAGATACTGGCTACATAACAATTAGGATAACACATAGCAATTTTAAATAAATCTTTTTTGATAGTTTTTTTACCAAAATCGGCAAATTCCGCGACAGCCCCAATTTTACTAGATTTAGACATTTGGCCACCAGTATTAGAATAAACCTCGGTATCTAAAACTAAGATATTGATATTTTCATTACTTGATAAAATATGGTCAATACCCCCAAAGCCAATGTCGTAAGCCCAACCATCGCCACCAACAGCCCAAATGCTAGGAAGCGGTAAATAATCGAGCAAATCTTTTAAATCTTGCGGAACAGTTAAAGTGGCAAATTCTTGTTGTAAACGCTTAGTTAATTCAAAATCGTTAGGATTTTTTAAATACTCTTGATATTTAGATTGAATATTTTTATCAACTGAATCCATAGATTTAAGCATGATATTTTTTATTTGTTCTCTTTTTTGTTTGAAAGACAAATACATACCATAAGCAAATTCGGCATTATCTTCAAATAAACTGTTAGCCCAAGGAATTAAATACGGTGTGGAAGGAGCACTACCACCATAAATACTAGAACAACCGGTGGCATTAGCAATAAGCAATTTTTCGCCAACAATTTGGGTCAGAATTTTAATATAAGATGTTTCTCCACAACCGGCACAAGAACCAGGAAATTCAAATAAAGGTTTAACAAAACTTAAATCTTTGACTGTGTTTTTATTTTCCTCTTTAGGTGGTTGATATTCGTTAAAATAGTAATCACTTTGCTCTTGTTTTTCTTCATCATATTCGCCAAATTCTAAGGCTTTCTTGCCTTTCAAACCAGGACAAATATTTATACATAAGCCACAACTGGTACAATCGGCTTCACTGATACTTACTAAATAATTATATTTATCGTTACCCATTAAAGGTTTACCGACATTTTTATCGGTTGTTTTAAAGGAACGGATGACAGCATGCGGACAAACAAAACTACACATGCCACATTCAATACAGTTTTCCGGTATCCATTTAGCTACTTTATCCGAAATCTTGCGTTTTTCACTTTGTGATAAACCACCAGGGAAAGCCCCAGCTTTTAGTGTAAGCAAATCACTTACTTTTAATAGATTGCCTTCTCTTTTGTTTATTTTAGTAAAGATATTGGCATTGGTAGTTTGGCTCAAACCATTATCATTTAAAGTCATTTGATAAATTTCATTTTGACAATTTTGTAATGCCTTTAAATTGTTGTTAATCACTTCTTCGCCTTTGTTCGCAAAGTCTTTTTTGATGGTTTCACTAACTAATTCTAAAGCATTTTTAATTCCTAGGATTTTCAAGATAATAACTTCCATGATTTTATTGATTTTACCTTTAATATGGTTATCTTCAGCAATCTTCGTAGCGTTGATAACTAAGACTTTTAAGTTTTTCTTTTTAATTATTTCTTTATCTTGTTTAGTTATTTTATTGTCTAATTCTTGAGGGTTAGTGGTATTAATAAGGATGGTTGCTTGGTCTTTTAAGTTGCGTAATAAATCATACTTTAAAAAATATTCATCTTTGGTTACAACTAATAGACTAGGATTTGTGACATAGTAAGGGGCTTCGATGTTTTCATTTTTAATTCGTAAATGGCTAACTGTTACCCCACCACTTTTTCGAGAATCATATTCAAAATAACCATCGACATATTTGTTTAAAACTTGAGAGGCAATTTTTAAAATATCTTTACTGGCACTAACCATCCCATCACTACCAAAGCCATAAATTAAAAACTCTTGGGCATTTAGGTTAATGTTGTAAGTAGTTTTGGGTAAGGATAAATTAGTAACATCATCTTCAATACCAATGGTAAAGTTTTCTTTTAAATTAGTTTCCAGCATTTGATAGACACTGTAAATATCACTAGGAGAAGTATTTTTACTTGATAGACCATATCTACCACCGACAATATTTATTTTCTCCTGTTTTAAAGCGGCAAGACAGTCTAAGTATAAAGGTTCACCTATGCTACCGCTTTCTTTAGTTCGGTCTAACACGGCAATGTTTTTAACGGTTTTAGGTAAAACTTTCAAAAGATACTCTTGACTAAAAGGCCGATATAAATGGACTTCGATTAAGCCAATTTTTTTACCTTTTTTAATTTCTTCATCGACTACTAATTTTATGGTATCATTTACACTACCCATGGCAACAATAATATTTTCGGCTTCTTTATGACCATAGTAGTTAAAAGGATGATAATTAGTTTTAGCAATTTTATTAACTTTTTGCATGTAGGAATCGACAATTTTTGCCACATTGTTGTAATCTTGATTGCGGGATTCCATTGTTTGAAAATAGATGTCTTCGGTTTCTGACATTCCGCGTTCAATTTGTTTATCAACTTTTAAAGCTCGGTTTTTAAATTCTTGGACTTTTGACCAATTGATTAATTTTAAAAATTCAGTTTCGGGAACTTCTGAAATAGTAGTTAAGGCATGACTTGTCCGAAAGCCATCAAAGAAATGTAAAAACGGTAGACTACTTTCGATGGCTGATAAATGGGCAACGGCAGCCAAATTTCTAGCATCTTGCGCATTAGTTGAAGCTAAAAGACAAAAACCAGTTTGGCGCGTAGCATAGATATCACTATGGTCTCCAAAAATAGATAAAGCATGGGTAGCCACGGTTCTAGAAGCCACATGAATAACGCCCGGTAACATTTCTCCCGCCATTTTGTACATATTAGGTATCATTAAAAGTAAGCCTTGACTGGCTGTAAAAGTCGAAGCTAAAGAACCGGTGATTAAAGCGCCATGCATGGCTCCAGCTGCTCCCGCTTCACTTTGCATTTCAACTAACTCAACCTTATTATTAAATAAATTTAATTTATCAGTATGATTTAAATAATCAATGTTAGAAGCCATTGGACTAGATGGGGTTATAGGATAAATAGAGGCTACTTCACTAAATAGATAGGCAATTTTAGAACATTCTTTATTGGCATCGGTAACAATATTCATTTTTACTACTCCTTTATTATAAACTGATAAAATAGCTCAAGCCCGCATTTTTAAGGAACAAAGCTAAAATAATATATATTATTACAAAAGCATAGATAATTACTCGCCGTTTAGATAAATTTAATTTCATAGTATCCCTACTTTCTTTTAATTTATTATACAATAGAAATGGTCTACTTACTAGCAAGAAAAAAGAAAAATTTTAGCGTTTTTTGCCAAAGAAAAGGACTATCTTTTTTGAGATAATCCTTAGTAAACTTATTAATCCTCAATTTCGATGCATTTTTTTGCTTTTTCTGGTTGATAATCTTTTTTCGGAAGATTGATATTCAATACCCCATTTTTAAATGAAGCTTTGATATCTTCTTCAGTGATATTATCACCAACATAAAAACTTCTTTGATATTCACCACTGTATCTTTCCCGGCGAATAAATTTTCCTTCTTCTTGTTCTTCGTTATCTTTTTTAGTTTGCGCACTAATTGTTAGATAACCATTTTCAATTTCAAGGTTTATATTTTCTTTATTAAGTCCTGGCAAATCGACAATTAATTCATAACTATTGTCATGTTCCTTAATATCGGTTTTCATCATTTTGTTATTTTCTTTAAAAAATGAATCGCCAAAAAAATCATCAAATACATCAAAATTATTTCTTCTTGGTACTAACATCATAAATATACTCTTCCTTTCATTATGTGTTGATTCCATTTTTCAGGTAGCACATTTTTATAATTTAATACCTGGGATTTTTTCCCTATAATCAATATAGCACTTTAGTTAGCACTTGTCAATAGTGAGTGCTACTTTTTTTATAACCTACTCTATTTATAGTTTTAACTAATTAGTCATTTTTATGCAAAAGATTTAAATATAATTCGTAATTTTGGCGTTCTTTTTTGACAATTACTTGCAAGATAATACCACATATTATTGATAAGATAGCGGTTAAAAGAGTAAAACAACCAACTATTAAAGTGGGAAATCTTAAAACGAGTTTGGTTTCGAAGTATTCAAAGAAAATAGGAATAATTAAAACTAAGGAAATTAAAGTTAAAATGGCTGAGATAATACCAAAGAAGCTCATAGGTTTATATTCTTTAAATAAGATAGCTATCGTTTTTAAAACTTTAAAACCATCAGAATAAGTATTAAGTTTGGAAACACTACCCTTTGGTCGGTCCCGATAAGTTACAGGAATTTCTACAATTTTAAAATTTTTATCAACAGCATGAATAGTCATTTCGGTTTCGATTTCAAATCCTTTAGATAATATAGGAAAGCCTTTAACAAATTCATAACTAAAAGCCCGATAGCCAGTCATTATATCTTTAATATTATTATGGAATAAACGATTTATTAATAACCGAACTATCTTGTTACCAAAATTATGAAATGGACGTTTATTTTCTGTAAAATAAGTACTAGATAATCGATCACCAATTACCATGTCAGCCTTACCTTTTAAAACTAAATCACACATTTCCCGAGCATTTTCAGCCGGATATGTATCATCACCATCAATCATTAAATAACAATCAGCATCAATTTCCCGAAACATAGTTCGAATAACATTACCTTTTCCTTGACGATATTCATATTTAACAATCGCGCCAGCTTCTTTGGCAATTTTATCGGTATTATCTTTGGAATTATTATCATAGACATAGATATCGGCTTCTGGTAAAGCTTTGTGGTAATCTTCGACAACCTTTTTGATAGTTTTTGATTCATTATAACAAGGTATTAAAACGGCAATGGTACTTTTATTTTTTGACATATTTACTACTCCTTATATAAAAATTATACCATACTATTGGGGATATTTAATTTTTATTTTCATAAGTCATAAAAGTTTTAAAGGAAAACAAAAAATATGTATTTCTACATATTTAAAATATCTTTAAACATTGCATCAACATCATGATAAGTTTTATATTCATCAAGATGGGTTTCCATGTAATCTAGTTCTTTTAAAGCATTAGTTAATTCTTTCGAAGGTTGTTGTTCTATTTCAAAAGGTATTCTTTTTTCAAAGATTGCTCTTTTTAAAAACATATCCATTTGGCTTTTATGCATAAATCATAACATATAATTAAATCATTTGATAAATTATTACTATTCATCTTCTAAAAAATATTTTGCTAGTTTTTCATAATTGTCTTGACTATTTAAACAAGTATCTATTAAATAACCTTTTTCATTATTGGTTTGGTATTCTTTAATACCTCTAATATAAAAATCTTTATTTCTATCTTCAATGTAGAATGGCATCATATCATTATGTAGGCATTCTCTAAACATTATCATTCTCCCTACTCGACCATTACCATCTTGAAAAGGATGAATATGTTCGAATCTAACATGAAATTCTATTATATCTTCTAAATTTTTTTTAGGTATTTGATTATACCACTGAAGTAGATTTTTCATATCTTTAGCTACATCTTTAGGAATTGAAGTAGTAATATTCCCGACAAAGTTTTTCTTTTGTTTATATTCGCCAACATTAAACCATTCTTTTTCACTATCACTTAAAGTTCCATCTTTCAATATAAAATGAAATTTTTTAATCATATCTTCAGTAAGATTATCATCAATAGTGTCTAACATATATTTAAACAAGGTAAAATGATTTTTAGTTTCCGTAGCATCTTTTAAAACAATAACTTTATCATTGCTAGTTAAAATTGTTCCTGTATCATAAATGCTGGCTGTTTCATCTGGTGTTATAGTTGAACCTTCAATATGGTTGTTATTATAAGCAAAATCTATTTGAGTTTTATGATATAAGTTTCCTGATAAATTCATATTTTTTTGTTCAATTAAAGCTTTTTTTATTTTACTTATTTCCATTTTTTCCTACCTTAAATTATATTGTATAAAACTTTATGATTATTTTAAAGTAAATTTAGTTTACTAATCTTTATTTTTCAAAAAATATTTTATAAATTTTTCATAGTTATCTTTAAATATAAAAATTTTTATTTCTATCTATTAAAAATTATTAATTTTAAAGACAGTTGCTTTGGTGTTTACAGCAGCTTCTATTCCAACATCGGAATCTTCAAATATTATAGTTTCTTCTGGTAGAGCGTTAATTTTATTCATGGCTAGCAAAAATCCTTCTGGATCAGGTTTAGGATTTGTTATTTCATCAGCTGTTAGAATAATATCAAAAAGATTTATTTTATTAGTATATTCTAAAATATCTAATGTATTTTTTCGGGATGCTGTAGTAACCAAAGCTATTTTATATTCTTTTTTGATCAAATTAATTATATTAAATAAATGCTCATTTAATTTTACTTTATCTAAGTATTTAGAATATAAAGTTTTTTTATTATTGTGAATCTCTTCAATTATGCCTTGATTTTCAACTATTTGAGGCAAAAAAACTTTATAAGAACGACCATTACAATATTGGCAAAAAAAATGATAATCTAAATTAATATTATATTTTGATAATGCTTCATTATAGGCATAATAATTTACGTCATTTGTATTATAAAGCGTACCATCCATATCAAATATTGCTAATTTCATAAATTAAATCTCTTTTCTATATCTTGGCATACCATTAATAATCCCGCATAAAATAACATTGCTCTCTCAGAATCTTTTTCAATTTTATATGGCATTAACCGAAGCCAATGAATTATTTCATGAAAAAATATACTTTTTAAACCTTCTTGACCAAATTTGGTATTTAAGTAATCAACTAAATTGTCAAAAAGTTTATTATAAGTAGATGACTTTGTAAAGAAAAATTCTATTTGATTATTATGAAATGATACATTTTTAGTATTCATTAAAAATTCATAACCACCATGTAAAGATTGAAACAATTTAGCATAATCTAAATAAGGTGAATTATGTATATTACCTATGTTGGGATCAATAAGATAAATTTCTTGTTTAGTCTTGTTACGATCTTTTAGACAAATAATATTTTCAATTGTAAAATCACCATGGATATCAGTATATAAATCATTTTTAAAAATCTTATATAAATAGTTAAAGTTTAAGTACTTTTTATAATAATTTAAATTATGATATTTTTGACCATTAATATAAACATAATCGTAGTTTAAAATATTTTTAATTGGAGTACATTTCTCAATTTTCTCAATATTTTTTAATACTTTATCATTTATGTATTGCTCAATAGTTTTTTTATCAGCTTTTTGACTTTTTTCTAGATTATGTAATTTTTCTAATTCTTCTAAAGCAGAAACAATTTTAGACCATGATTCTTTAAATGAATTGGTATGAACATAATTAAAACAAGTTACGGCATTGGGATTAAAAGTCATATCATAAGAACAGATACCATCTTCATAATATTCATATATAATTTTAGTTAAGGATATTTTATTTTCATACTTATGTATCCAGTCAATTTGTTTTTTTAATTTATCGGCATCTTTTCCAAAAGCATACTTACGATAAAAAGTTTCATCATTTTTTGAGCATAAGATAGTTGTGGCATTACTTCCAGCTGAATAATCTTCCAAAACGGCAACATCACTATTTAATTTTAAATAATCATTAAAATATTCCCGACTATAATTGTTAAAATAAAGTTCTAAAAATTGTAAACGATCGTTTACATTACTTTGAGGCAACAATTCAATATATGTTTGAGATTTTTCTTTAAATTTAAGTACAAAAGACATTAAAAATAAGATAATTGCACTTAATATATAATAAGCAAATATTATTTTATAATCTATATTTTTAAATAAAAATAAGAAATTTGAAGTTATTCCGCTTCTAGAAAAAAACATATCAAAGCAAGAATATAAATTGCCTCCATTTAAAGTAAATGATAAAAGATAACAAGATAAAATATTTAAACTCCAAACAATTACAGAATAAATTAATAGTTTTCTTTTATTTACTTTTTTCAAAATATTTTCAAATGATATAATAGTAAACCAAGATAATTTTAAAATTTTTAATTCAATAGATTTATTGAAAATAGATGCTACTTTTAATATTGCTTTTTTTATTAAAGGCTTTAATTTTGTTAATAATAGTATTAAGGCTGTTGTACCAATTAAAAATGATAAGTAAAATAATATGTTATTAAGTGTATCAAACCCTAGAGCAAAAAACATTATATAAATTAAGGAAACAATAATAAAATCTATAAATATTTCAACGATGATTGTGGCAAAGGAAAATGAGATGCCATTTTTCATATATTTACCTGGAAGATAAATCCTAAATAAATTACCTAAACGAAAAGGAAGAACCAAATTTAGAATATTTCCTATTGAAAGAGCTTGAATCAATCTTTTTGAATTTGGTTTTTCGTATGGTTCAATAAATTGCGATAATCTTAAAATTTTAAAGATATTAGCGGCGATTAAAAGTAAAATAGATAGGCCAAGATATACAATTATCATTTTAAAACCCTTTTAAAAATGTCATTTTTTTCGGCCTCATAATATTCTTCTGGGGTACCAAAAGGAACATGTTCATCACAGTCAAAATTAACAATTTTCATATTATGATTAGCCATAATGTTATAAACACCGCTTACATAATATTCGTTATAACTACAATTTTCTAGATATTCTAAAGCATTTTGCAGAAAAATTTCTTTATTTTTAAAATAATAAGCACCACAAATAGCATGTTCACTAATCGCTTGTTTTTCAACAGTTCTTATGACATTATTTTCTTTATTAAGTTCTAAATATGAATACTTAGGATCATTAGAAATAAATGTCAGTAAGGCACCATCAATTTTAGAGTTATCTTTTTGCTTACAAAATTCATAAAAGGAATTAGCTATAAAAATATGATCACAATCATTGAAGATTATAGGTAAATCATCTGCTATGTTTTTTGCTCCTTCCATACAGGTTAATACTGCCCCATTTAAAATTTGAGGGATCACAACTATTTTTGATGATGGAAAATATTTTTTGATAATTTTATCTATATTAAATTCATCGATATGTTGTTGTAAAACTACAAAAGTGATATCTTCTACTTCCATAAAATTGGTTAGTGAAATAGTAGACCAATATAAAAATGGTTTATTATTAATTTCAATTAAAGGTTTAGGCATAATAAATCCGTTTTTAAAAAATCTAGATCCTGCTCCACCCATGGGCATTATTAAATGAACTTTTGACATTTTTACTCATCCTTTCAAAACTATTTTTCTTTCTCTAATTTTTGTAAAAGTTCACACTCGTTTTCAATTACTCTTTTTAATCCTTCTTCTATATCAATTTTAGGTACCCAATTATATTTTTCTTTAGCATAATTATTATCACATAAAGAATATTTATTTATTTCATTTTTTAATATTTCATCTTTGATTTTATATTCGCCTTCAAATAAACTAGGATATTTTTCCCAATAATGAGCATCGCTGGCATATTCGGCTTTAATATTTTTATTCATTATTTTAGAAGCAATTTCATACATTTCATTAACAGAATAATTTTTCATTGATGAACAGTTAACACAATCAAATCCTTCTCCTTGTTGGACAGCAATTGCTAAATCAATTAAATCATCTACATAAATATAGTCTCTTCTTTGAGTTCCATCTGAATGAAAAATTGGAACCCGATTGTAAAATAATTCTCTTATCATATAGGCAACAAATGGAGGTTGTTTTCTTAAGCAATCAATATGAGGACCATAAACATTGGCAAATCTTATACATGTCACATTCATACCATAAGTATCACAAAATGATTGAGCAAATCTTTCAGCACAATATTTAGTATTAGGATAAATTAATGTAGGTAATTCAAATTTATTTTCTTTGGTAGGAAATTCTGTTTCATTTTCGTACATAGCATTAGTACTAGCTTGAATAACTTTTTTGACACCATATTTTCTACTATTTTCCAAAATATTAACTAATCCATTAACGTTTACATCAATGGCTTCGCAGGGATTTGATTGACAGTCTGGCAATGGTGCTATTCCAGCTATATTATATACATAGTCGATTTTATTGTTTTGGAATATTTCTTCCATTTTTATTTTATCTCTAATATCCATATTAATTAATTCATTAGTAAAATCATGGTCTTTAAAGATTAAATTATCCTTTTTTCCATAAGAGAAATTATCGATTAAAATTAATTCATTATTCTCTTTCCATAGTCTATAAGCTAATTGTGAGCCGATAAAACCGGCTGCTCCCGTTATTAATATTTTCATTTTACTTGTTCTCCTTTTCTAATTTTAATACTATCTTTCATAATTATTATACTCTGTTTTATTTTAGATTTCAGCCCTTTATTCCAAGATGATTCCCCTTTTTCACGTTTTTTAAGAATTACGGGAAATCTTTTAACAATATATTTCTCTTTTTTCGCTTGATAATAAGTGAATAACTCAATGGAGAAATCATACGGGGCTTTTTCCATATTAGTTAACAATTCGCGATTGAATAATACAGGGATAGCGCCAATATCATTCATTCGGCGATGAAAAAGTAAAAATTCAAAAATAGTCATACTGCCAGTAAAAAAGCAATCAAATAAACTTCTATTTTTTCTCCGGCCTTTTAAAAAATAATGTTCATTATTATCATGACTTTCAATAAACTCTATAAGTTTGACCATTTCTTTAGGCTCTACTTGTAAATCGGCATGAAGCCAACCAACATAATCACCAGTCGCTTGTTTTAAACCTTGTTGAAGACCATAGCCATAGCCTTTATTTGTTTTAACATAAACTTTTTTAAAGTGGGTCTTATCCAATTTTATTTTTTCAAAAACTTCTTTACTATTGTCTTTGGAGCCATTTTCAACCAAAATAAATTCGGTGTTATCATACTTTTCAAATTTTTTTAATGTGGCAACCATATTTTCTAGATTTTCACTTTCATTATAACATGGAATTACTACAGAATATTTCATTTTACTTCTACCTCACTTCTATATTCGTATATTTCACTATGACATTCATGTTCTTGGCAATAACTTTTTGATACTGGTATTTCTGTATATACCTTTTGGAAGTCGGGACTTATCTGAACAGAAGCATATTGATTATTATTAAAATCTACAAATGGTTCAATTTCTGAAATTTTTTGACTTGTTTCTAATTCGGGGTGATTTATATTTTGAATGAAAAACATAGCTGTAATGCATAAAAAGCAAATTTCTAATGACTTATAACTTGATGATATATTTTTTATTTGATTAAAAGAAAACATGATTGTTAAAAAGATAAAGATTGCAGGTAAGGCATGATACCATACTTGATAACTATACCCTGAAGTTATTTCTTGATAATATGCGATAAATTCAGTTCTTTTAAACATTATCATAAAGTATAAAAATACAATATCTATTATAATTAACAAACAATATTTTAGCGTTTTGGTTTTAGTTGCTAAGTAAATAACTGCCATCCAAAGGATTGAACCAACTAATAAATTTAACCCAAGAGAATTTAAAGTTAAAAATGTTTCTGTACCAAAAATTAAGTTGATGCTAGAAATTAAAAGTAATATTGAATGATAAGTTATGCTTACCAGACGAGTTAAAGATAAATCTACTTTAACTAAGGTTGTAACATCGGTGATAAACAAAATTGCATAGGCTTGGAATAATAAGAATAGTCCCATTAATATTAATTTTATTAAGTTGGTCTTGCCAATGTTTTTAATAGTATTCAAAGGCTTTTTAAAATCGACTTTCTTAAATACATAATACATTAAAGCAAAGCCTAATATCATAGATGAAGCAGTTGAGATAATTGATATTAATATGATTGGCAGTATAGCATACGATGGCATTTTATCTTGTAATAAATTTAAGGATACATAAAAGATTAGTAAACCACACCACCAGTGGATTGCTACTCCATTATATAATAGCCATGAAAAGTTTGAGATTAGCATGATTGTAAGACTAGAAACTATTATTCTTTTAAATCTACTTTTAATAAATTTTTCAAAATTATTAGAAGTAAAATAAGTTACAACGAAAGCTGAAAAAAAGATAGATAACCATTTAATTGTGTTAGCAAGTACTACAGCACTATTAGTTAATTTGGCTAAACTAACAGCAATCATGGCAAATATTCTTGATAAAGTATCAAAATAGCCTCCATAAGTCATAGCAAATGATTTTAAACCATATTTCATATACTCAATGGTAAAGACCCAACCATCTTCACCGAAAATATAAGGTACCTTTATAATTTTAGGGTTAATTGCAATTAATAAAATTGTAAAAAATATAAAAGTTAAACTTAATAGTACAAAATTATTTTTGAATATTTTTAATTGTTTTATCCGATTCATTATTTACTCCTTGCTAGCTAATTTATGCTGTCATAGCAAGTATTTTCTAAACAATAATCTTCAGAAACAGGAATTGTAACACTTACATTCAAATGAGGAGGACTAATAGGTACATGAGCATATATATTATTATTAAAATCAACAAAAGGTTCAATTTCTAAAATTTTTTGACTTGTTTCTAATTCTGGATGATTTATATTTCGAATGAAAAAGAAAGCAGCAAAAATTAAAAATGTAATTTCAATGCTTTTAAAGGCATTACTTTTTAAGCCTAGGTGAAATAAAATAATTGTTATTCCTATAAATACAAAACTAGCTGGCAAAGAATGATACCATGTTTGATAAGCATAACTCATGATTTCATTGTAAAACTCAATAAACTCAACTTTTTTAAAATTAATCATAAAATATAACAAGAAAATATCAAGTATAACTAATAAACAGTATTTTAATGTTTTGGTTTTAATAGCCAAACAAATAACTGTTATCCAAAGAATTGAGCCTGCTAAAATATTTAATTTACTAGAATTAAGGGCTAAAAACGTATCAGTACCAAAAACAAAATTAATACTAGAAATTAAAAGGAGTAATGAATATTTAATAACCTCAAGCAAATGATTAAATGATAAATCTATTTTAATTAACGTTTCAACATCAGTTATAAACAAAATTGCATAGGCTTGGAATAATAAAAAGAGTCCCATTAATATTAATTTAATTAAGCTGTTTTTGCCAATATTTTTAATAGTATTCAAAGGCTTTTTAAAATCAATTTTCTTAAATACATAATACATTAAAGCGAAGCCTAATATCATAGATGAAGCAGTTGAGATAATTGATATTAATATGATTGGCAGCATAACATACGATGGCATTTTATCTTGTAATAAATTTAGGGATACATAAAAAATTAGTAAACCACACCACCAATGAATTGCTACTCCATTATATAATAGCCATGCAAAATTGGAAATTAGTATAATTGTTAGACCAGAAATTATTATTCTTTTAAATCTACTTTTAATTATTTTTTCAAAATTATTAGAAGTAAAATAAGTTACAACGAAAGCTGAAAAAAAGATAGATAACCATTTAATTGTGTTAGCAAGTACTACAGCACTATTAGTTAATTTGGCTAAACTAACAGCAATCATGGCAAATATCCTGGATAAAGTATCAAAATAGCCTCCGTAAGTTAGTTTAAATGAGCCCAAGCCATATTTATAATATTCTTTAATGAAAACCCATCCATCTTCCATGAACAGATATGGTGCTTTTAAAATTGCAGGATTAAGAGCAATTAATATAATTATAAAAAATACAAATGTTAAACTTAATAGGACTAAATTATTATTAAATATTCGCGAATCTTTTATTTTTGTTAATACTTTCATTATGACATTCACCTCTTGTTTTAGTTATAATAATTATATATTATTTTAATTATTTAGTAAAATTATTTTTTAAATACTACTTTATTTTGTAATAAAAAATTAACAATCATAGCTATACCTGTAGCGGCAATAAAAGAAACTACTTTTAATCCAGTTATCTTGAAAACTATAGTGTTGGTTAATGTATTACATAAAATATTTAATAATTGACATATTATATATTTTATTACTAATATTGCATGAGATTTTTCTTTGACAGAAAAAGTCCAATTTTTATTAAAAATATAAGAAAAAATAGTAGCGATAGTCATAGATAATAATTTGGATATAGATATATCAATTTTTGTACTAAATAACATATAAAAGATAAAATCAATTGTTGTAGATATACCACCAATGATTAAAAATCTTATTTCTTTTTGATATTTTTTTATTATACTCATAAATTTTTTACACCTTTTTTGGTTAATATCTACTTATAATTTTAAAAACGTTACGCTCTTCATTGCTACAAAAAGCATCCATAAACATAAACTGATCTTTGACATTTCGGGTAATTATTCCTGATTCTATCATACACGTATATAAGCGACAAATTAAGTTTTTACTCGTTTTTATCTTATAAATACTTGATAATTTAGCAAAATCATCGATACAATTCTTAACACTTATATTTATTTTATTAATTGTTTCTTGCTTATTTTGAGATATAGTTTCATTATTGAAAACTGGCTCAACTTTATTCTTTACTTTTGTAAATCTTATTAATTGACCATGAGGAGCCGTTAAAAAATATTCTAAAATTAAAGAATAATTATATATTTTTTCATATTCTTTATTATCATTTATATTAAATAAAAAATTTAATTGGGATTTTTCAGAATATTTTTTTACTTTAGATGAATTAACTAAATAGTAACCAGTAAATTCCTTTTTAGTCATTTCAGATAATTGTTTTTGAATCGTTCCTGAATATCCTAAGTCAACTATTGATACTTTATTATTTTTAATTTCTCCGACAGTTTTTTGAATATAATTTAAATAATTTTCTTTTTCAATTTTATATTTAGGTAAAATTACTTTAGAATAATTTTTTATTATAGGAAGAATTTTTTCTTTTTGATCAGGTAGTTTTATATCAAAATTTTCACCATTATAATCAATATCTAATATTTGGCTGAAATAATCTTTAATAGTTCCCTGATAATCATTATCTAAAATTTTTTCCAATTCATTTACATTTTTTATAATTGCTGTCATAGTAGATTTGCGAGAAGCTAAAAAATATTTATTATCTATTTCTGGAAGATCATTTTTTTGACAATAATATTTATATAATTTTTGAAGATTATACCCTTCTCTAGCTAAAAAAAGAATTTCTTCATTTTTATTATTGGTACAAATATATTCTAAAAAAGAATTAATTATAAAACCATGAAAGACATAACTAAAATCTTCTATCGTGTCAATTTTTAAAGTAGTAAACGGCGAATTAAAAACTATCTTGTTGACAAAAAATCCTAAATATAAAGAATCACTTACGTTTTTATTATTAATAAATTCTTGGACATAATTAAACATTTCCGTTTTGGAAAATGATTCTCTAGGACTATCAATTTTAAGAGCTTTTATTCCAAAATTTTGAGGATTTATATAATCAGATTGTATGTTATCACCAACATGAACTATATTTTTACCATATTTTTGGATTAAGTATGGCCAAATTTCTTGAGTATCTTTTCGTTTATTTAATTCATTAGAAAGATAAAGAGTATCAAAATCTTTATAACCACATTTAGCTAACATTTTGATAATAACTTTTTTAGGTAAATACATGTCACTAGTTAAAATTATTTTTTTATTGTCAGCTTTTAGTTTATTATAAATATCTAACATATCTTTACGAGGAATGCATAATTCTAGTTCTAAATTAATTTCTAAATCTTTAATTTCTTGGGATTTTTCACCATATAATTCGGTGTAAGCATGGTAAATCTCATCTAAATTAACATCTTTTTTTAATTGTTCCCGAGCATAATTTTCGGCTTTTTTACGTTTCTCTATAAAATTAGGAATATTTAATTGTTCTTCTATTAAGTAAAATATGTCATCTGGATTATAAACTACTCTTGAAATTAAAGTATCAAAAATGTCGAATGAAATTACTTTGGCCTTTTCTAAATGATGAAAAAAGGCTTGTCTATTTAAAATTTCTTTAGAATCATTTTTTAATACTTTTCTTATCTTTTCTTTAAAGTTTTGACTTAAAGGAAATTTGGCATATATTTTTCTTAAAACTTTTTTCATTTTAAACTTTAAATACCTTTCTTATAAAATTTTGATAACGATACCGTAAGCTTCTCTTTATTCTTACTAATTTTCTTACATAATTACTACTATTATATTTAGCCACTGGTTGAGGTTTTATAACATCCATGGCATTTAAAACTTCTTTAGATGGCATTATAGGCTTTTTATTATATATTTGTTTTATCGGTTTATCTTTTTTGATTTTATCATTAAGTAAATCTTCGACAAATATTTTAAATTGTTCATAACCTTTTTCGATAGGATAATTTTGCATATATTCATTACCCTTTTTGGCCATTTTTTCTTGTAATTCGGGATTATCAAGGATTTTTATTAATGCAGTAGCAACTGCTTCGGGAGAACTGTCCGCTAACAAAATTCCATCCTCAGGCATATCATATAAATTATTTTCCCGATATAAATCGACAACTGGTAATCCAGCAGCCATCATTTCAAAAGGAATTCTTGAGGGATTAGAAGAACTAATACATAGACCTACTTTACATTTATTATATAATTTGTTGCATTCTTCAATAGGAATGATTTTTAAATTCTCGGCATTTAAGCCTAAATTAATATTTACATCAGAACCATATAAATAAATTTTAACATCTGGCCGAAGTTTTTGTAATAATAATAAGGCTTTTATTCCTAAACTACCACATCTTCTAGCTTTTTCAGGTTGAAATATAAAACATACGGCATTTTCTTTTTTGACATTTTCTAATTTTTTATAAACAGAAATATCCGCACAAAAATCAAAATAATTCATTGGTGAAGCAAATTCATGATTTATTTTATAAGACAACCATTTACCAATGCTTATACCATGAAATTTGTATCGATATGTTCGTTCCATTTCTAAATAAAGATTGCCCATTGGTTCAAACCAAGGTTCAAAATCTTGAATGAAATAGGCTTTTCTTTTTACAGGCATATAATACAAATAATCAGGAGTAAGAATAGAATATGTTGCAAATACTAAATCATAATCTTTTACTAACTCAATGCCAATAAAAACATCACACAAGCATTCTCCATAAAATTTTTCAATAATGGCTTTCATACTTGTAGAATTACTAACGTAATCTTCCTCTAAATATAAATCACATTCATATCCGCATTTTACGAGAAAATTAGCATTTTGAATCATAGTTCTTATCCCACCAGAACCTTTAATGGGATGAGGAATTATCCAAGCAATTTTTTTAGCTATTAAAGGAGATAATTCAGTTATAGTTTTATTATTTACTTCATTTAATAAATTACCATAACGGAATGATTGCTTATGAATTTGATTACTAGTTAATTGATAATTATCTCTAATATCTTTTTGTATTTTTAATAGTTCTTTTAATTCTAACTCTTTCGTAGCAACGGTACTAGTTGATTTGTTATGCTTACGAAAATAATTCAAACTGTCAGAGCAATAAGCAATTTTACCATTTTTCAATAATTTGTAATAAGTATACCAGTCCCCACTTATTTTAAAATCTTTAGCTAATTCAAAGGTGTCTACTAAATTTTGATTTTTAAAGACAACTGCAGAAACATTAGGAATAGTATTACAAACTGATAAAGCTTCTTTTATTTCATCCACGCCATCTTTTATATAACTTGCTTGCCATCTATTATCACTGATTGCTAAAAGCCAATCACGACATGAATCTGCAATAATGCGATTTTCTGAATCTATTCTTTTACTTTCAGCATAAGATATAACTACATCTTTATTATCAAATGCGGGCATAACTTTTTCTAAAAATCGCGCGTGACAAATATCATCTGCTTCAGCAATCCAAATATAGTCACCAGTAGCATTTTTAACACCTTTTTGCCATTGGCTAAAAACAGAACCACTATTAGTTTTATTTTCAATTAATTTAATATTAATATTGTTATTTTCTTGAATAATTTTTTTTATTAAATTAACACTATTATCTGTTGAAGCATCATCTAAAATTATTATTTCATAAATAGGATAAGTTTGATTTATAATTGAATCTATTCTCTCTTTTAAATATTTTTCATAATTATAATTAGGAACAATTACAGATACTTTTTTTAAATTTTGTCCTTGAACTTTGGAATATTTTTTATAAATATTTACAGTTCGATTATTTTTTTTAGAAAGATAGGCATCATAAATAATATCAGGTGTTACTTTTTTCAATGCCTTTTTTAATTTATTACTCATACTACGCCTCCATTACTTAAGTTTCCAAGCATTTTTCAAAAATTCATATCTTTTTTGAATATTTTGTTTTTGAAATGAGCTTAACCCATAATTTTTATCAAAGAATTCATGAATTTTTTTTATTTCTTCCATATGTTTTCCTTTTTCAAATGTCAAACTAATATTATTGTCATGAATTCGATAATAATTTAATGCTTTGTTCACATAGGCAATCTTTTTATTCTTTCTTTGCATAAGATTTGCATAAAATATCCAATCTCCAGCTTGATGAAAATCAAGTGCATATTCAAATTCTTTAGCATAATCATCTTTCTTTATTAATGCTCCAGATACATTAGGAATAGTACAATTTAAATAAGTAAAAGATGCAAATTCTTTTTGGCTATCAATTACATAATTTTTATTCCAATGGCCACTATTTTGAATATCTACTTCATTTTTAACATTTTTTATTATAACACTTCCATCGCTTTTTATAAAGGATGTATCACAAAATGATATGATTATATTAGAATCATTTTTTATAGGTTTAACAACACTTTCTAAAAAGTGTTTATCACAATAATCATCGGCTTCCGCTATCCATATATAATCACCTTGCGCTAACTCAAAACCTTTTTTCCATTGTTTAAAAGGTGAACCACTATTTTTTTTATTATAAATAGTTTTTAGAGAAATGTAAGGCTTTAATTCTTCGACTATTTGAGCAATTATTTGGGGACTATCATCAGTAGAATCATCATCTAAAATTATTATTTCAGAGACTTTTTGGGTTTGATACAAAATGCTATATACTCTTTGAAATAACATTTGGCCGTAATTATAATTTGGGATAACAGCAGAAATACTTAAATTGGATTTTTTATTTTTTTGTTTTTTAGCTAGCTTTATTAAATCATTCATAGTTATGGTTGGGGGAATATTAATTTTTCCAATCCTTTTAACAATACGGGAAAAAGAGACCATTAAGTTAGCTAAAAGATAAAAATGGGTAAAAGATAATTTAAAAATACATTTATAAAATATTTGATATTTTTTGGCTTGATGAGCAAGGAAATCTTTTAAATAATTATTACTTAATATGGCATAATCTTTAGATAAAGTAACAAATTTTTTTATGTATTTTTTTCTTAACCAGAAATCTTCTATTTTGATTATTTTATAAATAAATAAGACAATTAGTTGATTATAAATAATAGCATCTTTATATTTAGCATAATACTCATCTTGGGGTATTCTTGATAAAGTAGTTTTAACACCATCAAAAATTTCAAATCTTTTATCACTAAATGTTGAATTTTGAATAGATTTCTCTCTTTGAATATAATTGTAAAAAACATTTTCTACATAAGCAATCTTGGTAGCTGAAATTATTGCGGGAATTACAACGGCTAAATCCTCATTAATTTTCCCTTCTTCAAAGTAATATTTTTTAATCAATTCTTTTTTAAATAATTTGTTACAAGCACTGGCTGCTAAGCCATTATTGACAAAATCAAGTTTATTATCTGGATTATTACAAGCTTTGACTATCTCTTCTTTTTTTGTTTCATAAATGAGTTTCATATCACATATTGCTAAGTCGGCCTTTTTGTTAATTAAACTTGCCATTAAATTTTCATAATAATCAGGTGCTATATAATCATCCGAATCGATGAAACCAAGATATTCACCAGTTGCCTTTTTCATTCCAAGATTACGAGAATATGCTAGTCCTTTATTAGTCTTATTTTCAAACAATTTAATTTTTAAATTATTTTGAGTGTATTTTTTTAATATTTTTAAAGTGTTATCTTGGGAAGCATCATCAATTAATATTATTTCAATATTTTGATATGTTTGATTTAAAAGAGAATTTAAACATTTTTCCACATATTTTTCGGTATTGTAACAACTAACAATAACTGAAATTTTATTTGTCATTTTGTTCCTCTCTTTCTAAATCTTGTTTTAATATTTTTAATGATTTAATTATTTCTTCATTGCGAAATTTCTTTTTTAAACGGTTATTCTTACTGTATGTATTATCTAAAGATTTTCCTTCTTTATGAAATATTTCTATTTTAGGGTCGTATAAAGTTATAAATTTTTGCTTTAGCATTCTTTGATATAGGAATTCTTCTTCATGAAATAAAAATGTACGTGAATCAAATATATCCGAATTATTATTAAAATAATTAGGCGAAAATATTAAAGCACAACCGTGTAATGCTACATTTTGAACTCTTTTTATTCCATTTTGAGGAGGAGTCCTTTTTTTTATCTTTCCTTTTATTCTGACATAAGTTTCTAGTAAATAAGTTAAAAAGGTATTACTATAAATTTTAACTAGTTTTTCCGAATATTTAATTTTTTTATTGATCTCTTCAAGGCTTTTATATACTGGAAAAGGATTAGTAGAATCACCATTGTTGGTAATTATTTTAGGACCTAATATAGCAAAATTATATTTATCATAATCTTCTTTAATCAACTTTAAAAAATCCTTTTGATTGATTAATGTATCATTATTTAAAACAACTAGGAACTGTGGTTTGTATTTTTCTAAAGCTAACTTACATCCTATATTATTGGCTTTAGCAAATCCTAAATTTTCATTTAGAAGAATTAAATCATCGACATTTTTCTTTAATATTTTTTTTTCTTCTTCATTTAATGAATGATTATCGACAACAATAATTTTTTTAGGTCCCGATATTTGTTTTATAGAACTTATACATTCTAAAGTATCAGCCAAATTTTTATAATGCAAAACAATGAAACAATTCATTATACTTCCTCGGCAAAGCCTTTTTCTAATTTATTAAATATTTTATAACCAACAAAGCAAAGTATCGTACATATTATTAACAAAAATAGTAATTGAGTTAAATTAGGATGAGCATGATAATAGAAAATATTACGATAACCATTTATAATAGGAGTCATAGGATTTAAATTTAAAATCCATCTAAATTTTTCAGGAAACAAAGTGGCATCATATATTATTGGGGTAGCATAAAATAACATATTTACTAAAAATTGGATAATGTATTCGGCATCACGAATATAAACATTTATTGAACAAGTAATCAAAACAATTCCTAATTGTAATAAACATTGAACTAATAAAACTAAAGGAACATAAATTAGATTATGTGATAAACCTAACCCACTACATAAAACAAATATAATTATAATAGGCAAAGATATTAAAAAATTGACAGCGCCACTAATAACTATAGATAAGGGCAGTATTTCTCGGGGAAAATAAACTTTTTTAATAATTGAACCATTACCAACGATACAAAATGTTCCTTGAAAAATGGCAGTTGTAAAAAAATTCCATGGTATTATTCCAATTATAATATAAGTTACATAATGTTCTTGAGTATTTTTTAAAATAAAAGGAAAAACAATTGCGTATATGCAAGCCATTAATAAAGGGTTAAGAAATGACCATAAAATACCTAAAAAAGAACCTTTATACTTTCCTCTAATTTCTTTTTTGATATTACTTTTTAATAATTGCCGATAGTTATAGATATTTTTAAACATTTTAACCACACACCTTTAAGTATTCTTCAACAACTTTATTTGGCTTACCATCCATTTTTATTTTACCATCATATAGCCAAATTGCGCGAGAACATAAATTTTTGACGGAATCTAAGTCATGAGTAACAATAACTATCGTTTTATCGCTATTTTTTAGTTCCATTAATTTATTAAAGCATTTATCTTGAAAGTGTTGGTCACCTACGGCTAGTATTTCATCTATTAAAAGAATTTCGGCATCGACATTGATGGCGACTGAAAAAGCTAAGCGCATGTACATACCTGATGAATATGTTCGAACCGGACTTTCAATAAACTCACCTAGTTCAGAAAATTCAATAATATCATCTATTCTTTTATCGATTTCTTTTTTAGTTAAGCCAAAAATAGAAGCATTAAAATAAATATTTTCTCGACCAGTAAAGTCAGGGTGAAAGCCAGCACCTAATTCTAAGAGCGAGGTTAATTTACCGTATGTTTTAATTTTACCACTGGTAGGATAAATTATTTTGGTCATTAATTTTAACAAAGTTGACTTACCACTACCATTGACTCCAATTAGAGCAACAGTTTCCCCTTTTTTGATTGTTAGATCAATATTATCTAAGACAACGCGAACATCAGCTTTTTTATGATTCCAAAAAACTAGGCGTTCTTTTAAAGTACTAGGTTTGTCATAAAAAAGTTTAAAACTTTTGGTGACTTTTTTGATTTCTATAGCATTTTCCATTTTTTACCTCTTTTCTATTTCCACAACTTTTGATATTTATCAACAACTATTTTCCATGTATAAGCACTTTTGATTCTTTCTTTAGCCAACTTGCTATATTTAGTTATGGTTTTAGTATCAAATTGTTCAGCTTTTTCAATTATCTTTTTTAAATCATTTTCTCTTTTACTAAAGTAAAGGGCTGAGAAAGTAGCCACTTCTACATTGTAAACTGCATTATATAAAATATTAATATCGGTTAAGGATAAAGCTTCTAGTAAACTAGGATTAGTTCCTCCAGCTGAATGTCCATGAATATAGGCATAAGCATTTTTTCTTAAGTAATTCAAAGTATTTTTCTCATAAACACTGCCGATGAATTTAATTCTTTTATCACTAGGAAAGTTAGTTTTGGTTTGAAGTTCTTGATAAAATTTATTTTCCTCAACATTGCTAACAATTACTAAATCTTTTGACGTATTGCTTTTCATAAATTCTTTAATGATTAATTCATAATTATTTTCGGGAACAAAACGGCCAACTATTAAATAGTAATTTTTTTCTTGAATACCATTACCTTTTAAAATAGCTTTAATTTGGTTATCTTTTTTGATGTCAGGATTTAAATAGGCTCCATAAGCAATAAAAGCCGATGGTTTATGATATTTTTGATAATGAGTATCAATATAATTTTTAATGGCCATCGAATCACAGATTATAACATCACTATGTTTTACCATAGACCTTTCTGATATTTTAAAACATTGTTTTATCCACCAAGCCCACTTTTCTCTTTTCCATTCCAGTCCATCGGGATTCATATAAATTTGCGCATGTTGTTTTTTTAAAGGCTTAACTAAGAATCGATAAATTGGACCCATGCGACAACCTAAAATGTAAATGATAGGATTTTTTAAATTATTGTCTTTTAAATATTTCTTCATTTTGGCTAAAGCTTTAATAGCATAAATAAACATGGTTACAAAACCAACTTGGGGAGAATATAATTGGGGGCATATAACATTATCTTTTACGATGATTTTATTTTTTTGCGTTTTATCAGTAGTTAGTTCAGGAACATGAAACTTGGCTTTACCTTTAGGATAATTAGCAATTAAGTTAGTAACAAAAGTTTCCCATCCCCCATAGTTATTTTGATAGCCTCTAGCGCCGATGATTATTATATCTTTCATGGCTACCTCCTTTTATAGTTTAATAACTTAACTAAAAAGTAATAAATGTAATAAGTTAAGTGAAGCGTTAATAATTCAAAAACATTTAATTTTAAAATATATCTAGCATAGTAATATTGACTACTTTTTAAAATCTTAAATTTTTCTAAACTAATTAAACTTTTATCTACACTTTTTGATAAAGCATGAATGACTTTAACTTCATTATGAATGTAAGTCCGATAATGTTTACTTTCTAACTTTTTAGCTAAGATATTTTCTTCGAAATAAAGAAAGGTATTTTCATCAAAATAATCGATATCTTGAATAACACTGGCTTTAATGATAAAAAAGCAACCTTTAACCACATCAACTTGACTTAATTTGGTGTCATAATGATTCTCTTTATAGGCAAGAATTTTGTCGGCATATTTACGAAAATAAGGAATATTTGAAATGAGAAGGGATAAAAAGTTCGGATGTTTCCAACCACGAGATATGCTAGTTGGTTCTTCGACAACGGGAGCTATAACCGCGACATTTTTTTCTTTTAAAGGTAACAATAACTTTTCAATATCTTCTTCTCTAACTATTATATCGGGATTCGAAATAATAATATTATCAACAGAATATTTATCAATTAAATATTTAATACCAAAATTATTACCCGCTGCATAACCTTTATTTTCGGAAGTTTTGATAACTTCAATTTTTTGATTAGCATATTTTTTTAATTCTTTAAAAGAGTTATCTGTACTATGATTATCTACGACGATAATATGATCTAAACATTGATAGTCTTTGATATCATCTAAAAATATTTTGGTATTTTCACTATCGTTATAATTTAAAATTATTATTCCATTTTTCATAATTAACCTCTTAAATATCTTATCATAATTTTAGGTAAATAAAAACATATATATTGCGAAACAACCGTTTATGTTAAATGAAAAACAACCAATTATAACTTTATTTAATAAATCCATTTTGCACAGTTTTAGTTTCACTAACAACAATAAAGGCTTTTTTATCATAATGTTTGACTAAATTGATAAGTTCTTTTAAGTGGCGACTGTTGACTTGAAAAAACAACATTTCTCTTTTGTTACCTTCAAAATCATCTTTTAAATCTACAATAGAAACTTCAAAATCGTGTTTACGAATGGCTTTTAGTAATCCAGCATTTTTCTTATTAATTACAACTTGAACACCAACAATTCCCCGGATAAAACGATTGGCGATGAAAGCCCCGATTAATGTTCCAGTGGCATACCCTAAAGAATAAGAAATAGGAATAAAAATACTTTGGACATTCGATATTAAAGCTTCTCTCGCAACAATAAACCAGATAAAAACCTCTAAAAAGGCTAAAATGGCCATGATGAAAGTCTTGCCCTTAACCATTAACATTGTTCTAACTGTCCCAATTGAAACATCTAAAATGCGGGCGAAAAAAATTTTAATACATAAAAAAAATAGTTCCATGATATTCACCTGAAACTATTGTGCCCAAAACTAACCTAAATAAACTACAATGGCAATAATAATTATAAATAATAGGACTCCCAAAACAACGACTAACCCCATTAATTTATTAGTGTTGCTTTCTTTATCACGGGCTTGAAATAATTTATGTTTACCATATTCTTCACTAACTAATTTTGTTTGATATTTAGTTTTATTTTCTTTCATATAAGCGTTTTGTTCTTTAATTTGGTCTTCGTTCATCATGGCTCCACATCTTTTACAAACAAAGCCTTCACTTGGTAAAGCGCTACCACATTTTCGACATATCATTGTAATCACCTAAATTAATAATAAAATAAAACGAATAAAAGAACAACTATTCTTCCTTAAAAATTTTTGGATTTTAAAACTTTTTTCCATTTAAGACAAAAAAACATAAATTACATACTTTTATAAAAATTCTCATTTACGCAATATGCTACACTACAAAAAGCGTAAAAATAAGGAGTACACATTATGATAAATTTTATAATCTACGAAGATAACAAAAAATGGCAAGAAAAATACCATGATGCCATCTTAAAAGTAATTGGAAAAACTAACGATAAATACCATATTGTTACAATAGATAAATATACTTTAGAGACTAAATCTTTAATCAATAACCTTATAGGTAAGAAGATTTTTTTACTTGATTTAGAAGTTCCAGGTAAATCAGGATTAGATTTAGCGAGAGACATTAGAGCCGGTGATGATTGGCTAAGTCCCATTATTGTGATTACGCAACATACCCAATTTAAAAATGAAGGATTTACAAGTAAAATTTTAATGTTAGATTTTATTTCGAAAGAAGATAATGTTGAAGAAAAAATAATTGATTCACTAATTTTGGCTTTAAGAATTCATGAACACCATAAGTCTTTTAATTTTATATATGAAAATGAAACTTATCAAATTCCGCATCAGGATATTCTTTATTTTGAAAAAGATTTAAATCAAAATTACACGCATATTGTGACTAAAAAGCAAAAATTTAAAATTAAGGAAAGTATCATAAACATCGAAAAGAGACTTTTAACATGCCCTGAATTTTATAAAACTCATCGCAGTTGTATTGTTAATTTAGCCAATGTTACGAAAATATCTTGGGAATATAATACGATTCATTTTAAAGAACAACAAATAAATTTAATTGCCCGGGACCGAAAAAGAACTTTAAAAGAAAAAATGCTAAAGGAGGATGATTATGGTTTTAAATACATTTAATTTATTTACGGGATTATGGATGGCTTTGTATAACTATATAATTATTTCTTTAATCTTTAAACATAAACAACATAAAATTTTACCAATTATCTTTTTTGGTTTACTCCATTTTATTAATTTAACTTATGCTAATATATTTATGGAAATGATTTTTTATTTATTTTTAATTATTACGTTTTGTTGTTATGAAGTTGCTAAACCAAAAAGCGAAATTATATTCCTAATTTATCTAACTTATACAATTCGATTTTTATTTGAAATTTTATTAGTTATAACTTTATATCTTTTAAAAATCCCCTTGCCTAGTCAAAATTTAATGTATTTAATGACTAGTTTGTTAACTATTATTTTGACATTTACCTTGCAAGATAACATTCAAAGGATTATTGCTAAACCAAATTTTACTAATCATAGTACATTTCAAAACCTCTTATTTATCAATAGTTATTTAATTTTTATTTTCTTTAGTAAATATCTTTTCCTAATTAATTCTTCTAATATATTATCATTATTAACCACATTCATTATTTTTAATTTGGGTTTTATTTTATTAGTCGAGAAATCAAAACAGCATTTACTTTTAGATAATTTTCAAAACACCTTAGAATATTACAAAAATATTGAAGATTTATTAACTAAATACAAAAGTAGAATTCATGAAATAAAAAATCAACTAATAATTATTAAAAGCTTAGTTAAAGATAATGAAGAACTAACCAATTATATCTCCTTAATTTTAAATGAAAAAAATGCAAATGAATGGCATTGGCTAACAGATTTAAAAAACATTCCGATTCCCGGATTAAAAGGTTTAATAAATTATAAAATTTTAAAAATGCAAGAACAAAATATTACCACGGAAATATATGTTGGCGATAATATTAATTTATTGAACGATAAGAGTTTTTCACCGAAAGATAAAAAAGATTTATATACGATTATTGGAATTATTACCGATAATGCTCTAGAGGCGGCTTTGGAGAGTCAAGATAAAATGATAGCTATTCATATTTATTTAGAGAACAATCAATTAATTTTTTTAATTGCTAATACTTATAAGTTTATTGAATTAAATCATATTCATGAAAAAGGTTATAGTACTAAAGGTAAAAATCGCGGCATGGGCTTATATTTAGTTGATGATACGATTAATAAAAATGCAAAAATAACTAAAGATACCGATATTAAATGTAATTTCTTTTATCAAAAAATTGGTTTTAATATTCAGTAACCAAAAATCATTCAAAAATGACACTTTATACCTCGTTCGACAAACTTCTTAAATTTATATGGTATCATGTAAACAGTTGAAAGTGAGGTGCATATTTTATGCGAAGTAGAGTTAAGTGGTTTAAAGATGAAAAAGGATATGGATTCATTAAATATACTGAAGATGAAGATGTATTCGTTCATTATTCTTCAATTATTCAAGATGGTTATAAAACTTTGAAAAAAGATGATGAAGTGGAATTTGACCTTATCGAAACTGCGAAAGGTTATCAAGCCGTTAATACGAAAAAAATTAGCTCTAATACCAAGTAAAAAAATGTAGCCCAACCTACATTTTTTTATTTTAATGAAAAGTTCCAGTTTGTAACTTCCGGCATATCTACGCCATTTTCCCGAATATATTTTTGATGTTTAGTAAGCATGTCTTTACAATATTCTGCACAGTAAATCGATTTGGCTTCATATTCTGGCAAGTGCTTTAAAGCTAAAAGAACTAAGTTGAATCTATCTATTTTGTTTAAAACCCGCATATCAAATGGCGTGGTAATGGTGCCTTCTTCTTGATAACCGCGAACATGTAAGTTTTTATTGTTACGGCGATAAGTAAGTTCATGAATTAAATTAGCATAACCATGGAAAGCAAAAATTATAGGTTTATCTTTAGTGAATATTAAATCATAATCTTGGTCTGTTAAACCATGAGGATGGATTGAATTAGATTGTAATTTCATTAAGTCGACAACATTGACAAATCGAATTTTTAATTCTGGTAAAAATTTACGCAAGATACTTACGGCCGCTAAGCCTTCAAGAGTCGGAGTATCTCCACAAGTAGCAATAATTAAATCAGGAGTGACACCTTTATCATTGCTGGCAAAACCCCAAATACCAATACCTTTAGCGCAATGTTTACTGGCTTCTTCCATACTTAGCCATTGCTTGCTAGGATGTTTACTGGCGATGACAACATTGATATAATTTTTAGTTTTTATGATATGGTCAAAAGTACAAATCAGCGTATTAGCATCCGGTGGTAAATAAGCTCTAACAATGTCGGCTTTTTTGGTAACAATATGATTTAAGAAACCGGGGTCTTGATGAGTAAAACCATTGTGGTCTTGTTGCCATACATGACTTGATAAAATAATATTTAGAGAGGCAATATCTTTTCGCCAAGGAATTTCTTTTGCCATTTTAAGCCATTTAGCATGTTGACTAACCATGGAATCGACAATTCGAATAAATGCTTCATAACTGTGAATAAAACCATGACGACCAGTTAATAAGTAGCCTTCTAATAAACCTTCACATACATGTTCGGATAAATATGAGTCAATTACCCGACCATCACTGGCTAAAAATTCATCACTATTTAAAATTTGGGCATTGAATTGGCGGTCAGTTACTTCAAAAATATGACTTAAACGATTAGATAAAGCTTCATCAGGTCCAAAAATGCGAAAGTTTCTTTTCTCAGCATTTAAATTAATTAAATCTTTAATGTACTTACCTAATTCTTTCATGTCTTCTTTTAAGACACTACCGGGTTTATTAAACTTAACTTCATAATCAAAATAATTGGGAGTAACTAAAGGAATTAATAATTCTCCCCCATTGGCATAAGGATTGCTACCCATGCGTTGATAACTAACGGGAGCTAGTTCTTGGAGTTCAGCTTTAAATGAACCATCTTCGTTGAAAAGTTCCCAAGGTTTATAACTTTTAAGCCAGTTTTCTAAAAGTTCTAAAGATTCGTTATCTCCTTTTTTTAAAGAAATGGGTATTTGATGAGAACGGAAACTATCTAAGACTTTGGCACCTTTGACTGATTCAGGTCCAGTCCAACCTTTAGGGGTTCTTAAAACTATCATTGGCCACATTGGACGAGTAAATTCATTATTTTTTCGGGCTTCATTTTGAATCTTTTTAATTTTTTCAATTGTTAAATCTAAAACAGAGGCCATATCTTCATGCATTTTTAAACTATCGTTACCTGTTACATAAAATGGTTCCCAACCACATCCTCTTAAGAACGCATCTAATTCGGTATCACTAATCCGGGCTAAAATAGTGGGATTAGCAATTTTGTAACCATTCAAATGTAAAATTGGAATAACGGCTCCATCGGTAATAGGATTTAAAAATTTATTTAAATGCCAAGATGTAGCAAGCGGTCCGGTTTCGGCCTCACCATCACCAATAACACAGGCGGCGATTAAACTTGGATTATCTAAAACAGCTCCGAAAGCATGACTAAGACTATAACCTAATTCGCCACCTTCATTGATAGAACCAGGTAATTCAGGGGTCGCATGAGAACCTATGCCTCCTGGAAAACTAAATTGGCGACATAATTTAGTTAGTCCTTTTAAATCATTAGTAATATCGGGGTAATAATCACTATAACTACCTTCTAAATAAGTATTGGCAACCGGCGAATTACCCCCATGACCAGGACCACAAATATAAATCATATTGAGATTATATTTTTTGATTACTCTATTTAAATGGACATAAATAAAATTTTGACCGGGAGTTGTGCCAAAATGACCAACTAATTTAGACTTGATATCATCAAAAGTCAATTTTCTTTGCAATAACACATTATCTTTTAAATATAATTGGGCAACACTTAAATAATTAGCCGCCCGAAAATATGCATCCATTTTTTCTATACAGTCATCACTTAAAACTTTACCGTTCATATTATCAACCCTATCATAAAATTAGTATACTATAAAAAAGGCAAAATATCAAAAAAAGACAACTTAAATTGTCTTGATTTGAACGGCATCGATTTCTTGACCGAAGATACCAGCATAACCAGAGTTAGTATCATCCCATTTAGTAACCCAAGGTAACCATTTTCCGTTTACCAAATGTACCCGATATTTGGCATTTTCGATTTGAAGACCATCAATACTATTACCTAAATTACCGGCATAACCAGCGCGTCCTTGAACTATCGGTAACCATTTATTTTTTATTTTATCATGCACGCGATAAATTAATTCATCAATAGCTAAGCCACTAATCGGATTCCCAAAATTGCCAGCGTAGGCCATGATGCCTTTGGTTACGTTAACTTTTACATTACTTAACCATTTGGCTTTTGTTTTATCATAAACTTGGTAAGTTATCTGGCTATTTTCACTACCGGGTAAATCATTATCTAAATAAGCGGTTGGGTCGATTCGATTGTCGGATGTATCTCGTAATTCAAAATGAAGATGAACACCATAAGCATTGCCACTTTCCCCCATTAAACCTAGACTATCCCCTTTTTTAACAAATTGCCCTTTCTTAACTAACACATTTTCTAAGTGCGCATACAAAGTATAGTAACCATTATTGTGTTTAATTTTAACAAAATTGCCATAAGAAGCATTTCCGGTAGAACCAATGGCTTTTTTCTTACCTGTTTGAACCATGATGACTTCACCATCGCTGTGGGCTACAATCATTCCCGCTTGATTTTTATATTTCACTAAATCGACGGCTTTATGGCTACTTTTATAACCTTGCGTTATTTGATGTTCCCCGACTTTTAAAACTCTACTCATTTTACCTCCTACTATAAGATATGTAAAACGATATTTTTTTTATTTACGAATAACTACTTTTTATTGCATTTTGGGGTAAGATGATTAAAATAGATAAAAAGGTGATGAAGATGGAAGAATTTTTTAGTACCGCTTATGAATTAATATACGGAAATGATTTATGTAAAATAGAAGTATTTAAATATGAATTTAATAAAATGCTCGCTCATTATTTAAAAAGTAAGAAAACAGAATTACAAATTAACTATTTGACTAAGTTCTACTATAAATTGCTGAATAACAAAATATATCAATCAGTTAATAAAAATACTATAACTATCGTTAATTTAGAGATTTACTATTTACAAACTATTATGGAGATTTTACCAGAGGCAACAGATAGTAGTGATTTAAATATGATGTTAAATATTTTTGAAATGATAATTGAAATGGATAAAAATTTAAATACTTATATCAAAACAAATATCAATCCCGGAAGAACTGTCGAGATAGATTACTTTTTGGAAACAATTGATAAATATTTAGACATAATTCAAGAATATGTTAACGATTTAAGTAACAAACATGTTTTAAAGAAAACTAATAAAAAATAATTTTAGTTAATTTCTTCTATATGGTTAAAAATATCGTTAATGTTAAAATTTTCGGGATATTTGTTTAAACTCTTTTCCCATTTTTTTAAGATGGACATAATTTTCTCATCAGGATTTTCGTTGTTTTTTAATTTAGCTTGGATAATTTTTTTATTTTTTACTTCAATGGTAATGAAAGATTTATCCAAGTTTTTTTTCTGGCGCATGAAATAAATTTGACAGGCGTTTTGACTATATTTCTCTATATATAAACGAAGACAATTATTTTGGTTACGACCTTCTTTAATTAAATCTTCAACAGAACCAGCCGGATAAATAATATAGTCAACATCTTCATAGATATTAGTTTCTAATTCATGGGCTAATTTTTGAATTTTTTGATTACAATTTTTATCTAAAATGACATATTTCTTCTCCACTATTTCATCATGAACTTGCATTAAATTTTGGGGATATAAAACTTGTTTATTTTTTAAATCATAGCCTAATTCAATGGCATTGCAAATATAATCATAATATTCAGTTACATCATATTTATTATCTTTTAAATAGGTAGATAATTTTAAAATATCGATTTTTTTAATTTTTAAAATATCTTCATATATTTCTAAGTTATTGGCCAAGAAATTTATTAAAGCCATATCTTTTATTTTACAAAGTTTTAAAGTTTTAAAATGCCAATAATCAAAATTATTTTTGAGCATGAAATCTAAATATTTTCCTTTAGGATTTAACAACAATTTGGTGGTGTTATCTTTTTTTATTAAATGGGGATTATCAAAGGCTAAGGAATAAAAGTGCATTTTGCTTAAATATTCAAAACCAGGACAGTAAATCGGTATATAAGTTAAATTAGAGGTTAAAAGATATTTTTCAGCTAAATATTCTTTAGCTTCCCAAATGTAGGTATAACGGTAAATGGTATTTTTCAAAATATCTAAGTTCGCAGTATATAACTGACTTTGATAGTAACTTTCTAAATAATAATCGATATCAAAATTGATAGTTTCCTCTTCTGTGAGTATTTTTTGATAAATGGCGGCGTACGAATAAATTTTATTAGATTTTAAATTAATCATTTTATCGGGTAAAACGTGATAAGCATTATTTATTATATATTGAATAACGCGAAATGGTTGACTAGCGGATGGATGGTTATAAGAAATATATGCCAAGATATTGTAAAATATTACTTCTCCATTGACAACATCAAAAACTGAGTAACAATTTTCTAAAGTGAACTCTCTTATTTTATTTATATCAATTTCTTGAATATAATTATTATCTTGAATAGCATAAGTTTTTTGACAATCGGGACAAAAGCCGTGAGCTTCTAACTCATGAAGACAAAGAGGACAATAAAATATTTTTGTTATTTCATCTTGTAAAACATACTTATTAGTTTGGTCTAAGATAAATTGTTTTACATCAAAGGGAATATCATCGGAAGTAATCCAGTATTTAGGTATTTCTTCCACTATTTGTCCGGAATTGATATCTAATTGCAATTGCCGCATATTCTATCATCTTCTTCTTAGTTAGTTTTACTTTTCGATAAAAAAAGAACATCGTTTTTCAAGTAAAAGCCAATGTTCTTGTAATTATTTAATGTTGAGAATTCAACTAAAATTTAAAATGGTCGGGAAGACAGGATTTGAACCTGCAACCCCTTGGTCCCAAACCAAGTGCTCTACCAAGTTGAGCCACTTCCCGAGTTACTACTACATTATACCACTAATTTTAAAAATTGCTACTAAAAATTACGAAATTTAATTAAAAATTAAGGCATAATATAGTATTTTTTAAATTTTTTCTAATTTTGCTTGGTCTTTATTGACTTTATATAAAGTATTTTCGGTAATTTCACTAGTAAAAATCTTCTGATATTCTTTAATAAAATCAGCATTGATATCATTTAGATACACATAATCTTGTTTTAAAATTACATCGAGAACTTTTTCTTTATCATATTCATTAACATTATCATAAAGATAACAATATTCATGTTCCATAATTCGCGAGTCTAAAAAGTATGGCAATAAGTAATTATAACTATAATCTTGCATCACAATGTAAACTTTAGAATTTGTTTCTGTATGGTCTTTTATGGTTTGAGCTATTTCTTTAAATTCGATAAAATTGTCTCCAAAGTATTTTTGGGGTAATAAACATTTTAAATTAGTATTGACTCCGATTAAGAGTAAAATTCCCAGTAATAAACTTTGCCAATTATAATTTTTATCTTTCGATTTTAAAAAACAGTATAAGTATAAAATAAATAAGTATTCGAGTAATACTAAACTACCCATGTATCGACCAAAGCAAGCAAGACTTAAGGTTTCTTCGACCGAAAAACAAAACATATATAATATCGAGATAACTAAAGCATAACCAAATGTCCCACAAGTGAAAATAAAGATTAATAAAAATAATTTTTTTAAAGGGAAATCTTTTTTATGACATAGATATAATAAAACTAATAAAATAATAGCTAAGAAATAAGCATAAATGTAACCAATTTTAAAAGGTTTAACAATTACTGATTCAGTAAATAAATATTGTTTGAATAAATCTAAAGCGGCTAGTTTATAACTTTCACCTTGATGCTTGAATAATAAATTTAAATACTCACCTACATTAATATTGCCTAAAAAGAATTGGGCTCCAGTATTTAATTTAGTTGTATAAAGTCCCCATATTTTATAAAGACCTAATGGAATTAAAGCCATTATAATTATGCTTAAATAAAACTTTTTATTTTTAAGAATTTGCTTATCTTTGATAATAAGATTGAATATATAACTGACAATTACCATTAAAAATAAAGGTAGGCCAATTTGTTTGGTTAATAAAAGCGCGATTAAACTTAAAGTAAGTAAAACTTTTTTTAAGAGTGATTCTTTTTCAAAGAAAACTAAAACTAAAGAATAAGTAGTCATGACCGCGATTAGAATATCTGTTTGAATAGATTTAAAAGTTTGATATGGGTCTATCATTAAAATTACTAGTAAACTTAATAATGGTAAAATAATTACATTAATTTTTCGTTTGAATTTATCGACTAAGTAAGGAACTATTAGGGAAAACATATAAACATGTAAAGAAATATTCATAGTTTGCTCACTATAACCTAATATGCGGCACCAAAAATATTGAAATAAACTGATAAATGGTGGATAGTCTTTATGCCAAACCATTTGAGATTCAACAACAGCATAAAAATTGTCTAGTCTTAACATTTCTTTAACCATCATTCCCCAGTGAGCTAGTTCATCCCACAAGGAAAATTGTTGACCAAAATCGGTTAGATAGATTAAGAAACATATTATTAAAAAAGTCCAAAATCCTGCGGAGAAAATGTTTTGGCGAAAATTAACATCTTTTTTGATCAATTTATAAATTGTACCAATTAAACCTAACAAAGATAATATTAAAATAAGATATATTCCGATTTTAAAGGTATGAAAAATAAATTGACTAATATAAAGAATTAAAGGAATAATCATCAAAGAAAGTGGTAATAATTTACCAAAAGATTTTTTTAACATAAAGATCAAACCAAATGTTAAGAATATTAAAACTAAAATTACAAACATAAAAATTTCAAACCTTTCATTGCTAAAATTATAACATAGATACCGAAAAAAGTAATTTATTTAATATGTTGATTACCTAATAATAAAATATTTAAAAGTTTATTATCGCGAATAATATATTTGGCAATTAACATCGGAAGTAAACAACTTAAACCAATATTAAGAAAGAAAGTTAAATAGTATGGAAAACTAAGATAAGAAGCAATTAGTTTAAATGGTACGGAAACAAAGTAACTTAATAGATAAATAGCCATAGCATAGTGAGAAATAGTATTTAATATTTGGGCTATTTTAGATTTAGGTGGTAAGAAGCTAATTAATACATAAGAAGTAATACTACCGCATATCGCTAGAAGAAACATAAAATAATTAATCTTGGCAAAATCCATTTGGTTTAATAAGAGACAGGAAATACCAAAAGTTAATATACCGATAAAATAGTTTTTTTGGAGCGTTTTTTGAACTTTAACATAATGGTAATTAAGAATTATACCTAAAATAAAGTATGGTAAATTTTGAAAAATCCGAGCAATAAAATAGACATCGCTGGGTAAATAATTTGATAAACTAAAAGTTAATAAGCTGATGATAAAGAGAATGTAAGTTCTAAAATGCTTTTGATTTAAAAGAAGACTTGCGATAACAGTAATAAAGAATAAAACATATAAGAACCAAAGTCCTCCATTAGGATTAGAACTGAGAAAAATTTTATAAAATTCGGAAATCGTAAATTCATGAAAAGCATATTGAGAAAAGGCCACTTTTAGAATTAAAGTTAAAAAGGAATAAACCAAGTATGGGATAAATAGATGAATAAATTTCTTGCGAATAGTCCCTACTTTCTCAGGCCACTTATCAGTTAATTGTTTAGTAAATAAAAAACCAGAAATTAAGAAAAACAAAGGCATATGAAAAGAATACATATAGTAAAAGATAAATTTGTTAACCGGATTAATAAAACCAGTTTGATAATCAGTAAATGAATGACCGATTAAGACCCAGATAATAGCTAAACCTTTTAAGTAATTCATTTCTATATAATATTTATCTTTTTTAGTATTCTTCATAATTAAGCCTTTCATTTTTCAAAAATTTTTAATAAGATTTTTTGGGTATTTTCTTGACTATATTCTTGGCTTTTAGCATAAGCTTGGGCTAAGATAGCCTTTTTGTCTTGACTCTTCATTTTTAAAACTTCTAATATTTTTAAGACTAATTCATCTTTACTTTCCGGATTAAAAGTTAAACTATTGGTGTTATTTAGATAAGAACTTGGACCATATTTATTGCTACCGATAACTAATGTTTCACAAGCCATGGCTTCTAAACCGGTTAAGCCAAGGCTTTCACTTGCACGCCTAGTTGGATAGATTAAAGCTTCTAAAGAGTTATAGATATAGTTCAATTCTTCTTGATTAACTAAGGGTTGGCGGATGATATATTTGTTTAGCTTATATTTTGTAATCAGGTTGTTAAGCTGGTCTTCTTCTCTGCCACTACCCACGATTAAAAATTTAATATTAGATAATTTTTTTTGCTTTTTTAATTCATTAATCGCTTCAATTAAAACATCGTAACCTTTATTTTTTTCAATCCGCGATACATAACCAAAGTATTTATATTTGGAATTTAGTTTGGCTTGCTTTAAGGCTTTAGTTTTTGGCATTTTATAAAACTTAGTAAAATCAATACCACTAGATGGATAGATAGTTATTTTATTTTTTTCCAGTTGATATCTTTTTACCAATTCCGTAGCAAAATAAGCCGATGGAACGACTACTTTGTCCGCCTTTTTTAAGAATATTTTACTACGTTTGATATTTTTTTCATCTTCTTGCGTATCGGGAATTACATCATTACCATGAACATTTAACACTAATTGGGTATTTTTACTCGTTAAATAAGGTAAAAATACTCCGATTGTAGAATGCGAAATAAAATGGACATATATATAATTGTAATTATTGAAGATAACTTTAAAAAAAGATACTAAACCAAATTTAATGTATTTTCCTAATCTGATTAAGACATTATCGGTTTTAGGAATTGTTACTAAGTCAATACGATAATTGGCATTTTTTAATTGTTCATAAGTGTTTTGAACAAAGATGCCATAATGCGGATATTTTTGACTAGGATACATATTACTTACTAATAAAATATCTTTAGTCAAGTTTTGCTTATTTTTACTAGCAATAAACAGTAAGGCTAAAATTGTGGAAGTAAAAGGACTTATTAAAACATGACCTGTAAAGCAAGAAATGATAATCAATAGAATAAAGGAAAAACGATACTCTTTTTTTATTGGCGATTTTTTTAAAACATAGATAAAGAAAGTCAAATAGAATAATGTTCCAATGATACCTATGCTATAAAAGATATCAAAAATATCCATTTCAATTTCTTTAATATTCGCAATTTTACTTTTACCTAAACCCATTAACTTTTCTAAAGATGTGCCTTGATGATAAGCCGTATTAATATTTTTTAGATAAGTTAGGCGACTGTTTAATAAGACATTGTCGACATTTTCCCAAGTTAGGACTTCTTTTAGAGAATCAACTTCGTAGTAGTCTAAAGTATTTTTTAAACTTTTAGTAAAATCTAAATGTGGTATATAAACGACAATGGCTATTAAGAAAACCAGAACTGTTACTAAAGTTTTTAAATAATTCTTTTTAATAAAGGTCCCGATTTGTTTATGTCTCTTCATGATAAAATAACTTAAAATAATGATAAAACTTAAATAAAAGGCTTTAGTTCCCATTAAAATAAGTAACATAACGATTATAAAACCAATAAATATTTTTAAAATGTAATTGTGGCATTCTAATAAGTAAGTAACCGCGATAGGCAGTAACATGATAAAGACATTGGCTAGTTCATTTCCAATATAAAAATAAGATAAATATAATTCACGATTTTCGGCAATTTCATTCGCATTATGTCCGATGCCTAAAAAGAAAGGAATCAAATATAAAAGTGCATAAGTAATAAATAAAGTGAATAAAGTTTTTTTGGTCAGATTTTTATTTTCATAAGTAGAAAAGAATAAAATTAAAACCGGTAAGTAAAATATTTTAATAATGTTAATTAACTCGGCTAGTAAATTGTTTTGTTGATAACGAAATAAATAAGTAAGATAAATTAGGCCATATAAAACTAAAGGCAGAAATATTTTTTTAGAAGAATAATTTTTTAGTAAATAACCTAAGGCATAGATAAAAAATATGCCTTTTAATATTAAACCTAAACTAAAATCAATTTTATGCCAAGTACAAATAGAAGTAATTAAATCAATAAAAGGTAATAAACAGATAATGACCATGATTATTTTATCGCGAATTTTGAGTTTTTCCATAACAATCCTTGTATGATATATATAGTCAGTTACAAGAGAGATTTTGTATTTACACACTGACTAGTATATTATCATTTCCTTC
>CANQGB010000008.1 GCA_947600335.1 uncultured Bacilli bacterium | reverse complement strand
ATTATCTAAAAGTTCTGGAACTTCTTCTGGAATAGGTGGAACAAATGTAGCTCCTTCTTTTCCAAGGCCTTTTGGACCAATATAATTTTGAATATCTCTAATTTCTCCAGGAGACTTATCTTTTCCTCTAACTCCAGATAATAATATTTTGTGCATAGAATTAATCATATTAATACTAAAATTTCTGTCTTTTAATTTTTCGTTGGCATATTCTAACATTTGTTTTAAATTTTTAACTTCTTTAATGCTATCATTAGATTCTTTATAATTCATGTAATACATATCATCTTGAGATATTTGAATACCTTCAATTCTTGAAGATCTAATACTTTCACCCAATACTAAAGAATCAAGAAAATACTTTTGGTCAAATTTAAACATTTTTAATAAAGACTTATATTGACCATATTTATCGTTTGCTTGACCTAAAAGTTTAATTGTTTCTTTATCAAGTTTATATGAAATTGGCAACATTTTTGCTTTGTATGGTTCCATTTTATCACTCTTCTCTATTATAAGATATCACATTTTTATTAAAAATACACATTATTTTGCAAATTACTGTGTATTCTACGATACATATTTACATTTTTCAATAGTTTTTTGTATACTTTTATATGATTATTTTATTTTTCACAAAATATTATGACATAGAAAAAAGCAAACTTTATATTGTTTGCTATTATCTATTTACTTGCACTTACATCTTTAACTTTCTTTAAGTCATATATTACATCAACAGTATCACAAACATTTGGAGAATGAGTTACAATAATAACGCACTTATTTTCTTCATGAGCTAATTTTTTAAATATTTCTAAGATTTCCGTTTCAGTTTGTTTATCAAGATTTCCTGTTGGTTCATCAGCAATTATCATTTTAGGATTATAAGATAAACTTCGAGCAATCGCCACTCTTTGTTGTTCTCCGCCGGATAATCTTAACACTTTACGGTCAGCATAAGATTCTTTTAATCCAACTTTTTCCATAAGTTCTATGGCTTTTTCTTTTTTGTTTTTAATTTTTAGCCCATTTACATCCATCGAAAGAATTATATTTTCACTAGCTGTCATAAAAGGTAACAGATTATAACTTTGAAAGACAATACCAATATCACTATTACGATATTTATCTAAATTCATATTATTTAGACTTTTACCATCAAAGATAATTTCCCCTTCCGTACATCTTTCAAGTCCACTTATTAAAGATAATAATGTGGTTTTTCCAGTCCCACTTCGGCCTCTTATCGCGTACACTTTGCCACTTTCAAACTCATAACTAACATCTCTTAAAGCATAATCATCTTCTTCGGCATCACTATATCTATAACTGGCATTTTTAATACTTAAAATAATATTCTTGGGCGAAGTATTTTTTTCTTTAAGCACTTTTTTATCTTTAATATCTTTTTCCATATTATTTTTAGTTATTTGTTTTTTAGAAACTGAATTATTACCTATTTTATCTTTGGGAATATAGTTACTTTTTTTCTTATTTGTCATTATTAAGACCTCTCTTTCAATATTGTAAGGGGTGAAAATCTCTCTATACTAACCATTGAGGCTATTGAACTTACTAAGACAAGGGAAAGTCCTATACCGAGCAATTCTAGTAAAACTTTCATATCTACTACGGCATCAATAGAATCATAAGCTTCGACGACTGGCATACCTTTACCACGTATTTCGCCTTTATTTCCTCGATTTGGTATACCACCATTCATATTTTCACCACCAAAGTTTTTCCCAATTTCTTCGGTTTTTTCATTACTACTATTTATTTCGTTTGCTAGTAACGAATTACTTACTCCTTTCGAACTAACGGCCCCGATACTAGCCCCCAGAATAAGCGCCACAACCGAAACAATAGCCAGTTCTGATACAAATTGCATTGTTAATTTAAACTTACTAATCCCAATTGTTCTTAAAACTCCTATTTCATACTTTCTTTCTCGAATATTTATCATATTAATTACAAATAAGACAATTCCCCCGATAATAAGTGTTAAACTTAAAAAGGTAGTTGCAAATGAGTTAATGTTTTCAATACTTGAAACACCACTACTGGCTTCTTCCTCATTTGTTTGTAAAATGAAATTCTCATCTAAACCTTTTTCATAAAATTCATTTTGGAGCTTTTCTACATTATCATAAGAATCAATTATAAAAGTTGGATTAACCGTAGCTTGTAAATCTTCGTTGTTTGTAGTTATGTTTGCTACAGCTGTGGCATTAGTTACAAGTATATTGGCTGAATTGGAAAACATAGACATTGTATCAGTACCTTCTTCTTCATTTTCTTTAAAAATACCAATAATTTCAAATTCATAAGTATTGCCATCTTCATCTTCTAATTTAATTTTATCATTCAAATTTAGGCCATTATAATCGGCAAGCTCTTGATTAATAAATACATAGTTACCATCAAAAGCAATCTCCCAAGCATTATCTGTTATTTCATTCATCGTATAAGTACCATTTATAAATTCACTCATAGCATCTAATGAACTATAACCCGTTAAAGTAAAATCAGTAGATGCTATATTATTTTCTTTACCACGGCCAAAACCATTGGGCATATTATTATTTAACTCAATCTCGGCTTTTTCAATATTATTGCCATCAAGTCCTACACTGTAAGTATAGTAATAACTTTCGATATAATTGCTATCCGCAAAAGACTCAACATCGCTAACGGTAAAACTAGCAATATTATCGAATTTTTCACGAGCACATTCTCTTCCTTCAGTTCCAGAAGAATCAAAGCCTTTCATCATATTAGTCCTATCAAAACTAATAGTTACTTCTTTGTCATAAGCACTCTTATAGGAATCAATCAAATAACTAGCAGTGTTTTTAATTGCTAAGGTTATAGTACAAGCACAAGCAATAATTAAAATAATTATTCCTATTAAAATGTTCCTTCCTTTATTTCTTTTAATTGAAATCCAAGCGTTTTTTAATATAAACATAATTTTCCTCCTTAAAAACAATATCATTTTATTATGTAAATATTAAAGAAACATTAAAAAAACACTAACTTTTTTTGTTAATGTTCCATTATTTTAAATTTCACTTCAAAAGTAGTATATCCATCTTTAGAATAAGCGCGAATATTACCTTTATGAGCCAATACAATATTTTTAGCAATAGCTAGGCCTAACCCATATCTTCCACTTTTGCGATTATGACTTTTATCATTTCGATAAAATCTTTCAAATATCTTTTCATATTCATCAGGTGGTATAGAATCACCTTCATTAATTACTTCCAATTTTATTCCAGATTTATCATTTGTAAGATTCACATAAATATTACTATTTTCTTTTCCATGACTGATAGCGTTATCAATTAAAATAGATACTAATTCATCTATGCTTTCTTTATGGCAAAGAAAGTTTATTTTTTCTGTTATATTTGTTTCAATAGTTATATTTTTTTCATAGGCTAAACTTTCAAATATTAAAGCTCTTTTTTCGATAATAAGTGAAATATCATTTTTACTAAAATTTTCACATTTCAAATATTCGGTTTTAGATAAATCAAGTAATCTTGTTATCAAATTACTCATTCTATCAGACTCATTTTTTAAGTTATTAATCCATTTTTCATTTTTTTTATTTACATCTAAACAATCAATATTAGCCATCATCACAGCCAGTGGAGTTTTAAGTTCATGGGAAGCATTAGCGACAAACTCCTTTTCTCTATTAAAACTCATTTCAACCGGTTTCGTAATCCATTCTGTGATTTTTCGCGTTAAGATATAGATAATTAATTCCCCAATTCCCACTAGTAATAACGAGATTAAGAGATTAGTGAGTAGTAAGTTCCTCGTATTAGAAATATTGACAATAGTTAAAGAATTACTTTCTTCATAATTGTAAGCATATTTATTCCAATATAAACAACCTATTTTTATTTTACTTGGGCTATTATTAATAATATTTTTAGCTTTAGTGATAATTTCTTCACTAATATCGTTATCACTATGACTGATTTGTTCGACGATTTCCTTGTTTTCATTTAAAATAAAGGTATATATTTCATAATCCATAACTTTTCTATTTCGCAGGTCATCATTCATTGGTTGGATTTCTTTATTAAATAATTCATGTCTTTGTATAGTTAAGTTTCGCATTCTTGTTAAATTATTTAATATTCCGACATATTCTCGATGGTATGTTTGAACATTAAAGAAAGTAGCAAAAAACACGGCGAATAAAGAGATTATAATAAAAATAGTCAAAAATGTTTTTTTCTTTAAATTTTCCATAACCCTTTATTCCTCCATTTTATAACCTAAATTACGAACAGCTTTAATACTTACTTTGGAACCAATAATCTTTATTTTCTTTCTTAAAAAAGATAAATATGCCTCTAAATTGTTAGATTCATAATCGGTATCAATTCCCCAAACTTTATCATAAATTTGTTCCTTTGATATAATTTGTTCTTTATTATTCATAAAATACTCCAGTAATAAAAATTCACGATAAGGGATATTTATTGACTCATTAGTACTTAAGCAAGTTAAAGTAGAAGTTCTAATATTTAAAGATAAATCACTGTATTCTAATATATCCTTAACTTTACTATTACCCTTGTTTCTTAACTGAACATTTACTCGAGCGATTAATTCTTCAATATGAAATGGTTTAGTTACATAATCATCGGCTCCAGCATCAAAACCTTTTAGTTTATCTTCTAATTCTGATTTGGCAGTCAACATGATAACTTTGGAATTTACATCATTTTCTTTTATCTCTTTTAGTATTTCTAAACCATTCATTTTAGGCAGCATTATATCCAGAATAATTAAATCATAGATATTGGAGAGAGCTTTGTATAACCCATCTTCGCCATCATAACTCGTATCAACCTCATATTTTTCATCTCGTAGTTTCACTGCAATAATATCAGCTATTGTCTCTTCATCTTCCACAACTAAAATTCGCAATAATATCACCTTCAACATTTAAAATTATATACTTTAAAAATTAAAGAAACCTTAAAAACGCAATATAATTGTATCACAAAAAAACAAATCCCACATAGAGTTTGCTCGTATAAAATATTTGATTAAATTTATTTTTTATTGTCTATTTTTTCATTTTCATCTATATATTGATAGTTCAATTTATTTTCTTTAGTAGCAACTAATTCACCAAGTAAATTCTCAATTTCATCTCTTGTGTTTTTGGCAACTTGTCCGCCGGCATGAGCAACTTTTATATTTTCTTTTAAGCCTTGAGGTTTCGTTTTTTTAGCTAACCTTTTTGTTACTTCTTCACTTATATCAGTTAGAGATACTTCTAGATTATCCATGTTATCACGAAGTGATTCTTTGCGAAGCCCTTTATACTCTTTATATTCTTTAGCAGTCATACCCGACCAAGTTTTATAAATTTCATTAGTTAATATAGCAAATTCTTTACTTTCCGTAATGCCATTTTCTTGCCAGATATCTGTAAGTTCTTTTCTATCTTGAATGCTTTGTATTCTTTTAGTAATCCATTTTTCATCATAGCCTTTAGCTCTATATAAATCGATTGACCTTTGAGCCGCTATTGAAGGGTCAAATACTTCATCAATCCTTTCATTACCTAATTTTGCTAACCATTGTTTTATAGGTTGAGCATTTTTACTGGGAATTGATTCAATTATTCTAAACATTCCTTCAATGTCAACAACGTCAGTTAAACGATATTTGCCATCTTGGGCTTTAAGTTTCAAAGCGTTACAATTTGTAACGGTTTCATTTCCTTCATCTTTTAGTCTTTTTTTAAGTACTCTCCAATATGTTTGGGGATTAACACTTTCTGAAATAATACCTACTATATCAACTACACTAATATAATATTTTTCCCTTTCTTTATCCCACACCGTTCTAATTGTTTCATTATTAAATATTTTATTTATTAAATGCATTTTATCTTGATTCATCCAAAACCTCCTCGATAATAGCATTATACAATAAGAACATTTGTTTGACAATATATATTTTTCAATTATTTTAATTTATTTGGGGGTTGTAAAACACTATTATATAAAAAACATCCAATTACTTAAATAATAGGATGGATGCTTAATTTTTTCTAAATTCCATCAAGGCAGTTATTGTATATCCATTCTTTTAACTCAGTCATATCATTAGTTTCATAGTAATTAATTAACTTTGTAAAATATTCGCTGATTTTATCGACTGGCACCTAAAGAATACCTTGCCCATATTTAATCATCTCTTTATTAGCTACTAAATTAGCCACTCTTTTATTACCGTCTAAGAACATTTGACTTCTTTGAATCCAACAAAATATACTAATACATCTCTCTAAATCATTAGGAATTAACAATAATTCGCTTAATTCTTTTTCATAATCACATTCGCTTGGTAATTTAGGTCGCCATGAAGTTCCAGTAATTCCCACACCTTTATCTCTAAATTCTCCTAAAGGAGTGATATTTTGCCCCTTACATACTTGAAAATGAATTTTTTTAAGATAATCAATTGTCAGTTCATCATTTATCGTATTAAAAACAAACTCCTAGCTATTCTTTAAGCCTTTTAATTTTAACATATCATCAATTGAAATATTGCCTGTATTTACATTATTCATAAAAGAATATGTATCTGCAAAGGTTACTGCTATTCCCTCTAAATTAGCGCTTTTATATATATTATCAACTAACTTTCTTTTGGCAAAGAAAATATTATCGGCTTGCGTCATATTATATTTATTTTTCATAAGATTTCTCTCTATTTCTAATTATCCATTATTAAAATTTAAAAAAACAGAATAATTATCTTTTACTCTGCTTTTTCTTTTTTTACATTCCATCTTGCTGAAACATCACAGTTTGAACTGTATGGCAATGGATTAGGTAACTCTAACCGAATAATCATTGGTATTTTAAAAGCACTACCAAATCCTACACAACTACCAGGTTGTAATGTTTTTTGTTTTTCGATAACATCGGCTGAAATATTAGGAAGCATTTCTTCAATATATTTTATATCTTTTGGATGGGTCATTTTAAAGATTAAGAAATTTGATACTTGCGAAATAACAGTATCAGATATTTCCACAGGTCGTTGACTAATAATACCTAGCAATATACCATATTTACGCCCTTCTTTAGCAATTCGGTCAAAGATATTATAACCAATTAAATAAGTATCATTATCATGTTGAATATAACGATGGGCTTCTTCTAGGAATATATGAAATGGAATAGTCGCTCTTTGTTTTAAACTCTTGGTAAAATCAAAGAATAACCGTGACATAATTTTAACAATAACTTTGGCATAAGTATCATCAATATCCTCGAGATTGATATTAATAATTTGAGCTTTCTTATTATTTTTTACGACTAATGAACTAACATATTTATCAAGTGGAATATAACCGGTACTTGAAAAATACTTGCCGACTTTTGTATTCAAAATTGTATTTAAGCGAACTTTTAAGATAATGGCATCATTATATAGATTTGAATTGTTTTGGAATCCTTCACTAATCATTGTAAACTCTAAAGCTTTAGCAAAGTCCACTAAAGAATAATTATATTCTGTTGGTTCTGGCATTTCTTCATACGAATCTTCAATGTGTTTTAAAATATATTCGGTAATTAAGACACTTTCGCCAAAATTACCATTGGAATCAATTTCGAAACATTCACTAAAGGTTCTCGTATAACCAAGACCAGCGATAGTACTATCAAAATTAAATTCATGAGTATGACAAACTTCAATGATTTGGAACACTTCATTTTTCTTGCGAGCTGTTGTTTGATTACTGAACAAAATAGCCAATAAAGCTTTAGCAATTAAGTGGTTTTTATATTTAATTGATTCTTCAGAATTTTGAGAGAAAATTTTAGCTAACCGAATTGTTCTTTCAATAATTGGTAATTGGGAATGGTTTGTTGCTTGTAATAAAAGGGCATAATCATCTAACGTAAGCAAATTAATAGGAATTTGTAATAAATAATCATCATTATCAATTGGATTGGTTGTAATAAATTTGTAATTGTAGTTAGGATTAATTTGATTAATATTACCAAAGGCTGATTTATATTCACCATAAGCATCAAAAACAAAGATATTGGCATTATAAGATAACATATGAGGATTAGAGAATAAATTTTGAACAATACGCGCAACACCACATGATTTACCACTACCACTGTTGCCAAAAATACCTAAGTGATTAGATAAAAGCGAATTAATATCAATACATACTTGATAATTTTTATAAATAGCACTGTTACCTAATAAGAAGGCTTTATTACTTTGTTTTCCAACTAGTTCCATTAATTCAGCACTATTGATTACCCGAATCGTCGAAGATAATAAAGGTTTTCTAATTACCCCATTAACATATTTATCATTAATGTATTCCCCTAAAAATCTTATTTTGATTTCTTCTTTATTAATCTCCGTTATTTCCCCTAAAATTCTTTGGTCGGGAGCTTCAAATATAACATTAACATTCATTAAATCGGTAGTACTATTAGTAGTTCCTAAATTCTCTACATAAGCATTACTTTCATTAATATATTTTATTTTTCCAAACATTCATCAACACCTCTTTATGTATATTAAAAGTATATCATAAACTCAAGATTATTGGTATAGAATTTTTATTTAGATTGTAAGAAAATAAAAAAGAATGGTGTTTCATTCTTAAATTACTAAGTTTCTTACTTATTTTTTGACAATTTCCAAAACCTCTTCATCCAAGTAAGGGGAATTATTTTGACAATTCCGAGTTTTTAATTGTTCTAGATATTCTCTTTTTTGCATGTTTTTTAATTCATTGCAAACATATCTTCTTTGAGCTTTAAAATCATTGATACTATTAATATCATAATCGTTTAAATCAATCGTTTCTTCGATTTTTGAAAACTCTTTACCCCGAAATAATTTATGACCTTTAATTTGACCAGCATAATTTAAAATGCCAAAATATTTACCATCTTTAATAGTAAAAGAATTAACCAGTTGTTCATTGGTAACTGGATTAATATAAGTAAAAGTATCGCCTTCTTCATAATCGGAAGCAACATTAAATTCAGCTAAAATACTATCATATTTTTCTAAAGTCCCAAAGTATAAATTATCCCAAGTCCCAGGTTCAATAATAATTTTACCATCATTATAACTATATAAGCCAACAGTTCTACGGCCTTCCCGCATTTTAAAGACATGATATTTTGGGATAATGGTGTCTTCTTCATCATAGCCAAAGTAATAATTATTAGCTTTCCAACGCACTATTTCTTGCAAACGATTATCAATTAAACGATAATGAATAAAAACATAAGGTTCTTTTAATAAATCCCCACGATAAATTAAAATAGCATTAGTTTCATCAAGATAGTACACATCATCCGGATGTTTTAATTCTACTAAGAATTTTAACTCTTCATTAGTTTTAGTTTTGGAATTATTTTTTTGGATAAACTCTTTATTTTGTTTCTTTTTGTTAAACATGTTGCATCACTTTCCTTTTTGTTTTATTTTAATAAATCATTTAATATTTCTTTAGTTATGACGGGATTAGCTTTGCCTCGCGTATTTTTCATAACTTGACCGACAAAGTAATCAAATAAATTAGTTTTACCGCTTTTATATTGGCTAACTTGTTCCGGATTATTATTAATTATCTCTGTAATAAGTTTGGTAAGTTCATCTCTATCAGATAGTTGGGCATTATCACTGTTAAGATAAGTTTTAGGTTCCTTTTTTTCTTCCACGGCTTTATAGAATATTTCTTTGGCTTGTTTCGAAGAAATAGTTCCCCTGCTTTGCGCATCAATAATTTGTTTCATTAAGCTAGGAGTTAAATAGAACTCTGCTAAACTAATGTTTTCACGATTGATTTCGCCTAGTACTTGGGTCGTTAACCAGTTTGAAGCTGTTTTCACATCGATTCCTAAATTGACTAATTCTTCAAAATATTCCGCATATTCTTTTTCTTTCACAATAACTGAAGCATCATAACTACTTAAATTATATTCGTTAATATATTTTTGTTTCCTTTCTAAAGCTAAAGCCGGAATCTCTCTTTTAATTTCTGCTAACCATTCGGGAGTTATTTTATATTTAGGTAAATTAGGGTCCACAAAGTATTTGTAATCTAAAGCATCAACTTTACTCCGCATGCGAATAGTTGTACCACTTTCTTCATCAAATCTTCTGGTTTCTTGTTCCACCTCATCGTATCGACCTTGGTCTTTTAATTCACTTTGTCTTTTAATTTCATAGTTAATAGCGTCAAAAACATTACCAAAAGAATTGATATTTTTAACTTCAACTTTAGTACCTAATTCAGTCACATCTTCATCCATGATGGAAACATTAACATCGCATCTAATTTGACCTTTTTTTGTATCGGCTTCGGAAATGCCACAATATTTATAGATACTGCGCATGTGTTCCAAAAAGGCGACAGCTTCCTCGGCACTATGCAAGCAAGGTTCCGTTACTAATTCTAAAAGGGGAACTCCTGCCCGATTGTAATCAATACAAGATGTATCATAATAATGGTCTAGGCTTGCCGCATCTTCTTCTAAGTGAATGTCATGAATTTTAACGGGAATTAGTTTTTCGCCAACTTCAATCGTTATTTCACCATCAACACCCACTGGTTCAGTATTTTGGGTAATTTGATAACCTTTAGGTAAGTCAGGATAATAATAATTTTTTCGGTCAAAATACATATATTCAGGTTGTTTACAGTTTAAAATCATGCTCATCATTAAGGCATCATGGACACATTTTTTATTAACGACAGGTAAAATACCGGGAAAAGCCATATCTACTGGAGAAATGTTATCATTAGGAATTTCATTATAAGAATTCCGGCCACTAGAAAAAACTTTCGAATTACTTTTTAGTTCACAGTGCATTTCGAGACCAATAACTGCTTTATATTTATTCATGAGTTACCTCCTTAGCAATTTGATTTTTATAGTTCATTGTACTTTCTAAAGCATAAGCGATATTTAACACATTGGCATCATCATAAACATTGCCGGTAATATTAATACCTACTGGTAAATTGCTCACAAAACCATCAGGGAGAGTAATTGAAGGAAAACCACCAAAATTGCCAATTTGTAAATGTTCTTCTAACACCGCGGTATCTTTCGTTAAAATATCTTTATCGCTATCTAAATGACGAGCTGGCCCACTGGCAACAGGTAAAATCACGGCATCATATATTTTATATAAATTCTTCCACGTATCAACTAATAAACGCCGAACCCGGGCCGCATTTTTAAAGTATCTTTCTTGATTTTCTTTTTGTAACACATAAGAACCAATGACAAATCTTCTTTTAATTAATGGGGAGAAACCTTTAGTTCGGTGGTCTTTCATCATTTCATTGACATTTTTACCCTCACCTCTTGGGCCAAAGATAATGCCGGTTAAATTAGACATATTACTCGTTGCTTCGGCACAAGAAAGAATAACATAAACACTTGGCAAGGCATCTAATAATTTTTGGTCAACCGAAACTTCTTCGATAGTTACTCCGCACTTTTTAAAATTTTCGATAACTTGATGAAAATTTGCTAAATGTTCTTTTAATTCGGGATTAGCATTTGGGTAGTTGGCAATATCACATAATTCTTTGATATAGCATAACTTTTTACCTTGAACATTGCCATTTAAACTATTATATAGATGTATATGACTAGAATCCCACGAAGTCATGTCTTTTTCATCAAGGCCTTTCATAGCATCGACAACAATCGCAGCATCCTTAACACTACGCGTTAAAACTCCACAGTGGTCTAAACTAGAAGCAAAAGGAAATAAACCATAACGGGAAATCATGCCATAAGTTGGTTTGTAACCGACAATTCCACAGTAAGCCGCGGGTTTACGAATTGAGTCTCCGGTATCACTACCTAAAGCATAAGGATAAACACCACTAGCTACCGCACAAGCACTACCGGCCGAAGAACCAGCACACATCCGAGTTGGGTCCCATGGGTTTTTAATAATTCCGGTATTCGCGGTCGTTCCTGTTCCGCCCATCCCAAATTCATCCAAAGCAGTTTTATTTACCGGTACGGCCCCAGCTTGTAATAGTTTTTCCACCGCGGTTGCATTAAAAAAAGGAATATAATTTTTTAAGGTATTTGATGAACCAGTCGATAAAATACCTTTCGTCGAATAATTATCTTTTATACCAAAAGGAATTCCCGATAGTAAGTTAGCGGTTACTTCAGTTGGTCCTGCCTCATCTAAAATGGTAGCAAAAGCATTGTATTTTTCTTCTACTTCATGAGATTTTTGTAAAGATTCTTGAATTAATTCAGCACTAGTTACTTTTTTAGTTTGTAAAAGTTCATGTAATTCTTCGATTGTTTTATCCATTAATTTTCCCCTCCTACTACCTTTGGTACTTCAACTTCTCGACCTTCAGTTTTTTCACAATTTTTTAATAAATCTTCGATTGGTACGGAGTCTTCTGCCACATCACTTCTTAATTCAAAAACAAAATCATCTAAGCAATGGGTCATCGGTTCAACTTCTTTAATATTTGCAAAATTATCTACTTTACTTATATTTTCTTCAATAACATCAAATTCATCGATAATCATTTGGTTTTCTTCGGCACTTAAACCGATTAATAATTTATCGGCCAAAGAATCAACTAATTCTTTTGTAAATTTACTCATAATTAACCTCTTTTCTATAATAATTTTCGAGCTTTGATTGGTCCTTCTTCTCGAAATGGTTCAAAGGAACTATTAGGATTTAAATCAAATAAATAAGGAAAATAAAGGGACAAGTTATTATTCTCAAAACGGCGATATAAAGCAATAGATGATTTGGTTTTTTTCGCATAATGACATTTACCATTTTTAAAAATCACTTGGGGATTATAAATATAACCAAAATAATTGCAATATTTTTTGACAAAATTACCATTTAAAACTGTTGCCAACATATTTTGAATATCTTGACCATATAAGTTGCTATTGAAGCCAAAAAATTTTAATAATTCATGTAAGTTTATAATATATTCCCATTTAATATAATCATAATCTTTATCTTGCGGATGGCTAAAATAGTGAGCCAATATCGTATTATACAATAAATCTTCTTTACCATTAGTTAAACTATCGCGATATAAAATGTGCCGAGAATTTAGTATTTCACCAGGATTTTCCGAATTAGGCATGACAATTTTACTTAAAAATACTTCTTCCGCTTTAATTGGCATTTTCATTTTATTTAATAACTCTTCTAAATCCATATCAAACTCTCTTTTCTTATATAACTAGAAATGTTTATTCTTGTTCTTCAACAACTACTGCAATTCCTAATTCTTTTAATTGTTCATCGCTAACTTGAGTTGGAGCTTCACTCATTAAATCGCTAGCACTTTGAGTTTTAGGGAAAGCAATAACATCTTTGATATTATCCGTACCACTTAAAAGCATAGTGAATCTCTCTAAACCAATAGCTAAACCGGCATGAGGAGGTGCCCCATATTTAAAGGCATCAATAAAGAAACCAAATTTCCGTTTAATATCTTCTTCGGTTAAACCTAAAGCATCAAAGACAATCTTTTGGGTTTTAGGATTGTGAATCCGAACTGAACCACCACCTAATTCATAACCATTTAACACAATGTCATAAGCAACGCTCAAACAGTTTTCCGGATCATTAACTTTATTTATATCACTAGGCATCGTAAAGGGATGATGTGTTGCTTTGTATCTTCCTTCAGTTTCGGAATATTCAAACATTGGGAAATCAACAACCCATAGGAAATTAAATTTATCTTGCGGAATTAAGTTTAATTCATTCGCAATTTTTAAGCGTAGGGCTCCTAAGGCATCATAAACGATTTTCTTTTTATCGGCCACAATTAAGATTAAATCATTATTTTCGATATTATATGTTTCTTGCATTAAGGCTAGTTTTTCATCTTCTAAGTTTTTAGCAATGACCCCATTAAAGGTATCATTATCGTACTTCAACCAAGCAAGACCTTTCGCGCCATAGATTTTAACAAAATCAGTTAAATGTTCAACATCACTCCGAGAATATTTATCGCCATTATTTTTAACAATTAAACACTTGATAATTCCTCCATTTTCGATAACATTACCAAAGACATTCATTTTAGTACCTCTTAAGATTTCGGTTAAATCTAGTAGTTCCATGCCAAAACGGGTATCAGGTTTATCGCTGCCAAAACGGTCCATAGCTTCTTTATAAGGCATTCTTGGAAATTCTGGTAAATCAATATTTTTAACTTTTTTAACGACATGCTTAATCATTTTTTCCACTAAGTCAATGACATCTTCTTGACTAGCAAAACTCATTTCCATATCGATTTGGGTAAATTCTGGTTGTCTATCAGCTCTTAAATCTTCATCGCGAAAACATCTAGCTACTTGATAATACTTTTCAAAACCACTAACCATTAATAATTGCTTAAATATTTGCGGGCTTTGAGGTAAAGCATAAAATGTGCCTTTGTTTACCCGCGAAGGAACGATGTAATCTCTGGCACCTTCCGGAGTTGATTTACAAAGAATAGGTGTTTCTATTTCTAAAAAACCTTCATTATTTAAAAATTCCCGAACACTAGTTGTAATTAAATGTCTAGTTTTAATGGTATTTTGTAATTTTTCTCTTCTTAAATCTAAGTAACGATATTTAAGGCCGATAGTTTCGTTAATTTCCTTATCTTCATAGATATTAAAAGGTACGGCTTCGGCTTCACTTAATATTTCTAATTCTTGCACCATTAACTCGACTTCGCCCGTTGGAATTTTCGGATTAATCATCTCAGGAGTTCTGGCAATTAATTCTCCAGTTACTTTAATACAGTATTCATTTTTTAAACTTTCGGCTAAAGCAAAATCATTTTGTAAGAAGCTCCGATTAAAGACAACTTGTAAGAAACCGGAACGGTCCCGCAAGTCAACAAAAATTACGCCTCCCATATCTCTTCTTTTATTTACCCAACCATAAACGGTATAAGTTTTATTGATATCTTTTTTACGAAATTCACCATTATTATATTGTTTCATTTTTTTCTTCCTTTCTAACAATTTCATTAATTCTTTTCTTTTGTTCTTCATTAAAACAATCTTTTAAATATTCGCCTTTATGCAAGATTTCTTTATAAAAATTTAAATCATGAGTTTGACCAATTTTTTCAATTATTCGGTCTTTATCTAAGGCTACACCCATAATACTAATTAGTTCAGTTAAATAATAGACATCCCTTTTTTCAATAAAATAGTCTTCGATTAACGATATATCTTGATTAAAAGCATCATAATTAGCCGCTAAACGCCACAAAGCTTCTCTTTTATCTTCTTTAATACCCACTTGCACTAAATTATCAAATGTTTCTTGACTAATTTTAGGTGGTCTTGGAGCTCTTATATATTGTGTAATAAATTCGAGTAATTCTAAATCACTCATTGCTTTCCAAGAAGTTTTATAAGTTTGACTATTAATTAGCAAGCTTAATATCATTTCGTAGCGCTTGCCACCATCTCTTATAACATCTTTTTCTTTTAGTAAACTTTCGTAGCGCTCTTTTAAAAAAGCATACCCTTTTTCATCTAATTTGTTGGCTTTTAAAGTTTGCTCGACATTAGATATAATTCTGTTCAAGGTTAGTCTTCTTTGAATTTCAATTTCGTCTATTTCATTGGGAATAGTCTTTATAATTTCTTTAATTTTATCAATTAATTCTTCGATTTCTTTATTTTCAGAATCTTTAAATTGCTTAGCATCTCTATTTTCTAATAGTTCTAACAATTCTTCACCATTGATGAACCAATTTAGGTATTTGTAACTAATATTTACTAAATCCATTTAATTTTCTTCCATCTATTTTTAATATTCACAATTACCAGGAGTCCGTGGATAAGGAATAACATCCCGAATATTTTCGACACCGGTTAAATAAATTAACAATCTTTCAAAGCCCATTCCAAAACCAGAATGAACACATGTTCCGTATTTTCTTAAATTTAAATACCAATCTAAAGAAGCACTATCCATATTTAATTCTTGCATTCTTTTTAGTAATTTATCGTAATCTTCTTCGCGTTGAGAACCACCCATTAACTCTCCAGCACCTGGAACTTCTAAGTCTACCGCGGCCACGGTTTTACCATCAGGATTTTGTTTCATATAGAAGGCTTTAATATCTTTGGGCCAATTTTTAATAAAGACAGGACCATCATAGTATTCAGTTAAATATTTTTCATGTTCTTTTGCAATATCTTCCCCATATTCGGGCGTAAATTCAAATTTAACTGGCGCTTTCTTTAATAAGGTAATAGCTTCTTCATGGTCAATTCTGGTAAATTTACTTTGAACTAATTTTTCTAATTTGGCTTTTAAACCTTTTTCGACAAAACTATCAAAGAAATTAATTTCATCAGGGCAATTATCTAAAGTGTATTTAACAATATACTTTAACATATCTTCCATGATATCCATGTCGCCTTCTAAATCACAGAAAGCAATCTCAGGTTCAATCATCCAAAACTCGGCTGCATGGGTTTTCGTATTAGAATTTTCGGCTCTAAAAGTCGGACCAAAAGTATAAGTCTTCTTATAAGCCATAGCAAAAGTTTCAGCCTCTAATTGGCCACTTACCGTCAGATTAGTCATTTTCCCAAAGAAGTCTTGCTTATAATCAGGAGTTCCTTTGATTTTATCAATCGGTAAAGTTGTTACTTGAAACATTTCACCGGCTCCTTCACAATCACTCGCGGTAATTAAAGGAGCATGAAAATAAACATAACCATTTTCTTGAAAGTATTTATGAATAGCAAAAGCGGCGATGCTTCTTACCCTAAATACTGCTTGAAATAAATTAGTTCGAGGACGTAAGTAGGCTTCTTCTCGTAAAAATTCGCGGGTGTGTTTTTTAGGTTGAATCGGATAATCTTCGGGGCAAGCACCTAAAAGTGTAATTTCCGAAGCTTTAACTTCAATATCTTGATTTCCCCCTTCGGACTTAACTAGTGTACCCTTAACGCTTATAGCGCTGCCAACTAAAATTTTACTTACTTCTTCAAAATTAGGCATTTGGTTATCATACACGATTTGAAGATGTTTAAAACAAGTTCCATCACTAAAATCAATAAAGCCAAATTCTTTTTGCGGACGACGACTTCTCACCCAACCATTAAGCACAATCTCTTGTTGTAAGTATTTCTCTTTATTTTCCCAAATTTCTCTTAAATCCATTAATATTCTCCTATCTTGATACTAAATAATCAATTATTTCATTTTCATCAACTTTGGTTTCTTCTTTGGTTATATTATCTTTAACCGTAATTAAACCTAATTTTAAATCTTCACTATTTAGAATAACCAATTCTCGCGCATTGTTGCGGTCAGCTTCCTTAAATTGACTTTTTAAACTCCGACCAGTGGTATCATAATCACAAGATACACCACTTATTCTTAAATCTTGGGCTAAAGTAATGGCTTTTAATTTTTCTTCTTCATTAACATACATGATATAAACCTCTAAAGGATTTTTTTCCACATCCTCCATAGCAAGCATTACGCGTTCAAGACCACTAGCGAAACCCATACATGGTGTACTTGGACCACCTAGTTTTTCAACTAAATCATTATATCTTCCACCAGCCGCGATGGTGGCCGCACCACCTAAAGCTTCATTTTCACTAACAATTTCAAAAACTGTATAATCATAATAATCTAAACCGCGAACAATTTTATCATCAATTTCATAATCTATATCTAAGTAATCTAAGTATTCGATAACTTTTTTAAAACGCGCTGTCGATTCGGCACTTTGATAGTCTAAAATACTCGGTACATTTTTTAATATGTCACTATCTGCATCAACTTTGCAATCTAATATTCTTAAAGGATTAACTTCAAACCGCCGTTTACAATCTTCACATAAATCATCTAAATGAGGTTTTAAATATTCAACTAGAGCTTTTTTATAATTTTCTCGATCTTCTTTAGAACCTAAATTATTAATTTTAACATTTAAATCTTTAATACCTAATTCTTCAAATAACCGATAAGGCATGGAAATAATCTCGGCATCAATTGCTGGGTCATTCGAACCTAAAATTTCTACTCCAAATTGCGTAAATTCCCGATTTCGGCCATTACCTGGTCGTTCATAACGATACATGGTTCCATTATAGAATAGTTTTTTTGGTAAAGATTCCCCATACATTTTATTTTCGATAAAACTGCGAACTACTCCGGCGGTTCCTTCAGGTCGTAAAGTTAATTCTCTATCACTTCTATCTTTAAAGTCATAGGTTTCTTTTTGGACAATATCAGTTTCATCCCCGACACTGCGGTGAAATAAATCTTTAGCTTCAAAAATTGGGGTTCTAATATAGTCATAATTATAAAATTCACAAAAATACTCGATTAAACGATTAATTCTTTCTAATTTAATGGCATCATTACCCCAAACATCATAAGTTCCTTTTGGTTTTAAAATCATTTTTATCTCTCCTTTTTAAATAAAAAAACCTAATAAATGTAAGGACGAATTAAAATCCGCGGTGCCACCTTACTTTACTAGGTACTCTCATTATTTTTATCACGGTCACCCGCGTTTATGGACTATTAAAGGTGTCTATTTCATGTTTTTTCTTTAGGCATTTGCACCATTTAGCCCTCTCTATAAAAGAATTAAAACATTACTTTTTCTTTGCCATAAAAATTTACATAACCTTATTTTAGTACAAAACCTCATGGTTAGTCAAACAATTTTAATGTCATCTTAACGCTTTTAGGCATTTTTGTTTAAATAGATTCTTAAAATATCTATCATTTCTTGAGCAATCCCTTCAGTATCACCATGTTTTAAAGCATTATCTTGTAAAACCGTTAATACATTTTCTAAAGGAACATACTTTAATTCAAAATTGCCTGCTAGTTCTTCGGCCGTATAAAGGGTATTAGCTAAGTTTGGTAATTCATCTGTTTTAACGGCATAATAATAAATTTCGTTTTTGCGATTTTTACCCACTTGGGGCCAATCTTTATAATAGCCAACAATTTGGGCGAAAGGTTCTATATCTTTTAAATTTAATACCATGCCTGTTTCTTCTGTTATTTCTCTATTAACGGCTTCAATTAAACTTTCCCCATCTTCAACATGTCCTCCGGGAAATTGATAATTATTATAGCAATGCCCCAAAAGAATTTCATCTTGCGAATTGACAATTAAAACTTTAGCCCTTTGTACTACTTCGGTTATATCTTCATCAATTATATTATCCTTATTAATAATTATTTTTTCCATTTTCTAACCTCTTTTCTTTTATACTCAATATTACTTTAAGCCATACCTTTGATTAAATTTATCTATTTGGCTAACTCTTTTTAATTTAGGTCCTTCTTCCTCTTTTCTAAAAATTGGATCTAAATCAGTATAACTAAAATACTCCGGTTGAAAGCAAGGATACATAGTTAATATATCATGAGTGACATTATTCAAAGCGGCAACTTGAAAAAAATCTGTATAATATTTACCAACATGGCCACATTCTTGATATTTAAAATTATAAATGCTTAAGGTAGTTTGATACTTGCAACTATCTGTTGGTAAAATAGTCTTTATATATTCAATAATCTCATTTAAAGGAAATTTCGGTGTAAAAATACAATCACTTTCATTTAGCTCAATATCCAAATGTTTTTGAAGATGATCTAAAAAGGCTTCTTCTTGATAATCCAAAATTTGATGCATAGTATAAGAATCTTTTTCACTAGCGAATTCCATATCTCGACCCGTCATTTTATAGACAAAAGCCTTTAATTCTAAATTTCGATAATCAATTATTTCGGGATATTTATTCAAAAGTTCTAAAGCTTCAAAGTATTTTTCTTCTAAAATTAAAAGCCGGAACTTAACTTTATTCAAGTAAAAATTACTTTTCATAGATAAATATTTATGCTCCATTTTTTCTATAAACTCTTTGGCTTGTTTAAAATCACCAAGTGTCATTAAAAAATTGCTATATCTATAATATATTACTGGGTCATTAGGATATGTTTGAAAATATTTTTGAAATTCTATTAAAGCTTGCGAATATTGTTGTCTTCCAATCATATTATTTATTTTCTCAATGTAAGCAGTGCTATATATAGAATTTTTATATTTTGGCTTTGCCATTTCATATCACCTTTTCTTTTGGTAATATTTTAAAACAACATGTCATAGATAACAAGCCAAAAATTTTAGAACAAATATGCAAATTCCTATTTTATCATTTTTCTATTTTACTTAATTTCAACTTTTGATTAAATAAATAATCATCAGCATAACAATTATCAAGCCCTAAATAGTAGGCATAATTATCTTTTTGTTCTTGTGTCAATGTTCCTAATTCAATGATTTCTTTAATTAAATTTTTATCTTCTTCAGTTAAATGAGGATATTTCTGAACATAAATTCTTAAAATATTCATTAAAAGTTTAGTATTACTTCGTGTCTTATAAATTTGGTCTAATTTTTCTAATAATATTTCAACGTTTTCTTCACTATAAGCTTGTAAGATAGTATCTTTAGAAACTAAATAAGTTAAAAATCTAGTAGCCAAAATTTCTGGTTTATACACTCTGTAGTCAAATAAATCTTCATAAGTTTGATAATTATATTCACGTTCTAAGCAAGAGGTTATTCCTTCATTTAAAAAAGGATATTCTGCGATAGTACCAGTATGGTGAATGGTTTCATGCATTACTTTCATAGCTTTATAATCAGAATCATCTTCCTGGCTATCTAAATTTTCATAAATAACACTAACATTTTCATCCTTAAAATGAACAGCGGCAATATTTGAATCATAATTATAAAAATCATAAATCCGATAAGTTTTAAAATCTTGATACATTTTATCTAAATCGATATACACATTATCTATTAGATATGGTTTTAAATTATTTAAATAATTGTGATACTCTTCTTTAATAAAGGGATTTTGATCTAAAGCCTCAAATACTAAATTGACTTTTTCTAATCGAATTTCTTCTTCCGATAAATTATCGGTATCAACCAAGTTATCTAAAGTTATGTCTTGTTGTTTAAGAATATAATTGAGATTTTTTAAATAAGTTAAATCATAACCTTCAGCTTTTAATATAGATAACCCATTCATTATTAATACTAGAAAAAGTCTTTTTTGGGCATTTTGATATTTTTTAGGTTGGAGTTTTTTAGAAATATTTACAACATTTTTTCGATATAACACAAATGAAGTAATCAAAATAAAAATAGTATTTAATAACGTTGGAGGATAGATTAAATTAGTCAAGGCCTTCTTAGATTCATTATTTCCAATCCGTAAATACATATTAATCCATTCTATGCAACTTGAAGAAATGGCTAAAGATTCAAAATAATTTACTGTATTTAAACAATTATAATATTTATTTCTTTTTTGAGCCTCTTTTTTTAAAAGATAATAAACTTTGGGGATAAATGCTTCATAAGTAATTTTTTGTTCATTAATCAAATCTTCTAAAGACTTTTTTTCTTGTTGACAGAACTTTTTATAATAATATTGCAAGTGTTTTTCTTTAATATTATCAATATTTAATATATTGCCATTTTTAAACTTAATAAAGACACATTTATCGCCTTTCGGTTTTTGCATAACCCTTATTTTAACCAAATTCATAAAAATCCCCTTCATGTGGGGATTACTATAGCATAAATTTCTTAAAGTTACAAGAATTAGACTAGTTCTAGGCCTTCAAACACATACTCACCATTTTCTAAAACATATTTATAACGATATGTTGCTGCTTCATCTATATAATCTTCTAATGAGACTTCAGAATTTACTGATATATCTGTTTCGATATAATCTAATAATTTATTTTCAATACAGTTATTATAAACTGATGTTTGGTTTTTATCTAAATCAAAATAATAATATACAAAAATTGATTTTTCATATATATAAATAGTATCGTTTTCTTGATAAGCCTTCGTTATCTTACGATGAAATCTTTCAAATTGACTACCATCACAACCAGAAATAATTTCGTATTGTTCTGAATCTTGATGATAAATGGCATTACAAATATCCCCATTTAAAACATATACATCTTGGTCGCGATAAACAGTTTGTTCCCCTAAAACTTTTCGCGCACCATCTAGTACTATTTCCTTACTTAGATATTTTTTTTCTTCATCGGATGTTTTTCTAAAATGTTTGGCAATATCAGGATTATCTTTTAAATACTTTACAATTCCCATCGTAATTTTAAATTTATCAGTTATTACATTATTAGCATATAATTCCTTTAAGACAAACGCATCATTACTGGGATTAGCCATTTCGTATAATTCTTGCACTAACGCGGAATTAATATCTAATTCTTCTTTGTTATCTTTTCGTAAATTAAAACCGATTAGCAAGACTATTGCTATAATTGCAATGATACCTACACCCATCATTAATTTTTTATTCATTAAAATTCCTCCTTTTTATTCAGGATAGTATATGGCTCTTTGGCCAAATAAATTATAAATTTTTTTAAATTGTTCTCTTTCATAATGGACTATCTCGCCATTAGTAGAATCAGAGACTATAACCTCAGCCTTATTAAAGCCCACAATTACTACACTATGTAAACCACAAATCCAATCAATTTGTTGATTCGTTTCTTTATGAGTCCAAGAAGCACAAACTTCCGTATCTTTTAAATCAACCGATACCCATACTTGCACAGGTATTCCTTTTTTAACTATCTCTAGCACATCATTTATAGAGTGCCCAGTATAATCGATCATTCCTGGCTTAAACTTATTAGCAACCTCGATAATTGGTTTTTGGTAAACTCCATAGCTATGAATATCTCTGGGGTCCCCGACAAATTCGATTTCAGGATTGCCACCATATAATTTTTTCTTTTTCCAATAAGGGTCATCCCCCTTTTTTAATGCGTTTACAATCTCATCAGGAGTAACCTCGACATCGTAATATCTTAGCATATTGTATAAAGCGATACTTTCACAACCCGTAGGATAATCAGGAAATTGATTAAAAGTGGGAAAATCATTAATTAAATAAGTTGGTTCTGATTCTATAACTTTATTCAGATTAACTGCTAATTTGTCTTGAATTTTATAAACCCCAGGCGCTTGATATTCATTATGAACCGCATTTAAAAATAATTCTAAGTTGGGTGAATAAGATAAGTTTTTGGTTGAACTATTCTTAAGACTCCAAAATAAAGTCATCAAAATTACTAGTAGTCCAAAACCATATAGCCATGTAAATACCTTTTTTAAACCTTCAAGCATTTTCAACACTTCCCCTAGCATAAAGTATAGCATTAAAAGTGTTCACAAACAATATTCTTCACCTATTTAGCTTTACTATCGAGCATAATGGTTACGGGTCCATCATTGGTAATCGCAACTTGCATGTCAGCCCCGAAAATGCCAGTAGCAACGGGAACATATTCTTGTAATTTCGCGATAAATTGTTCATATAAAGGTAAGGCTTCCGAACTTTTTAAAGCATTAATATAACTTGGACGATTACCTTTCTTCGTATCGGCATATAAAGTAAATTGACTAACTAATAAAATCTCCCCCTTAATATCTAAGATACTTTTATTCATAACATGTTCTGCATCATCAAACACTCTTAAATTGATGATTTTCTTAACTAAATAATCCATATCTTCAACTGTGTCATTATAAGTAAAACCAACCAAAACAACTAAACCTTTTGTTATTTGACCAACTATCTTATCATCGACAGTTACTTGAGATTTTAAACTGCGTTGAATAAGGACTCTCATCTTTTACCAACTTTCGTAATATTAGATATCGAATACAAACTATTGATAAAATCATTTAATATAGTTACATTTTTAACTTTAACCGTAACATTGTAATTTGTTCCCCCAGCTAATTCATTAGAGTTAAAAGCAGCGACATAAATATTTTTCGTAGTGGCCTTATTGATAATCTCGGCGATTTGGTTAGTTACCGAATTACTTTCAATAAATATCTCAGCTAAATATTCATTTTCGTTTAATTCGTTCCAAGCAACACTAATTAATCTTTCACTATTACTTTTGACATTTGGACAATCAGCCCGATGGACAGTAATACCTTCACCCTTTGTAACATACCCAATAATATTATCGCCTTTAACGGGTTGGCAACATTTCGCCAAAGACACTAAAATATCGGTTTTACCTTCGACAATAATATCATTTTTACTATTATTCGCTAGTACTTTCGGTTTAACAACTTTTTCAATTAAAGCATCGTGAACATCGTGTTTTTCTTCCGTTGATAGTTTAATAATGTAATTCGCGGTATACCGAAATGAACCGATAGCCATATAAATATCGGAAATATCGTTAAAGTTTAAATCTTGACAAATCTTAGCCACTTTTTCCGGACTTAGACATTCATTGAAAGATAGTTTTTGCTTCCGCAATTCTTTTTCTAAAATCATTTTACCATTTTCAATATATTCGTTGCGGTCTTGTTTACTGTAATAGGCTTTAATTTTACTTTTAGCACTGGTCGTTTTAACAAAGTTTAACCATTCTTTACTTGGAGTCGAGTTTTTATTAGTATTGATTTTAACAACATCATTATCGTGTAATTCATAAGATAAAGGAACAATCTCCTCATTAACTAAAGCTCCAACTGTTGTATCTCCTACTTTAGAGTGAATGCGATAAGCAAAATCGACGGGAGTAGCCCCTTTTGGTAGTTCGACAACATCCCCTTTAGGGGTAAAGACATAAATTAACTCACCTAATAAATCATCTTGTAAAGTATTATTAAGTTCTAATTCATTATCATTTTCTTTATAGGTTTCAATGACATTCCGGAATATTTCGAGTTTTTGTTCCATCATGCTTTGAATCTTTTTCGTGCCTTTTTCCTTATATGACCAATGGGAAGCAATTCCTTTCTCGGCAATCTCGTCCATTTCTTCAGTTCTGATTTGAATTTCAAAAATATGGCCATCAATTCCAAAAACACCTGTATGTAATGATTGATACATATTTTCTTTGGGCATAGCTATGTAATCTTTAAATCTTTTGGGCAAAGGATGGAACTTTGAATGAATTAACCCGATAGCTAAATAACAATCACTTACCTTTTTGACAATTACTCTTAAGGCTAAGATATCATATATTTCATTCCATTTTTTGCCTTTTTCGAGTTTTTTATAAATGCTATAAACACTTTTAACTCGACTTTTTATGTGAAAATTAATCCCATGCTCAATTAAAATATTAGAGATACTATCTTGCATAGTTTCTAACACATCATTTAATTCTTCGACGGAAGCATCTAGTTGTTTTAAAATATCTTCGTAAACATCGGGTTTTAAGTATTTTAAACATAAATCTTCTAACTCACTTTTAATGGAATACATTCCTAACCGATGGGCAATAGGAATTAAAACATTCATTGTTTCGCGAGCTTTTCTTTTTTGTTTGGCGGGATTAACGGCCCAGATAGTTCGCATATTATGTAAGCGGTCGGCTAATTTGACAAACAAGACGCGGACATCATCTGATAAACCCACTAAGACTTTTCGTAAATAAATGTTGGAAGATTCTTTTTCATCTGGCAATTCTAATTTATTTAAGGTACTAACACTTTGGACAATTAAAGCAACTTCACTCCCAAACTTAGCTTCCAATTCTTCTTTACTGGCATTACCATTATTGATAGTTTCATGTAATAAGGCCGCGATAATCGTTGTTTTATCGACATTTAAGTCACTTAAAATCAAAGCCACATTCAAAGGATGCGTAATATATGGTTCATTGGTTAACCGAAATTTTCCTAAATGGGCTTGATAAGCATAATTATACGCAGCTTCGATTTCTCCTAACTCCTTAGAGTTAAAAACGGGTGCTAATTTTTCTTTTAATGTTGCAAATGTTACGGTTTCTGTAATCATAAATTTTCCCTCTTCTTTTGTAAATAATTTAATAAATCTTCTTCGCGTAAAGTTAAAATATCATTGACAATATCAAATAAAGTTAAATTAGAAGCATATTGCCATCTAGTTTCTAAAAGACATTGCCAAATATCTTTCTCTTTCACAAAATAGATTTTATTAATCGTGAATTCTTTCTTTTTATTTTTTAATGCTGGTAAAACTTTTTGATAAAGTTCGGCAACGGTTTTAAATTCATCTAAAGCCATATTTGAGCCTCCTATTTCATATATATTATAAAGCACTTTTGATATTTTTTAAAGGAGAAGCACATGAAAAATAAATTTCTTTCAGCCACCATTATTTTGATTTGTGGGGGCTTTTTAACTAAGATACTAGGTTTTATAATTAAAATTATCTATACCCGAATTATTTTAGAAGAAGGCGTATCCCTTTATTCATTAGTTATGCCTACTTATTCGCTGTTAATTACCATTGCCACTTTAGCGATGCCTTTAGCTATTTCTAAGTTAGTGGCGGAAGGAAAAATTCGCAGTATTCGCATTCTGCTTTCTTCTTTAATGATTATGATTTTAGTTAACACTTTAATAATCGTTACGATGTTTTTGGCAAGTAAGTTTATTGCTTTTGAACTTTTAAAAAATAAGGAAGCCTATGTATTACTTATCGCCTGTACATTAACTTTACCATTTATTAGCATTTCAAGTATTATTAAAGGTTATTATTTTGGTAAACAAAGAAATATGCCTTATGTCGTTTCTAATGTTTTAGAGCAAGTCATTCGGTTAATTTTAATTGCTACCTTGCTTCCCTATTTTGTTAAGAAAAGTATTTTAATCGGGGTTTGTGCTTTTATTTTATTAAATATTATTTCCGAAATCTTTTCGATAATTATTTTATTAGCTTTTGCGCCAAAAAACTTTTTAATTGAAAGGAATGATTTAAAACCTCATTTAAGTATTATGAAAGAAGTATTAGGTGTTAGTTTACCGACAGTTTCTTCCAGACTTATTGGAAACATTGGCTTTTTCTTTGAACCCATTATCTTGACTAATGTTTTATTATTTGTTGGCTATGATAACAGTTTTATCTTACGTGAATATGGAGCTTATAATGCTTACTCCATCGCCCTTTTATCCATGCCTTCTTTTTTTATCGCGGCGATATCATCGGCTTTAGTTCCCGAGATTAGTAAGTTTTTCTACCAAAAAAACTATAAAATGGTCAAACGGCGTTTTAATCAAGCCTTAATAATTGCCCTTGTTTTAGGTTTATCTTTTTCTTGTTTAATCTTTTTATTTCGGGAACCACTTTTAGTTACTTTATACAATACAACTAGTGGTAGTGATTACATCAAAGTTTTAGCCCCTTTTTTTGTTCTTTTTTATTTAGAAAGCCCCATTATCAGTACTTTACAAGGTTTAGGTCTAGCCAATTTTACGATGAAAATTACTTTTTGGGGAATTGTGTTAAAAACCGTTATCTTGGGTGTTCTTTCCTTCTTAAAAATTGGCATATATGGGTTAGTTATTTCCGAAATTGTCAATATTATTTTTGTTGTTTTCTTAAATTATCACCAAATAAAAAAAGTTTTAAAAAACTATTAAAACTTTTAACAACTTTTACTACGAACTAAGCGCGGTGCATTTTGATAATAAGTCATATTGCCAAAGTTGGTATTTAGTATCACATTGTCCAATGTTTTTTGAGCATAGATGTCATTTTGAAAAATAATTCCTCGGGCCCGAAAAACATTATATAAATTGTTTAAATCAGCATAGTAAGATATAAAAGATGGTTGCCACCTAAAATAATCGTCTTGATAATTACCTTCATATATTTGGAGTCTATTATAGGAGCCACCAGCATAATAATAGGTTTCTTCACCATTTATCTTTGTTGTTTTAAAAACATCGTATTTATTAGCGAAATAACCAATATATTCAATAGAAACTAAATATTCTTTATCAACATATATACCATGATACATTCCTTTTTCGGGAATATTATCTAATTCTGCTTCATCAAAAAACACCGGGCTATCAATTCCTAAACCATAAACAGTTGCCTTAGCTTTTACTTGTTCACTCATTTAGAGTCCTCCTTTTTTGCGCAAGCCTATTAATTTTAGCAAATTTAATTCCACTTGTCAAATTTTTTTCGTTTAAAATGGCCCTTTCTATGTTTCAATTTCTATTAATATAATATTCCAATTTAAAAAAGCATATACTTGCTTTATACATGCTTTAAGTCTTATCTATATTTTTCTTCAATCGTGCAAGTTCCTGTTGTAGTATCTTCAAACCAGTCGCTAAATTGGGAAATATAATTATCGATTCCCATTTTTTGAGCTTCATTTTGTTGTTGAACCAGATTATAACTTATTTTACTAGCCGAATATCCCGTAATCTTTGATTTATTGTAGATAATAGTAATATGCCCTTCATTAGATTGACATTCTAATTCATAATAATGTAAGGACTTTTTATAAGAAATAATCATATATAATATAATGGCCGCGACAACTACTCCACTTACTATAGCCAAAATTTTGACAATAGATTTTTTGTTCTTCTTAACTGAAAATTCACTGTTCATCTAAGTACCCTCCTATATTTAACTAGTTTGTTTTATAAACAGCTAAAGGAACTTGTTTTTTTAATTTTCTTTGAATAAGGAAGAAAACAACCATCAAAAATAACATAAGTATTATCAAAATTATAATAATATTTAAAATATTAATCGGAAACATATTTAATTTAAAGCCGACGATATTACTAGCCAAATGATTGAAAACTACCCGTAAGATAAGAAATAATAGAATTGCTCCCCCATAGGATGATAACACTAAAATTCCTATTTCCATAATAAATATTTTCCAAATATCTTTTTCTTGAACTCCTAAGGATTTTAAAATGGCAATATCTTTCAAATGAATATCAACACTGTCTAAAATATAATTAATCAAAATTAAAATGGTAAATAGTCCCATAATTGAAACAACAACAGGAAATACTTTTACTATCAAATTACAAATACCATTCAAACCTTCAATGGCGAAACTATAATTTGTTTTTATTGTATACTCACTTTCATCAATTGGAAACTTTTGAAAAATTTGATGAATTATATCTTTATTATCTTCCTTTAACATAACTTTATTTACGTAAGTTCTTCTTGCAATAACATTTTCTAAAGTATCTTTATTCATATAATAATTACCATCATCTGATACCCCTTTAATTACAGCATTTATGGTAGCGCGTTGTGATTCACTAACAATGGAATTATCATATAATTTTACCACCGATATTGTTATTTCTTGATTAATACAATCTTCTAAAGTTAAATTTAAAGTCTTTAATATTTCTTCATTGACTATAATTTCATTTAATCCCAAAGTATTATCAACTTGTGGCTCAGTCGTTAACATTGTTTTATCAATGCGATAGTTATACCCTTCCGTAACTTCATTAGTATTTTCATAATAATCAAAGAAATCTTGCGTAACATAAATATTGGCTGCGATATTTCTAATTTTTTCATTTAAAAAGTTATAAGAATTTTCAATCCTTTGTGGTAATTTACTATACTCCTTTTTTAAATAGTCATAATTCGAAAAATCCGTTTCATATATTCCTGAAATTATAACTGCTCTATCACCTAATTTTATTAAATGTTTATCATTTACTAAGTCTTCAAAACTTTCTGGTTGATAAGGGTGACCCCTAAAATCTTTGATTCCGTATTCCATTATTTGTTCAGCTAAATATGAACTAATAGCTAATTCATTTTCTTCGGTCGGTATATGACCATAAATAACACCATCTAAGCAAGAAACATCAAAAAAAGAATATTCCTTCGACAACATTAAAGCATAATATAATTTCACACTACTTTTATATGGCTGATAATATATTTCAAAATGGCGAAGATTATTTCCTTCTTCAATGGCTCTACCTATTTCTAAAGGATTAGTCGATATTTTATTAGCTTCTAAATAATCTAAATTATCTTGACTAATCATATATTTAATTGAAAATTCATCCATTTTGTAATTTGAAGTTTGAAAAATCAAAACATTGTCATGTTCTAAAGCCATGGTATCTGTATGTAAATCAATAAAATTAATTTGTGCTAAAGATTGTGATAAGATTACAATTAACAAAGTAAGAATTAAAATAAACGAACTAAAAATTATTTTTCTTTTCTTCACAAATAAATTATTTAATGTAAACTTTCTTGAATTAAATTGATTATGATATAAAGTTCCCGAATTATTATCAGTTGTTTTCGAATTATAAATTATATCAACAATCTCGCCTTTAGACATATTAATTTCCATATCAGCATATTGATTAATTAACTCTCCATCATGGGAAACAACTATTACTAATCTTTCTTTACTAATTTCTTTTAATATTTGATAAACCAATTTTTTGGTCTCATAATCTAAAGAAGAAGTCGGTTCATCAGCAAGAACTATTTTACTATCTTTAGCTAAACTACGTAAAATAGCAACCTTTTGTTTTTCACCACCCGATAAATTTTTGGCTTTTTCTTTTAATAGTTTACTAATATTAAGCTCATTCAAATAAGTATCTATATTTCTATTTTTTCCTACAATATTGATATTATCTGAAACATTCGAATTTAAAAATAAATTATCATCTTGAAAAATAAAACTAATATATTGTTCCCGATATTTTAATAATTCAGATTCTTTTAAAGTAGCCAGGTCTTGATTATTAAAAATAATATTCCCCGTAGTTGGTTTATCTAAAGAACCAATTATATTTAAAAGACTACTTTTTCCTGCACCATTTTCACCTTTTAAGGCAACAAAGCCCGTATCAGGAAATTCTAAATTAATATTATTTAAAATCGTTTTATCATTAATCACTTTACTAATATTTTTTAACTGATACATTAAAAACACCTCTACTTTAAATTAATTATATAAACATTTAAAAGAACTTTCAACACTATTAAAAACTTTTATATCTCTTCTTTACCTAATAAAAAATCTAAGGCATTAATTTGTTTAATACCATCATAACTAGTTCTATCGTAATCTAAAGTAATAATATATTTAGGATAATTATCATTTATTGTTTTTAACGAATTTAATTCTCTTTTTAAAGTTTCTTCATTACGAACTGACAAGGCTACTTGAATATATCTTAACCCATCATTATTTTTTACTACAAAATCAATTTCACTATCCCCATTTTTGCCAATAGCTATATCGTAATTTCTTCGCTTTAATTCCAGAAAAATCACATTTTCTAAAATACTACCTAAATCTCTTGTTTCACCTAATAAATAATTTCGCAATCCTAAATCAGCCACATAGTATTTATCACCCGTTTTTAAATATTCTTTTCCTTTTATATCATATCTCGATATTTTATAAATAATATAACTATCTAATAAATTAGATATATAAGATTCAATCGTATTTACGGAACTTTTTCGATTATTAGCATTTAAAGAATTACTTATTTTATTAGTAGAAACTAATTGTCCTATATTGTCAAAAATAAATTTAATTACACTATCAAGTATCATTACATCTTTAATGTTATTTCTTGCGACAACATCTTTTAACAAAACCGTACTAAAAATACCATCTAAATAATTTCGAATTAAATCTTTATCATTATTTAACACTAATAAGTAAGGAAATCCACCATTTTCAATATAATTTTGATATTCTTTTAATTCATTTGGTGAATCGATACTACTTAAATATTCTTTAAATGACAAGGGCAACATGTGAATTTGCATGTATCTTCCAGTTAAAAAGGTAGCTAATTCTCCTGATAACATATAAGAATTAGAACCAGTTATATATATATCTACATTATCTTGGATAAATAAACCATCGACAATTCTTTCAAAATCTTTGACTACTTGAACTTCATCTAAAAATATGTAATTCATTTTATCAACAACCAGTTTAGACTTAATATCGTTATATAAATCTCGCCAATTATCATACTTTAAGTCTTCGGGATTTTCAAAGTTAAAACTTATTATTTGCTTTTCGCTAATATTATTTTCTCGTAAATAATTTTTATATAATGTAAATAAAGTTGATTTACCACACCTTCTAATACCAGTTACGACTTTAATAATTTTTTTATCTTTTAGCTTAATTAAAAAATCTAAATATTCTTTTCTTTCTACCATATTGTAATCACCTATACTCATTATAAACTAAAAATGTAATTTTTTAAAGTTTTTTCATTTAACTGAAAAAACTTCGATATTTTGACTACTTTTTTCAGTGACTATTTTTATTCGACTTTTTTTAGTTCTTTAAATATATATCTATCATTTTCTTTTTGAAAGATATATTCATATATTGACCCTTTATCTATGTAATCATTTTCATTTACTCCACTAATAGCAGTATCTTTGCTTTGAACAAAATCAAGCATTTTATCTTGGTCATAATTATCATAAATATAAATTTCATCGGTACCTAAGTTTTCATACACATAAAATGATTGCTCTTGTAAAATAATTTGATTCCCTTGTTCTTTCGCATTTAAAAGTTTACGATAAAAATATTTCCCCATCATATCTCCACAGCCCTCAAAAGGTTCATATCTATTTTTTTCTTCATTATAATTATAACCACAGTAGTCGTGATTGATGTTAAACATAAAACTTTGATTAATTAGTGAAACATCATCGCCAAAAATTTCTTTTGCACTATCTAAGACATCATCGGCCGAAAGATAATTGATAACATTATCAGCTGATGGGTCACTAGTAGGATTTTTCTTGACATAATTCATAATGGCCACATTTAACTTATATTCATTAGTTAATTCTGCATTACTATAAAGTTGGCTTAAAATATAAGAATTGTTATTAGGAACTATTGTTTCGTATAAATCTTGCACCAATTCCGAATTAATATCTAATTCTTTTACTGTATCTAAGTTATTAATTCTTTTATGATAATAGCCACTAAACAAAATACCTAACACTAATATCCAAAATAAAATTATTAATCCATATTTTAGTTTTTTCATTGTTTTATCTCCTTATTTTGCATAGTATATTGCTCTTTTGCCAAATAGATTATACATTTTTTCAAATTGCTGTAAACTATAATTTACTATCTCACCCTTATAAGGGTCAGAAACTATAACATTTTTATTATTGTATCCGATTACGACTACACTATGTAGATTACAAATCCAATCTATTTTTTGACCAGTTTGGGGATTAATCCAAGAAGCACATTTTTCGGTATCTTGTAAATTGATAGATACCCAGACTTGAACTGGTATCCCTGTTTTAACAAGTTTTAAAACATCATCTAGAGTATGCCCCGTATAATCAATCATGCCGGGTTTATATTTATTAGCTACTTCGATAATCGGCTTTTGATATACTCCATAACCATGTTTATCTTGGGGGTCACCAACAAATTCAACTTCCGGGTCACCACCATATAATGTTTCATTTTCCCAATAAGGACCGCTTCCTTTTTTTAAAGTATGAACAATTTCATCTGGTAATACATTAATATTATAGAATTTTAACAAGGTATATAAAGCAATACTTTCACAGCCATTAGGATAATCGGGAAATTGATTAAATACTGGAAAGTCTTCAATTTTATAAGTTTTCGGTGGTTCTTTAATAATAACTTTACGCTTAGCCGTGATTTTTTGCCCGTTTGGAACTGTGGCCGAATATATAACTGTGTATGTTCCACTTTTGGTATAATTTACTTGGGAAACATCTACATCAAAATTCAACTCCCCATATCTTTTATCATAGACACTAACATTTTTTCGATAATTCGGAGCATCTCCATATTCGATAACTAAATCTTCTAGCCCTGTAAATACTGGAACAGACTGATATTCAATCAGATTTAATGTTGCCTCTTGTTCAGTTTTATTGCCATATATATCCGTAACAATAATTTTTACTTGTTGGATTCCTGGCCTTTTTTCTAAATTAAGCGGGGCAATTTCATAAGGACTTAAATCTTCAATATCTACTAAAAAATCATCAATCGTTGGTAATTCTTCATCTAAATATTTGACAACATTTTGAACATTTACTTTTGGAGCTGTCGTATCTTTAATTTGTAAATGAACTACATAATTAAACATAAAGTAGGAAACTTTAAACTTATAATCTCCCACTTCCGTCATAGTTGCTAAATCGGTTTTACTTTGCCAATTAATATTAAAATCTTTTTTTAGAATATCTTCCCAAGTTAAAATATTGCCGTATTCAATAGTAATATGTCGGTTAATATTAAATATCAAAAAAATGTAGAAAACTACAAAAGGAAAAAGAACAATAAATAAACCCGTTAATATTCTTTTTAAAACTTTCTTCATACTTCCAAACTACTTTCATCTACTCTAACCCGATTATATAATATTTTATCTTAAAATACTAGTTAAATAAAAAAGAAAAGGGCCATTATAAATCACTTTTCTTTATTAAAAATATGCGCGTTTGTTTTTTAAAAGCATAAAAGATATCACTTGGTTTCAAACCTTTTTTCCCTAGTTCTTGTTTTAACCAGCGTTCATCTTTTTTTATGTAATCTAAAGCCTTTTTTTGGATTTCGCCATCTAAGATTAAAGGCATAGGATAATTACTACTCGTTTTAAAAATGTTGTATTCAAAAATCGATAATTTGCCATTAGGTTCTAGAAAGGCATATTCGACTTGGTCTAAACTTTTAATTGAGTTTTGTCTTAGGCTTAATAACAAATCATCCATACTATATCGTTGTTTAATCATTTCTTTATAATTAACTTTGCCATTTACAATAATTAAAGCCGGTTTGCCACCAAAAATTGTCCGAAATTTGCGAGACTTAATGCTTATATAAGCCAAACCTAGTTCTAAAACAACCAGTAAAGCAATTGGTACAATCGTGTTAAAAATCGAATCATTTAAGTTCTCAATACTAATCGCTACTAATTCCGCAATCAAAATTGAAACAATTAAATCAATAATACCTAGTTGGCCTATTTCTCTTTTGCCCATTATCCGATAAGCTAAAACAATAAAAAAATAAAAAAATGATGTTCGCACAATAACTTTTATGATTTCCATATTAGCACCTCTAATTTTATTATGGTTTCTTTCATTATTTTTTAATCAATTTCATATTAATTATTAGGTGAGTTTATGGATTTAATTAAATATTATGGAAAAATTATTCTTTATTTTATTGGTTTCTTACTTTTAGGTTCGCTTTTAATGAGTGTCGGTTATTATTTCTTTCTAAGTACGAAATTTATTAAAACTTTAGCCTTAATCTATTTAATTGTTTTGTTCTTTGTATTTAGTTTTAAAGAAGGCCATAAAGCGGCGAAACAGGGCTACATAGCTGGTATTAAAACGGGTTCATTATTTATCTTTATCTTATTAATGTTTAACATCATCTTTTATCGTAATTTTCACATTAATTCCTTGATATATTATCTTATTTTATTAGCCGTAGCCATTCTCGGTTCGATGGTTGGTATAAATGCCAAAAAGAATTAAAATTAATTATGAGTAAGTAAAAAAGTAGAGTTTTATCTCTACTAAATTTTGGTTATCTAAAGCAATTTATTTTTAAAATCTAATTCAAAATTAATATTTAAATTATCCAAGTCAAAACTTTCAAAACCAAAAGCATCTTTAAAACTAAAAATATCAATTTCGACTTGAAAACAGTTATCATCCAATTTTGTAAAATAAATATTTAAATTTCGTTCAGTTAGAATAAGAAAGTATTCTATATCATTGCCAAAAGAAAGATCCTTTATATCCACTAAATCATTACCGAGTATTTTCTCGTTTAAAGGTAATTTATTAAGTTCATCAAGAGTTTTACCAATCTTAAAATTTAAACGATATTTGTTTTCAATACCCTTAACCTCGATATTATATTTTGTTAATTTTAAATTACTAATAGGAATTATTTTCGTTTTTAACATGCTTAACCACCTATCTTTATCATAACATAAAAATAAAAATATTTATCCACCATTTCGTGGCAATTTACTAGTATACCAAACAAGATGATAAAATTCATTTCGACTGATACCACATTTTTTAACAATTTGTCCAATTATATCTTGATAATCTTTATATATGCCAACTAATTTTTCAGTCGTTTCTCTATCCGAAAATTTTTTTAAATCTTTAAATTTATACTTATATTGGTAATTTGGTATTGGTTGATTTAAATCTTCTAATTCTTCGTTACCACAATAATAATTGTAATATAAATGTAAGTTATCTTTAACTGTTTCATCATAAATCGAAAATAAATCCGCCTCTGCTTTATCTAAATAAATGTAAAAATTTACATAATGGCAAAATTGTGATGCTAACAAAAAATTATGTTTCTTATTAATCTCGCTAGCAATACACCTAATTAATTGATATTGGCAATCTTTTTTTAAAGGTTCTTTTAATGCTTTTAATAATTGTTCATAATTAAATTGGGTATATACCTTTTTGGCAATAGCATTAATATCTCTAATAGCAGTATGCGTATGATTTTCGGCATTTATTCTTCTTAAAATTACTTTTATATAATATTCATATAACTTTTTAGTTAATTTACCATCTTCTTTATCTTGCTTTAAAGCTAAAATATAAAAAACCGAAGCATATTGAAATTTAAAATCTTTTTCATCTTTCTCATTTTTAAAATCTTCTTGATATTTATTATATTCTATTTTTATTTTATCAAATATATCATTAATAACTTTCTCATCATTATAATCATTAACATCTATAAATTGCGGATAATTGGGATTACATCTTAACATTGTCTCTATTTTTTGAACATTTTCTAAATTTAATTCAATTAATCCAGTACTTTGATTATACTTCAATTTAAATTTTTCTTTTACTTCTAATTCTTTTTTTAGCCTTTCATTCATTTTTAACCTTTCCTTAATTTATTTCATTAAATTGAAAATTATTTGTTATATCTATATAAGATTGGTCATTATAAATCTTTTTGGTCATTGGATTAGTTTGCGTAGATAAACCCATCTTGTCATATAATTCATTTAATGTAATTTTATCATCGACACAAGAGTTATTATAGTAGCATTTTTTAGCACTATCGATTATGGCTTTAGTTGTTACTTCTAATAATCTTTCGTTATGAATCTTATAAACTTTAAGCGCTGTTGTGGTAAAGACCGCTAAAACAATTATTAAAATACTAACATAACTTATTACTTTATTTTTGCTCATAATTTACTCCATAATAATTTTTCCTAAATTCTTCTTTAAATTCTAACAGATTATCATTTTTAATAGATAAGCGAATATCTTCGGTCAATTTAATTAAAAAACGAATATTATGTATCGATAACAAACGGGCGCCAAAAGTTTCTTCGGCATTGATTAGGTGTTTGATATAAGCCTTGGTATAATTTTGACAAGCATAACAATCACATGTTGCATCAATCGGGGTAAAATCTTCTTTATACTTAGCATTTTTTAAATTAATTTTACCATACTTGGTAAAAGCATGCCCATGTCTCGCTAATCTAGTTGGGGTGACACAATCAAAAATATCTACCCCGCGAATAACGCCTTCAATTATATCGATAGGTTCACCAATCCCCATGGCATATCTTAATTTATCATTTGGTAAATATTTGGTCGAATATTGAAAAGCTTTATACATATCTTCTTTACTTTCATGATCATTAGCAACTCCCCCGATACTATAACCATCAAAACCAATTTTAACCGTTTCTTCGGCACTCCATTTTCTTAAATCTTCATAAGCCCCACCTTGGACAATACCAAAAAGTAATTGGTCAGTATGATGGACATCTTTACCTCTTTTAGCCCATCTTAATGTTCTTTCAATACTTTGTTTTAAATATTCATAAGGGGCACTCGCTGGAGGACATTCATCAAAACTCATCATAATATCAGCATCTAAGGCTTCTTGAATCGCCATCGATTTTTCAGGAGTTAATAGTAAAGAATCGCCGTTGATATGGTTTTTAAACTTAACGCCTTCTTCGGTTATGTCTTTAGGATTAGCTAAAGAAAATACTTGAAATCCTCCGGAATCAGTTAACATGGGGCCATCATAATTCATGAACTTATGTAAACCTCCAGCCTTTTTGACAATATCTTCGCCAGGTCTTAACCACAAATGATAAGTGTTTGCTAAAACTATCCCAGCTTTCGTGGCTTTTACTTCTTCGGGGCTAAGCGTTTTAACCGTAGCTTGGGTTCCCACGGGCATAAACATGGGTGTTTCATAAACTTTATTTTGATAGGTAATTTTACCTAAACGAGCAGCTGTATGAGCTTCATTTTTTATTAATTCAAAATTTAAACGCATTCTAAGACCTCTTTTCTACTTAATAAACATGGCATCTCCAAAAGAGAAAAACCGATAATGATTAGCGACAGCTTCTTGATAGGCTTTTAAGATATATTCTTTTTTGGAAAAAGCACTAACTAACATTAAAAGCGTGGACTTTGGTAAATGAAAGTTGGTAATTAAACAATCGATGGCTTTAAATTCATAGCCAGGATAAATAAAGATATCTGTATTGCCAAAACATTTAGTAAAGGCACCATATTTTTGCATAATAGTTTCTAAAGTTCGAGTACTAGTAGTGCCCACCGCGATAATTCGGCGATGTTCTTGCTTAGCTAAGTTTAAAATCTTGGCCGTTTCTTCACTCATTTCATAATATTCACTATGCATGTGATGTTTTGTAATATCATCGACTTCGACAGGTCTAAAGGTTCCTAAACCAACATGTAAAGTAATATTCGTAATAATAACACCCTTAGCCGATAACTTTTTTAATAACTCTTTAGTAAAATGTAACCCCGCCGTTGGAGCTGCTGCACTACCAATATTTTTCGCATAAACAGTTTGATAACGATCTTTATCGGCTAGTTTTTCATGAATATAAGGAGGCAATGGCATCTCACCTAATTTATCTAAAATATTTAAAAATATTCCTTCATAACTAAAACAAACAACAACCATGCCTTCTTCTTTTTTAGTCGTAACTTCCGCGATTAATAAGCCATTACCAAAACTAATTTTTGTGCCTACATGTAATCTTTTAAAAGGTCTGGATAAACATTCCCATTCATCATTACCTAATTCTTTTAATAATAATAGTTCAATCGTGGCTTGAGTTTCTTCTTTTTCGCCAATTAATCTAGCCGGGATAACTTTCGTGTCATTAATAACTAACACATCACCTTTATTTAATAAATCATATATATCGGTAAAATTCTTATGACTAATCTCACCATTCGTTTTATCTAATACCATTAACTTTGAAGAAGACCTATCTTTTAAAGGCGTTTGAGCAATTAATTCTTCGGGCAATTCATAATCAAAATCTTCAGTTTTCATTCTTATTCTCACTATTAATTTTAAATTTTTTGCGAATTAATTGATATGATTCTGCAAAATTATCCATCGGTATTTCTAAAACATTTATCGTTGTATCTTTTAATTCTTGACTTATTTCTAAATAAACATTTTGTTGGTTAACACTATTTTCTAGACTAAATGATTGATAGTTATGATGACTTTCTCGTTGTAATCTTTCCCGATATAATTCAGGATTTTTTAAATATAATAAACAAAAATATATATCATAATTTAAACTGTTAATTTTTTGTAATAAATCTTGATAAACATCGCTAAAACTATATTCTTTATATCCTAACCGGGCGTATACTTCTTCGGTAAAAAAGGTCCTATCAAAAATTAAATCCATGCCGACATCTTGCATTGCTTCTAAATAAGATAACAAAGCATTATACATTTTTTTACTTACTTCTTTACCAGAAATAGTTTTATCTTTTTGGCCAGATAAACGATAAAGATTGGATGAAGCAATATTTTCTCTTAAATAATTTGCTAAAGTTGTCTTGCCAGTTCCTTGTGGTCCTTCAATGATAATAATTCTATTTTTTTCCATCTATTTTCCCTTCCATTTATATAATTAAAATAATGTTTCATTATGACTTATTTTTAAATGATTATAAGCTTTATCGGTAGCTACTCTTCCCCTTGGAGTTCTTTTAATAAATCCTTCTTGTAATAAAAATGGTTCAATGACATCTTCAATCGTCGATGTTTCTTCACCAATCGAAGTTGCGATAGTTTCAACACCAACTGGTCCTCCATTAAATTTTTTAATTAACGAACTTAAATATTCAATATCTAAATTATCTAAACCATATTCATCGACTTTTAAGCGATTTAAAGCTTTCTCAGCGGTTTCTTTTGTAATACAAGCTTCCCCTTCAACTAAAGCAAAGTCCCGAACTCTTTTAAATAACCGATTAGCAATTCGCGGTGTTTTTCGACATCGCGTTCCCAATTCTTTCGCCGCATCAAGAGAAATCGGCATATCTAAAACTCGACTAGTTCTTTTAATAATGGCTTCTAATTCTTCTTCTTTGTAATATTCTAACTTGGAAATAATGCCAAACCGGTCGCGTAAAGGTGCTGAAATATCGCCGGCTCTCGTGGTTGCACCAACTAAAGTAAATGGTGGTAAATCGATGCGAATATTGCGTGATTTTCCTTCACTTCCAATAACTAAATCAATTTCAAAGTCTTCCATTGCTGGATATAAAACTTCTTCAATAAATTTTGGCATCCGGTGAATTTCATCAATAAACAACACATCGCCGGGTTCTAGGGTTGATAATACGGCCGCTAAATCACCAGTTTTTTCTAATGAAGGTCCACTAGCAGTTTTTAAATTACTACCGAGTTCATTAGCAATAATATGTGCTAAAGTAGTTTTTCCAAGTCCCGGTGGGCCATATAATAAGACATGGTCTAAAGGTTCTGTTCGCATTAAAGCGGCTTTGATAAAAACACGCAAGTTTTCTTTGATTTCTGTTTGCCCAACATATTCATCTAAACTTTGCGGGCGAATATTTTGCTCAAATACATCTTCAGCTTGCATATTTTCATCGACAATTCTCTCTTCCATCTAACCATTCCTTTCTATTTTAAAAGCAATTTCAAAGCTTCTTTAATTTGGTCTTCTAATTTTAAAGTCGTATCAAGTTTTGGCAATACTTTCTTAACATCAGCACTTTTATAGCCTAGTGAAATTAAGGCTTCCACTACTTCATCATTAGCACTCGGAGTAACTTCTAACGTCGCGGCTAGTTTTCCTTTTAAATCGAGAATAATTTGTCTGGCTACTTTTTCACCAATTTTTGGAAACTTGGTTAAGTATAAAATATTTTCCCGGTCGATGGCATCGATAATTCCCGCGACACTTCCAGTTGCCAGCATCGGTAAAGCCATCTTAGGGCCTAAACCTTTAACATTGATTAAGCGTAAAAATAAATCTTTTTCGTTTTCTTCTTTAAAACCATATAACGAAAATTCATCTTCCCGAATATAAGCATAAATATGAACTTTAATCTCTTCATTTAAAGAAAAACTAAAAGGATTAGCTACAAATATTTTATAGCCAATACCTTGATTATCTACAGTTATATAATTACTACCATTTTCGACAACTTGACCTTTTATATAATTAAACATGCTTATCACCTAGTTACTATTTTAGCATACAATTTTTCGTATTAAAAGAAAAATAGTATCCATTTTAAGATACTATCTTCTAATTAAAGAACTTTTTATTTCTACTCCTCTTAAAGCCAAAATTAAACGGATAATTTTTAAATGGTATTTAATAACTCTACTAAGATAGTTTTGAGAAATATTAAACTTATCAGCTAAATCAGCTTGTTTAGTATACTTACACCCATTCAAACCAAAGTAATGTTCTATAATATATTTATCTCTTTCATTTAAGTTAGTTATATAATTTAAGGCATATTTTAAACAATATTTGTCATTATCTTCATTAATAATTTGGTCACTAAAGATTTCTTCACTGCTGGCAATTGTATCACCTAATTCATAAGAATCATCCGTATTATAATTATAAAGTTCTTTTTGTAAACTAATTTGGTTATAATATTTTTTGCTTTTACGGAGAAACATTAATATTTCATTTTTAATACATATATAAGCATAAGTAATAAATTTAAAATTTAAACTCTCATCAAAGGTATCTACTGCTTTATTTAAACCTAAATAACCCACCGCCATTAATTCATCTAACTCATATCCGGTCTTATAAAAATTCGAACTAATTGTATATTTAATTAAAACCAAATTGTGTTTCATAATTTCTTGTCTTGCTTCTTTATCTCCTTGCTTCATTTGGCTAAATAATTTTCTTAGCTCATCATCTGGTAAATACTTTTCTAAATTCATGATATTTCACCCCTAAAAACGAGGCTATCCTACCATTTAAAACAAAAATTGTCAAATTAAAAAAACGAATTAAATCGTTATAAATATTCTTTTAAAGCTTCTAAACTTTTTTCTTGCATATTGACATATTTATTTACTATATCTTCGACTTCTTGATTTAAATTTTTATTATTTAGAATCTTTTTCCCTTCAATAATGCCCATATTCACACCTTGAACTAATAACTCGGCAATCTTAGCATCGCTTTTATCATTCATCGTTTTAGCTTCAACACTCGTCCAAGTCATTATCTTATTTAAGGCAGAAGTTTTATGGGGTTCGCCCGAATCATATTCCGGATAGATTTTTTCAATTTGTGTGGCAATGGTTTTATAATCTTGTAAATCTTTTTCTAAACATTTTTTTAAATCTTTACTCTCCACTTTTTCTAAAACTAAATTTATGGCATCGACACCCATACATGCTCCTTTATGTATTTCATCTAAGGCATTGATATTTTCTTGTTCCATATTAAATCCTCCTTTTTTTAGTATGACAAAAAATAATATATTTATACTTTTCTAATATGATATAATGACTTAAAGAAAGGAAACAATTATGTTACAAGTCGAAAATTTATCCAAAGAATTTACTAAATTAAATAATAAACGCCAAAAAGAAAAATTCCTAGCCAACGAAAACATGAGTTTCACAGCTCAAGATGGCGAGATTATCGGCATTATTGGTCCCAATGGGGCTGGCAAAACAACTCTTTTAAGAATGATTGCCGGTTTATTAACACCTACGCAAGGAAAAATAATCATCGATGATTTACAATATCCGGAATCCGAAATCGCAATTAAGAAAAAGCTTGCTTATCTATCAGGCAATACTAAAATTTATAACACCTTAACTCCTTATGAATTATTACAAATGTGGTGGGATTTTTACGAAGTTGCCGGTGATTTTCCAAAAAGATTAACCGAAATAACGACGATTTTAAACTTACAAGATTTTTTATACAGTCCGATTGCCAAACTATCTACGGGCCAAGTTCAAAGAGTTAATATTGCTCGTTGTTTAATTCATAATCCTAAATATTATATTTTTGATGAAGCCACCAGTGGTTTAGATATTATTTCTAGTCAAATTATTTTAGATTTTATCAAACAAGAAAAAAAACGGGGTAAAACCATTCTTTATTCTACTCATTATATGGAAGAAGTTGATGGCATCTGTGACCGCATTATTTTAATCGATAAAGGCCAAATTATCGAAAATGATACCCCAGAAAATATTAAAAAGAAAACCAAAACGACTAACTTACGAGATACTTTCTTTGCTTTAATCGGAGACCAACTATGAAAAGTCAATAGTTATTTGAAAAAAAATTAAAATAATTAAAAAAATTATTGCACAGCAACGCA
>CANQGB010000007.1 GCA_947600335.1 uncultured Bacilli bacterium | reverse complement strand
TTACTTTTAATTACAATATCTATATGGTATTTTCTTTACATTTATAATATAACATAGAAGAAAAAAGAAATTTGTCATTTTAACGACGCAATGTTAATAGTTTTAAACATATGTTTGTTATAATAATATTCAGGAAAGTGATTTAGTTGCTGGTGTCTACCTCTTCTTTTTAATGAAAGGAGCTGGTTAAATATGAAATGCAAGACGTTTATACTCTATCTTCTAAAATACATTTCATTTTTTATTTTAAGCCTTTCTTTGTTATTGGCTATCTCCAAAATAAAATGACACTTAAACTTATTGTTTAAATGCCGAATCTTTTATAGGTAGGCATTCAGCATTCCAAAACTGAATTGCTTTCCTTTTTTATTTTATGTAAATTTCTTTACCTATATTCATTCTATCATATCTTTATTACTTTAACAAGCACATTTTAACTCCTGACTCGCAGTGTTTGTAAAACTCTTCAGTAGTTATATGATACTTTGGTTTTTGATATTCATAAACAATAAGATTTTCCATATTACATTTATTGTTTAATTCAAACTTAATAAATTTATTTCTAACATCTAACAATAAATCTTTTTGGTTACCATATTCATGTATTCCGGTAAATCTTTTCCAAGCATGTTCAAACCAATAGCATTTACCATTCTTTTCATAAGTTAAAAATGTATGAGTTGGACATTTATCATCATCATAATGAACAATAAAATAAGTCTTGATATTCCAAGTATTACCTTTGAAATAATATCTTTCAAGTTCTACTTGGTCCCAGCACACCCCGATTTTATTTTTAATAATTTCTTGGGGAGTTTGTAACATATAATTATCAGAAAAAGTTTCATCAACCAAACTTTGTTTTCTTAATTTTTTATCTACCCAACCATACGCAATTTCTTGCATTAAATGCATTATTTCATGGTCATTATAATAATTCCAAATGCTAAGTTGGCCTTTGGCCTTAAGAGGTTTGATAGTCTCAATGTCTTTTAATATCCAAGCATATCTCCCCTCTTGATAATCACCACAGATATATTCTTGATAGTTATTCTTTTTCATATTTTCCACAAATTCTTTAGTCATATAAACACAGTCAACTAAATTACATTTGCATATTATATTGCCAAAATTTAAACTTTGATTATCAAGAAGAGCCATTAATTCGGCATTTTCTAAATCTTTGGAAGACGGCTTTGTTTGACTAGCATGAATATATAATTCTCCGCGATAAGCAGTTTGCCAACTTCTAGTTTCGATTTTTTTCTTTTTTTCTTGAATTAAAGTAGCAAAAGGTTCCGTTAAACTTAATACTTTCATTTAGAATCACCTATCAATATTATAAAATAAAAAACTCAATCATGAGTGATTAAGTTAATCATTAGTGTAATCGTATATACCGTGTATTTTTTCTAAAGCTTCTTTATTAGGATTATTTAAAACCCACTTACCATTTTCTTTAGTAACATTAAACTCAATCGTATAATCGACTTTTTGTTTAACATTTTTCATTTGTTCTAATTTGTAGTTTAAAAATAAATTTTCGTCATATTCTTTATTTTCATTTAAAAATTCTTGTTGATGAGTTTGTAAATAGTCATTAGCCTCTTTTTGAACCCCAAATAAATCATATACCGAAACTTTGGTTATAACTGTGGCTTCATCTCCATTGTATTTTTCATCGACAATAACATACCGCAAATCAGTATATTGTTTTTTCATAATTTCTTTATATAGTTCACTTTGATGGTCAGTTAATTGTTCTTCTTTAACTAATTCGTTTAATTCGATTAAAACTTCCGTATCATGATTGTTAAATTTATCTAAGTAATGTCTAACTGCCTCCGCGGCTTGGTCTTTGGCACACCCACTACAAACTAAAATTATGGTTATTAATACTAAAAATACTTTTTTCATTCTTATCTCCTTTATTTGTAGTGTTCTTTAATTTTTGGAAAATATACCTTACTTTACTTTATCATAAGATAATTTAATAATTTCATAGATATTTTGATGTTTAGGGGAAAATTTTTGTTGTAAATCAAAGCACATTTCTTTGTAAATATTTTGTAAATCATCACTAGTTTTATCAAACCATTCAAAATAAAGGTATTTTAACTTGCTAATATTTTGTTGTTCATAAAGAGTTTTAATTTCACAAGCAATTATCTTTTTGATTTCAGCAATTTGGCGAATGTCAGCATTATGAGGATACTTATTTAACTTTTCAAACTTAAGTTTTTGTTCTTTCATCGTATACATTATTTCATTTAAATTTATTTCATCACATAGTAATAAGTGACTCCGTGAAATTACTTCTCCTTGCTCATTTAATTCTAAGGCTAAAGAGTTTTTAGTATCACAAACTAACAAACAATATGGTAAAGTACTATTAAAATTTTTTAAAATAGTTTTGTTTTTGATTTGTTCTAATATTTCTTCAGCAAATTTAACTTGATATTTTAATAATATTTTTAAATTAGAGGTACTGACTTTAAATAAAGGAATTTTCTTGATAAATTCAATGTTATCGTGTTCTTCCCATTCGTAAAATTCATATAACTCATTATCACTTTCGGCAAAATTTAGAAGTATGTCGTAATAATAATACATTTTTTAGCCACCTTTCATAAGCATAAATAATTAAAAATAAACCTATTACCAAAAACCAACATTCTATCCTTTTACTAATAAAATAAACAAAATTTAAGAAAGTATACCCCATAGTCAAAAGATTTGAGTACAAAAAGATAAATGATAATCCTAAACTTGTTAATACTATTCCTAGTCCTAATAAAAATAGATACATATTTTGACCTCTTGTTTAATTTTATTTCTTATTTTAGATTTTTATTATATAATTAAATACGAGGTGAAAATAATGAAATATATAATTTACATTCTTTTAGGCATTTTACAAGGGTTTACAGAGCCTTTACCTATTTCGTCTAGTGGCCATTTAAGATTATTTAAAGAATTGTTTAATACTAATATGTTAGATGATTTAAATTTTGAGATTTTTGTAAATTTTGGTTCTTTTATCGCGATATTAATAATTTTCTTTCCCGATATTGTGAAGTTAATTAAGTCTTTTTTTAGTTATATTTTTGATAAGAAGAAAAGAAAAGAAACCTATAATGATTTTAAATATTGTATGTTAATTATTGTCGGTAGTATTCCAGTAGGTATTGTGGGAGCTTTATTTAAGGATAAGATTGAAAGTGCTTTAAGTATTAAACTTTTAGGGGTTGCTTTCTTAATTACAGCGATTTCTCTCTTTTTAGTTAAAAATGCTAATGGTAATAAAACAGATAAAGATATAACTTATAAAGATGCCTTGATAATTGGCCTTTTACAAATGGTAGCGTTGTGTCCAGGAATTAGTCGCAGTGGGACAGTTTTAGTTGGTTGTTTACTTTGTAATTTAAAGAAAGATTCAGCCTTAAAATATACTTTTATGTTATATTTTCCGGTAAGTGTTGCTTCCATGGGTTTAGGCGTTTTAGATTTTATTGAAGCTGGTACGAGTAGTGATTTAATTATGCCTTATATTTTAGGAATGATTGCCGCGGGAGTTGTTACTTATTTATCTTATCAATGGTTAAGCAATATTGTTAGAAAAGGTAAATTATGGAAATTCTCTATTTATTGTTTACTGCTTTCGATATTCATTTTCATATATTTTAGATAATCATCTACGGATGATTTTTTTTAGGCCAAGAAAAAGCGCTGGTTAAGCGCTTATTTATCTTGGGAATGAGTAAGTTCCTGAACATTTACATTGTTGATGCTATCAAATCTTTTAGTTATTTTTTCAGTGGTAATATTTATTTCTTTAACATCTTTGGAAACGGTTTCAATACTCCGATTTAATTTATCCCACCGTTCACGATAACGAGCAAATTCAAAGGATAATTTATTTAATTCTTCTTGAATTACTTTGGCATATTTATCGCGTTCCATATTTTTTAAAATCATACATAAAGTGGTTAGGGTACTCATTAAAGTAGTCGGACTAGTAATCCAGACTTTTTTATTGTAAGCTTCTTTGATTAAGTCAGGGTGATAGGCATTTATCTCGGCAAATATGGCTTCAGCTGGTAAAAACATGATGGCTTCCGTTGCCGTTTCACCGGGAACAATATATTTAGAACTAATAGCTTCGATGTGTTTTTTAACATCCAATTTAAATTGTTTAGTGGCTAATTCGCGAACTTCTAAAGAATTATTTTTATCTGTCATTTTTTGATAATTTTCTAAAGGAAATTTGGAATCAATACAAATAGTACCTAAAGGACTTGGGGCATAAAGAATAGCATCGGCGATATAGCCATTACTCATTTTATGTTGCAGTTCATATATCCCCTTTTGATTTTCCCCAAAGACACTGGTTAATATATAGTTTAAATTGACTTCGCCAAAAATTCCACGCGTTTTTTTGTCAGTTAAAACACTTTGTAAGGAAACTATCTCAGTAGATAAACTATCAATTTTCTTTTGAGCTTCATCAATCTTGGATAATCTTTCTAAAATATTAGTAAAAGTTTTATTAGATTTTTGAAAATTATCTTCTAGCCTTTCGTTAACCTTTTCGTTTAAGTAATTGATTCTATTTATGATTTGTTCATTTAAATTAGTAAAGTCATTATGGAGATTATTGGTAAAACCTAATTTAAACTCACCTATTTCTTTCGTGATGTTGGTTTCAAAACGACCAAGACGTTCCGTCATATCATTATTATCTTTTTTCTTGAAAAGAAGAATTAAACCAATTACTATATTTAAGGCTAATAAGCCAATTATAATATATTCCATGTTACACCTACTATTCTAAATGTAATACCATTATAGCACAAAATAAAAAAAGAATATTTAATTCTTTGAAATATGTTAATTAATCTAAATTAAATTTTTTATTGACTAATTTACTAACTAGATAAGCACTTAATATGAGAATAACTACTTTGATAAGGGCTAATGGATTGGTTAAACTTTGGACTAAGCTTGTCCCAACAAAGCCCCAGAAGAAAACTAAAAAGATTTTGCCAATAATTAAGGCAATGAAGTATTTTTTAAAAGGAATTTTACTTAAGCCCGCGGCGATATTGACTAAAAAAGCTGGGGTAAAAGGAATGGCAATTATCATAGTTAATTGTTCTAATTTTAGTTTATTAATAATACTGACAATTTTGGTAATGTTTTTTTTCGAAGCAATTTTTTTTGTAAACCAAGTACGAATCTTTTTCCGACAAAGCATGAACGATAAAAGACAACCTAAGATGGTAAAGAACCACGAGATTAAAAAACCAAAAAAATAGCCAAAAGCCATAAAATTTAAAGTGATAAAAACAAAAAGTGGTAAAATGGGCAAGATGGATTCGATGACAATAAGAAAACAGCCTAGTATTGGACCATAGATACCTAGACTATTTAATAAAGTATTAATAAATGTATCAATATTTTTCATTAATTCAAACATAATAATCCCATTAATTATTATAGCACTTTTTTAGTAATTTATGTTCTAATAACTTGGGTTACATCATATCCATAAAATTCAAGAATGCTAACGGCTTTTTGACTATGAATGCCTTTAGCACAAGTTATAAAGTATTTTTGATTTTTGTTTAATAATTCTTTATAGTTTAAAAGTAGTTTTTCATAAGGAATATTAATACTATCGGGGTGATGTTTGATTTTGAAAGAAATGGAATCGGATACATCTATTAAGGTTCCCATACTTTTATTGTAGGTTTTATCTTCGATTCTTTTCAATTAACTTCACCATTTTATTATATGAAGCAAAATAAAAAAACAAACGACTTATGACTAATCGTCTGTAAAAAAATCATCAAAGAATTCATCATCAGAAATAATGTTATCGTTAACAATAACACTGTCAACATCGATATTGATTTTAGGTTTATCAGGAATTTCATCCATTTTTTCGACTTTTTCAATTTTTTTGGTATTGTTAATTTTTTTAGGCTCCATTTTAGGTTTCTCAGTTGAAGGTTTAACTGGCATAATAGGTTTAGTAATACTTTCTAATGGTTTATTAGGTGCTGGGGTTGGAGCTGGATTCTTGGAATTCTCGGCTTGTTGTTTTTCTTTTTCCCTAGCCTCTTCTTCATCTAGTTCTTTTAATTTTTTGTCAATGTCCGCTATCATACGGTCGATTTCTTCATTAGTAAGCGGTCCAGATTTGCCAAATGGATTATTGCCTAAAGGATTCATTGGATTACCCATTGGAGGTGCTGGTGGCATATTATTAAACGGATTATTGGTTGGATTAGGTCCAAAAGGAGTAGCAAAAGGATTAGGGCCAAATGGGTTTGATAAAGGATTATTTTGACCATTTTCGAGATTGCTTAAAGTTTGTTTTTTCTTTTCTTCGGAAACATATTTTTTGATATCGAAAAGAGCAATTGGATGAGCTTCTCTAACTGGTAAAGTGGCTTTTTCTCTTTTTATGCCCCAGTCCATTTCAAAATCCGGGGTAAGTTTAGTCTTAAACGGATATTTTCTTAAACGTAAGATAATGGCTTGAAATAGTTTTAACTTTTGTAAATCAGTTACAGTTATTAAAGGAGTCGATGCGGTCTTATCTTTTTCTTTAGATTTGACTTCCCCACACATTTTACTAATTTCTTCTAAGGCCGCCATTTCAGTACTGATTAAGTAAATTAAATTACCACAGTTACCTTTAATTACTTCGGCAACTTCTTTACCGTATACATCATTTAATTGAGCAAAGTTTTGAATGATAAAGGTAAAACGAATATCCCGACTACGGGCCGCTGAAACCATTGAGTCAACATCTTTTAAAGGAGGCATGTTCGCAAATTCATCTAAAATGAAGTTAGTTCGAATTGGGAGTTTTCCCCCACTTTCTTTAGCTACATCGATTAGGGTTTCGTAGCATTGTTTTACAAAGATGGTTAATAAACTATGGTAAGTGGTCTTTTCATCATGAATTATCATAAAGACAGCTGTTTTCTCTTTACCAATGGTCCGAATATCAAAATCACTATAAGATAACATTTCACTTAACATTTCGCGTGATGAAAAAAGCCGAATTTTTTGTCTAAATGTTGAGGTTATACCACCTTTAGTATCATTAGGGGCATTGATAGTATTTGAAGCAAAGATGTAAGGACTTGAAGATTCACCTTTAAGAAGAAAATATTCTTTTAAATAAGTATTCATGCCAATTCGTTCTTCACCGACAGTACTCATGTAGTTAATGGAATTTAAATTCACTTCTTCTTCTTTACCATCGATAAACAAACCTAGGGCTAAACCTGAAAAATAATCGGCCGCACTTTTTTCCCAGAAAGGTTCACCTTTGTTATTGGGGTCATAGATAATATTTAAGGCCACATCGTCTAAAAGTTCGGTAGCTTTATCGACATCTTTATTTTTATAATACTTATAAGGTAAAGTTAAGGGGTTCCAAGCATTACCATTTTGAGGGTCCCGGAAATTTAGGATAATTATTTTATAACCTTGTTCTTTTAAATATTGGCCACTGTATTCGTAGATTTCCCCTTTGGGGTCAGTAATTATCATACTTTCGCCTTTTTTGGCTAGTAAGTTAACCATCGGTTTAACAATTGTTTCGGTTTTACCTGAACCAGAAGAACCAACAACTAAAGTATGGTATTCGCCATTATCAACCCAGATATCTTTGCCATTATTAATTAAAGGAATTCCCGCGGCTTCCACTTTTTTATCTGTAGCTAAAACATGGGCAACATTTTTGTCTTCTTTAATTTCTTTATCTTTACTCCATCTTGAGTAACCTTTTTCTTCTTTTTCATTAAAAGTAAGACCTATGCCTTTACCTTTTTCACGGTCAAAAATATAAGAAGTAACAGAAGAAAAAATTATAATCATCATCGCCAAAAACATGCCTAAAGTTAATATAATATTTTTGCCTACAAAAGCGGGAAAAGGATTAAGTCCAAAAAACTCACCTTCATTCATAAATGAAGTAAAATTTAAAACAGCAATAGCACAAAGGTAAATTAAAAATATACAAAATATAATAAAAATTAAAAAATCTTTTGGGGACACGCGAAATTTCATATAATTTCCTCCGTTCAAAATCAAATTAATTATACTATAAAAATATTCAATTTGCAATTGATTGAACTAGGGTTCTGGAATTAATTGATTTTTAAAAATTGTACAGCAAAAGTCTTAAAAAATGTACAGTAAAATTCTTAAAAATTGTAAAGTTGATATTGTATAAACCTTTAAATTATGGTATATATTGGTTAGGTGACAAAAAATGAATTTTAATGAAAAGGACTATTTACCCCGCTTAATCGATAAAAAAGTTGATGATTATTTAAAAGTTTTTGGGGCGATATCTGTTGAAGGCCCTAAATGGTGTGGCAAAACTTGGACTTCTTCTAAACATGCTAAAAGTGCAGTTTATTTAGATGATGAAGAAACAAAAGAAAAAGGTTTATTAGATTTAGAGTTAATCTTAAATGAAGAGATGCCAGAGTTAATTGATGAATGGCATTTAATTCCCCAAATATGGGATAAAGTTCGAAGAAAATGTGATGAAGATGCTAGTAAAGGCAAATATATTTTAACTTGCTCGACATCTTTAAACGATGATAAAAGTAAAAAATTATTTCATTCGGGTGCTGGTCGGATTGGAAAATTAAAAATGTATCCGATGTCTTTATATGAATCCGGAGAATCTACTGGTGAAGCTTCTTTAATGGATATGTTTAATAATTGCCAAAAAAATGTAAATGTTACAATTCCTGATATTCATGAGTTAGCCTATTACTGTTTAAGAGGTGGCTGGCCAAGTAATTTAAAAGTGGATGTTAATAATTGTAATTTAATTCCGAAAAGTTACATTGAATCTATTTTAGATAAAGATATAAATGATGATAAAAATAGAGATAAAAATAAAATGAAAATGCTTTTGCATTCTTTGGCTCGAAATGAATCAACAATTGTAAGTAATCAAACTCTGATTAATGATATTGGTGAAGACAATGATTACCAAGAGGAAATTATTAAAGGAAGAGCTACTTTAATAGATTATTTAAATGTTTTAAATAGATTACATCTTATTGAAAATCAAGAAGCATATAGTATAAATTATCGCTCACCAAAGAGAATTGGAAAAGCTCCTAAAAGACATTTGATTGACCCATCACTCGCTTGTGCAATGCTTAATATGACTGTAGATAAATTATTAGATGATTTAAAAACATTTGGTTTTATTTTTGAAGCTTTAGTTGAGAGAGATTTGCGGATTTATATCGAATACTTAGATGGGCATTTATATCATTTTAGAGATAGTGTTACTGGTTTAGAGGTTGACTCTATTTTAGAGTTCGCTAATGGAGAATATGCGGCAGTTGAAATAAAATTAAGTTATAATTCAGTAAATGAGGCGAAAAATAATTTATTAAAGTTTTATGATAGCATGACAAAAAAGCCAAAATTTATGTGTATAATTACTGGTAATTCTAGTGCGGTTATGAAATATGAAGATACTAATATATATGTCTTACCTATCACGGCTTTAAAACCTTAATTAAACAAAAAAACAGAGTTCTTTATCACCAAAAGTACTCTATTTTTTTTATTTTAATTTAAAATTAACTTGATAATTCATAATACTTGTTTCTTCAAAAGTAAAACTATTATTTAAAGCATCTGTGATAGTATAAATTCTTTTACTATTTCTAGTTGTCGACTCACAATTAGTTATTTGAGGACTAATTTTTTCGATATTATCTTTAAAGTATTGACGATATTCAGTTAGATTGGGATATCTATTTTTAGTTTCATCTTTTAAAAGATTATAAGATTTGTCTAAGTCGTTTAGGAGTAAACTATAAAATTGAGCATAATATAGATTACAGATATAGTTGTCAGTAATTAACTTAGAACTTTTGAATTCATTGTAATTATTTTTAGTTATTGAAATATTAGAAACATCAAATGGCAATGTCGTTAAATTATCGGAATCATTTAAAGGATATATTTGAATGCCAAAAGTATTATAATCAACAATTAATAAATATTTTTGATTTTCTTTAAAAATAGTAGTGTCTTCATAATTATTTATTAAAATATCCCCAATAACATAAAAGGTATAAATGTCTCCATTTTCTTGATAATACATATTTTTGGCTTGATAAGTTGGGCTGTCACTAAAACTGGGAATATTAGCTAAAATATTATTGCGATTTAAATTATTTTGGGAAATATATGTAGGATGTAAATTGGCAAGAATAGCATCAGCATCTTTAGAATAATTATAGAATAAATAATTATTTATATTATTAACAACGGCAAAAAACATACTATATTCGGTAACTTCTGACATATTATAATGATCTGAATTAGAAGGAACTTTTTTATTATTAAAATTAATAAAGATAAAGAATATTAGAATAACTACAATAAGGAATATTGCAACAATACCTAGTTTAATTTTATTATCATTACTCATATTTGAGCCTCCTAACTACAGTTATTTTTAGCATAATTGGCTAATTGATTAGCGGCTGTTCCATAGTTGCTAGCCCTAGCATTACATACTTTTCTTTTTTCTTCGGCATTTACTCCCGGTCTTTCAAAATAGTAGCAGAATTTATCGGTTAAATCTTCGGGACTATTATTGGAATTGTTATTTAAAACTTTAAGAGTAGAACTTTCAGAACCATTTAATTCAAAGAATAAGAATTCTATTTGGTTTTCGAGTTTAGTCCAATTAGCTCCATAAGTAGATTGTAAATTTTTCTTACGACCTCCTAACCATTGACATATACCGCTTGCTCCAGAACTTTTATTTATAGCCGTTGGATTAAAATTACTTTCAGATTTAATATTAGCCATTACTCCACCAATCATATTAGGTGTAAAGCCATTCGATTTTAAACTTAAACAGATTGTTTGTTGATTATTGCCACCTATTTCGATAGAGCCACCGCCTCCAAGACTTGCACTACAATTGTTTCGCGGATTGCTAGCACTAACATAGTTTAGAGGATTTACGGGACTACCATTAACTAAAATTTGAAAATCTAAATGGATTCCGGTTGAAGTACCTGTTGTTCCCATAATACCAATAACTTGGCCTTGAGCAACAGTTTGACCATTGCTAACATTTACACTATATAAATGGCCATAACGTGTAATAGTACCATCTTCATGTTGAATTTTAACATAATTTCCTAAGCGTCCACCACAAGTAGCGTTACCTTCAGTACATCCAGTGTTAACTTGAATAACTGTTCCACTGGCAGCCGCGATTATGTTGTGACGAACACCTCCACCACCTATATCAATAGCTGGGTGATTATCGCTTGCTCCCGCTGTTGGAGCATTTCGCCAACCAAAAGTACTAGTAATATGGGTGGCACTAGGACTGCCTGCAGCAAATTGAACACCATTTTCTGAAGTCGTGGCGGTACTACCGACTGGCCACCACATACAACCACTAGTTGATCCAACAAAACCTAATTGACTAGGATTTAAGACTGATAATCCCGATATCGTTAAATATCCTATATCTTTACCATAATAGTATTCAAGTAAACGATAGACAGTATAATCAATACCTTCTTTTTCCGCAAGATATTTAGCTCCATACAAACTAAAATATTCTAATTTAGCAGTTAAAGGTTCCCAATTTCGTAATAGCAATGGAACATTTTCTTTAACCCAATCGGCAGGAATTTGTTGTTGATAATTTTCTTGATTGATATAACGCATGTAATAGATAAAATAACGACCGGCGGCTTCTGATTGTTCTCTTTTGCGTACATAAGTAAATTTATCAAATTTAGGATCAAATGGTTTATCATCTTTGGTAATAATAAGACCTTGACTATTATTAACAGCATTAATTATTTCATAATACTTTTCTTCATCACCTTTAAGTTTATGATAATTATAAGGATTATAGTCTTCTAAAACAACACAGTTACTACTCATCGTTACGACAATTTTAGAACGAGTAATTATGGCTAAAGCTTGATATACTAATTCATTATTAACATCTTGAGCATCGTTATTCTCTTTCCAAGCAATACCAGCTATAAAACTATTTAGATCAATTTCTTCATATTCATAACGCTCTTCATCAGATAAGTCTACTTGTTCAGGATTAGTTACGGGAGTATACTCCCCTTTTTCTTTCTTTTCTTCGATATAAGATTCTTTTTCTCTTGTTAAATAAATAGAACTACATTTAAAATCATATTGTTTTACATATTGAGGATGAAATCTAGTTCCCGCTAAATCATAGTCCATTATTACTAAAGCAATGAGCATAATGATAATTACTAAACCTATTAGAACAAAGAAAATAATTTTGATATTTTTAGTAAATGGGAAAAAGTGATCCATAAGTTTTTTAAGCTCTGAACCACTATTTGGGTTTTCGGTAGCATCTGAAAAATCCGGTTCCATAGAATCCGGTTCTTCATTTAAAGTTTGATTAGAAGAAGAATTAGTTAATTCTTGGTCATCATTTTCAATTGGATTTTCTTCTTCATTATACATATTGCCACCTACTTACTATTATAAACCTCCGCCAGTCCCAAAGGAGTCTAGTTCTTCTTGCGTTACTATAACGTTAATACGCATTCGGCGATTGCCACAGACAAATAAGGCTTCTCCTTGATTATAATACTTTATGCTTTCTTTTTCATTATCATTTAAGTCGATTAAACGCGCTAAGTCTTCAACAGCTTGTTTTCTTAAGCCCATGATTAAGTAATATGAAGCATTGTCAAAAATAGCTTTACCATGAACTATTATATTAGGAGCAGCAAAATCAGTTGGTTGTTGCGTAATAATTATGGTACCGGTATTGTACTTCCGACTTCGTCTTTGAATTTGGGCTAAGAATTCGGCGCCAAGTTCATTTTTACTAGACATCAGAACATGCGCTTCATCGACACACATAACAGTTTCGATGTTTTTATCTAAGCATAAGCCCCAAGCATATTTTAAGATATTAAAGAATAAGGCATTTTTGATGTTTTCATCACTGTTCATCAGTTCTTTAATATTAAAGACAATGAAATCACTATCGATACTTAAAGTAGTATGACCAGTAAAATAGTAACGAAGTTCTTTAACTAATGGTCGAACCTTTAATTCCAAGCGTTCCATAACATCTTTTTCATGCGTTTTATCAGGCATGGATAATAGCCGACCTTTAATGGTTGCATATACATCATCAAAGGTTGGGTAATCACCAGCTGTAAATTTGGTGAAATCACTATCATAATCTATTTTATAACGTTTATAAGTATCTTGAACTACTTCACTAAACATGGTTAAAACATCTTCTTCAATTGATGGTGAGTAATATTTCATGAAAGCTTTTAATTGTTGAAGAGTTCTGGTTAAAACTGTATAACCTAGGCCTTGTTCTATTTCTTCTTCATCGGCATCAACAACGATTTCTAAGGGGTTGACCATCCCGAAATCGCCACCTTTACCTAAGTCAAGGAAATCGCCACCAATTGTTGCGGTCATATCAGCAAGTTCACCTTCAGGGTCAATACATACGACTTTGCTACCGTTCCGCAGATGACTTCGAATTAATAATTTGGCCGCTGTTGATTTACCACTACCACTGGTACCTAAAATAATAATATTGGCATTATTACGGTTATTTTCTTTTTTGATTTTATATAAGAATTGATTAAATAAAACGACACCACCAGAGAAATCAACACCTAAAAGGGTACTATTTCCAGGGTCTTTAATGCTATCAAAGACAAATGGATACATAGCCGCCACGGTAACTGATGGAATCGGAGTTCCTACTCTATTTTCTACATCTTGTTTAGGGAAAATTGGAATTATAGATTTAAGAACTTTTTCTTGTTCAAACATTAAAGGGATACCTCTCATACCTAAACTATCTAAGTAATTACGAACTTGCATCTTTTTAAGTTCTAATTCTTCTTTATTATCAGCCGAGATAAATAAATGCATTTGGAAATCGAAGATTCGCGCTTGGGTTGCCGCTAACATTTGAATAAATTGTTCTAGAGATTCATAGTCTTGGCGAATTCTTTCTTGGAAGGTTTTATCATTTTCTTTTTGATATCTATCTTTTAAATCCGCTATTTCTTTATTAAGCATTTTTTGTAAAGTAGAAAATTCGATAGGAATGTGTTTAATGGCTAATTTGACACCACTAATATTAGTTAAGTTAGCTAAGTAACCTTGAGAGATGTATTTAGGAAAAGATACAATGGTAAAAATAGTACAGTATTTACCACTGATAACAAATTCCATGGGTTTAAATTCTATCCCTTTAGGGGCTAATTGACTTTTTATATTATTCATGATGGCATCACCGTTCCTAATGTTGTGGCATTTCCGCCATTAAAGAAATTGTCAATAATCATTCGTAAGTCGTTATTGGATACTTGGGTGGAATTAAGACCACAGGTTGATAGATTACTGATAATGTTGTGCAATTTTTTTTGAATTATTTCCATTTTACGTTCTTTAAATAAGATATAATATTCGGTATCGACAACGTTGTATTCAGCTGACATAAACATATTGGCTTTGTTGATATCTTGGCGAATTAATTTACGCATCGTATTACTTGGAGCATTATTGTAAAGAATTTGTAATTGCGATAAGTATACGTTTATATCTACCGGTCTATCAGCCACTATTAACCAAAATTCATAGTTTATCGTATTGTAAAAATTACGTAAGTTATAAATTATATTATCTTGCATTGATTGCTCAAGCATGAAGATATTTCGTGGAGCTATTTTGACGCCCGTAACATATTCGCCACTATCTAACTGAATCATACCATTCATGATTTGTTTGATTGGAACCCAATCTTCAGTATATTTACTTATTTTATTCTTCGCCATTATTTACACACCAACCTCTCCAATAAAATCTTTTTCGTCCAAAGATAAAGGTAACTACATTCGTTAATAATTGCAGGATATTATGATAATACGGAACAGGCATGACTAAGAAACCTGTTACTAAAGCCGGAGCCAGAAATAAAAGCATGGCACTTAGTTCGACTTTGGAATTAAACATAAATAACATTACTAATGTAAATGTACACCCTAAACCAAATATTATTAAATCAATGGGAGTAAAAAAGCCTAAGATTAACATTGATTTTTTTGAATTAGCGGGAATTAAATAATTATTCATTTTTGATCACCCTTTTTATTATTTTGGCTTATTACCACCCAAAGGTGGTTTGTCTCCTCCGCCTAAAGGAGGTTTTCCTCCACCCATAGGTGGTTTGTTTTTATTTATAGCTTCCATAGCTTGTTGATAAGCTGCCGCCATATGTCGACCTTCATCAGATTCCAAATATTTTTTGTTTTCTTTTTCACGAGCAACATTATCTGTATATTTAACCATTGCTTTATATTTTAGACCAAGTGAGTTATCTTTTAATAGAGCTTTTCTAGTTGCCGCTTGAATAGAAGCAATTTCTTCATCAGTAAAGCCTGAACGAAGACTAGCTTGAGCAGTGGCTAATTGGTTATTTAAGGATTCTAATTCAGTTTTAAAGCTACTATCATCAAATGTTCGATTATTTACTTCAGTAATTTTATTTTCTAATGCAGTATGTGAAGATATAGAATTCTCTAAATTAGCAATTTCTTGATTAATACGGATAGCCTCGATTGACTCTTCTTTGGTTTGAGGATTCTCATATTTTAAAGCCGCTTCTTTTAATTGTTTTAATTTAGTATTTCTATAATTTTCATAAGTTGAATTTTCTAAATCAGCAATTTCGCGATTAACGCGATTAGCAGCAATTATTTCTTCTTTACTTTGTGGTTTTTCATATTTCCGAGCTTCATTTTTTAATTGCTTTAATCTAGCAACTTTATCATTTTCATATTCAGCCTTTTCATTATCTAATAAAGCTTGTAAAGTAGCTCGTTCTTTTTCTTGATTTTCTTTAAATTCATCAAATGCCTTTTTTAAATCTTCATTAACTTTATTAATTTGATTAGAAATATTGTTAACAGATTCTATTTTAGCATCTCTTGCTGCTGATTCTTGAACATTATATGTTGTTTGCCATCTTGGGTCATTTTCTACATTTCTTTCCATATTATTTTGATAAGCCTTTTTAGCTTTGGCTTTAGCTTCATTGGCCATTAAATACCGCATTGAAGGTCCGCCAAATATTCCTTGCTCACCATCTTGACCATAAACTCGATGATACATATCGTTTCGTTGGCGACCAAATTGATTACCTTTACCTTTCCAACCGTTTAGGACACCATAACCGATACCAGATAAACCCGCACCATTCGTTAAACTAGCATATGCTCCGCCTAAACCACCAGTTACCGCGCCACCTACTCTTTTACTTAAACCACCAACAATGGGAATACTACCCATCGCATTAAAGCTTTCTTTAATCTTTCCGCCAATGCCAAGTTTGATATTTCCAGAATCTAATCCGGTAATATCACTAATAAGTTTAGGAGCTTGTTTAGCAAAGGCAAATAAGCCTAAGAATATAACTATTTTAGCTACTAAGTTTAAATTTTCATCAGACATCAACTGTAAATTTCCATCAGTGATTATGCTGACAAAAAAGGAGATAGCATACATAATAAATAAACGAACAAATACTTCCATAAAAGTCATCAATGTTTTTTTGACATAGTTACCAAATACCGATTTTTTTTCAGGGATAACTTGCATCATTATAGGTATTGGGGCCATGATTTGATAAAAAGCCAATTTAAATAATCGAATACCTAAATCTAAGCAAAAAGATAAAGCAACATAAATTATAAATCCACCCATTATGGCACCAATTATTGGGGTATAAGACGCTCCTCTTTCACCTTCATTAACTGCTTCAACAAAGTTTGTAATTAAACTAAAACTACCACCATTTATAATATCACTTTTAGTCTCTTGCCAGGTGCTGCCATTGTTGCCTTCGACACTATCATCAATCTGGATAAAGGCTTCAAGCATAGTTACAGCCATTTTTCGTCCAATAGATGGTAATTTATTCTCAGCATAAGTATCGCCAAAAACTAACTTACCAACAATATTATCTCCGACAATGGCTGATTGTAATTCAAACATGTAATTAAAGACAGTTGGAGCTAAACTTAACATTATAAGAGCGACTATGGCATTGGTTGCTATTTTATTGGTTGCTTTTTGTAATTCTTCAGGGTTAACTAAAGCTTTTAGTAAGGAATATGCCAGGAAAAATAGCATAACAACTCCAATAACGACATAGAATCTATCTGTTATTTTTCGATAAGCATCTTGGGTAAATATTTTAGCTTCAGCTAGTGAACTAAATAATTCAAAAACTAGACTTAAGAACCAGTAAACTAAACTATCAATTAGCATAAATAAACCAGTTACACCATTTTCAAAAACTTTTCCTATTGTCGAAAACATAGTTAATACTCCTTTCTATATTTTTATTTTAAAGTACATGTTCCATAAGGGATATCCGCAATTTTTAATGCATATTTAAGTAGCGATGGTAACAAGAAAATAACAATGCCTATTATAATTCTTTTTAGTAGTTTATTACTGGCTTTTTTAACCTCTTTATCATCTTGGGAAGCAACAGCTTTAACAAAATCTATTATAGTAAATACGATTATAATAATCGGAACTAAAAATTTAATAAAATCGAGAGTGTTTTGTAAGAATAGACCAGTTTGGCCAGACAAAAGTCCATCGCAATCCATTTCCCCTTGGTCTATATCTATATCAATATCAGTATTGCCAGTATTGCCAGAATTATCAGCATTTATTTGAATATCAACAGAATAATAGTCTTTATACTGATAACGAGTTTGTAAATACATGCCATTTTTCGCATTTTCTTCAGTCATTTTTGGACCATAAAGATATCCGCCGTAACCATTGGCTAACGACCATTTTTCATCTTTACCTATAAGCATCTTTAAGCCTGCACTACTAGCTATACCACAGTCCAGTTGCCCATTGGCATCTAAAAAGTATTCTTCTAAAAGTCCTGTATGAATGGCTGTTCCAAGACTAGAACCCAAAGAAATGTTATTTTTAATAATATTTTCAAATTGTAATTTGCCATTTTTGGCGCTTACGCGAACTTTTACATTAATTTTATTATCAGTATATGTAAGATCACAATATTTATCAGAATTTCCAAAATGTCCAGATACAGTATCGTAATAAGCAGTATTAGCATTTTGTGTAGGTTTTGTAAGATCATCAGTAAAATAAACGGTTGTTTCTTCGATAATAAAAGGAGTTGTCGTTCCTGCTAATTTATAAATTTGTAAATCGGGACATATAAAATCATTATTATTATAAAAAGAAGAGGGCTTAATATCAGCTACATAACCATGAACTTTTTTTAAATTTTCTTCACCTGTTATTACAATAAATAATTCAGTTTCAGTAGCGGCATTGTCAGTATTTAAATTTTGACTAATAGAACCATTTCCTTCTTCATTAACGGTTAGAATTGCTCCATCATATTCATAAGTACAATATCCTTTAGCATAAACGTTATTAAAATTTATTAAAAACAAGAGCATTGTAATAACTAATATAACTTTCTTCATAAAATCCCTGCTTTTTTATATTTTCTTTTTTAATTATATCAATAAATAGTGGAAATGACTAGTATTTTTTGCATGCGAGGCGGTTTTGAATAAGCTGTAATGAAGCAAAAATAATTATTACCGTTTTTTTAGTGATAAGATGAAAGAATTATTTAAATAAAAAAAGAACTTTTAAAGTTCTAAGGACTACAATTATTAGGTTCAAAAATACAAATCCGACAGTCATTATAATAACTAAAATTACGACTTATAACAACACCAAAAATATAGTTGATAACTGTTGGAATTAAAAATACGATTATTGCAATAATAGCTCTTCTAGTTAAATTACTAGTAGCTTTTTTCATGGAATCATCTTTACCTTCGATGACCGCCTTACCAAAATCTATGGAACCAGTGATTATTAAAATTACCGGAACTAAAATTTTAGCAATGAAGATAAGATAACCAACGATACGCATGGCTTTTAAAATACCACTGTTAGCACAAAAGTTTTCAGATACTGCGTAGACATTAGTTAAAGGAACAAGCATCATAGTTATTAAAAATATTAACTTTTTTTTCATGTTAAGCCTCACTAACGTATAACATAAGGTTCTTCTAAAGTACCTTTACCACTGTCGTATAAAACATTACCTTTTAAAGCAATAACTATACGATACGCACCGAAATCATCACCATAGCCTGTATCAATTTGACCCATTGGATTAACATAATATACAGAATAAGTATCTTTACTATTTGGAGTCATTGTCCACCATGAATCTTCTTCATTATTTAAGTAATTATAATTTTGACATTCAGGATTAGAAGTTGTAGTACATAAATTAGATAAACTAGCATTTAGGTAATCATAAACTGGTAAAAGGCCATAATATTGGTTGGAGATTAACTCAGTGCATTCTTGATTTCCTGCTTTATTACCATCAGCCTCATCTCTTTTACCAACGCATAAATTGTATGGAGTTAAATAATCTTGATAATCAACTAATGTTCCATTATACATTTGTCTTAAACGATCAAAAACAATACTTAAAGAAAAGTTGTTTACACCATTGCGGGATTCTGTTTCAGAATTATAACGATCATCCCAAACACCTTCATATTCAATATCTGGGAAGGCTTCATACATTTCGGTATTTTTATTATCAAGTATTAAACGAATCTCTTTATCGTTATATTTAACTATTCGCCACATCATATTAGCAAAAGAAACATAATTATGAGGATCTTGACCTCTAAAAACACTATAATCATTTAAATTATATACACCTTCTCCAGTTTGAGAGGTTTTTTTATTGTCTTCTTTTAATATGGAATTAAAGGTTTTAGTTTGGAAATTATCACAATCAAGGAAAGCTTGATATTCTAACCCTTCCGTAGCATATTTAACTTTAATAGTGGCACTACAAGTATCTTTAACATACTTTCTTAGTTCTTTTATATATTTAGCAGTAATTAAAGTATTAGCATCAACTGTGATTTCAGGCTTTGAAGCACTTGGACGATAATCTAAATTATCCATTAAATATTGTTCAGTCGCATTTATTAATTTTTCTTCTAGTTTAGGATAACTTATTTTGCGACCAACTATGAGCATAACGATTACAAAGATTACAATTATACAAAGAATAATACCACCTAAAATAAAAGCCCCTTTTTGGATCTTTTCCCGATTTTTTTCGATAAACTTTTTAAAATTTTCCATAGTTATTCACCTATTTAAAAATATAACATAATAGCAAAAAAAAAGCAATTTTTTTGCTTTTTTACCATAATTTATTAGCAGCAGTAGCACAAGTACCTTTACTAGGACTAGTAATACATTCTTTACAATAATTGTAATCTTTTTCCATATCAGAATTTTTCCAGTTACCAACGAATTGCATTATTAAACCAATAATAGTTGGTAATAAGAAAATAATGATTGCAGCAATAGCACGTCTTACTAATGTTCCTACTGCTTTTTTAACATCATCATCTTTAGAACCGACTACAGCCTTTCCTAAATCTAAAGCGCCTAAACCAATTAAAATAATTGGAACAACGATTTTAAAAATTAATAAAGCATAACCAACTAATTGCCAAATATTTGCAGTTTTAGCACAAAATCCATCAGAACCACCAGCAATAGCTGCAACTAATAATAAATTGTCCATTTTATAAACCTCATTTCTATAGCTCTATTTTAAAGCATTTTTATGATATATGTCAAGTTTTACCATGTAAATGTGTAAAATAACTTACTTTTTTATTTAAAAATATTGAATATTTTGTTGTTTTTATTACCTTCAGAGGTATCACTAATTCTGACAAATCCCAGTCTAATTAGTAATTCTTCTAATTCTTTATGATTAGTAACTTTATCATCAAGATTAGGAATATTGTAATAAACTTTACTATGAGATTCATATTCAAAATCTCTAATATCCCGTTCATTTAAAATACTACGATTTAAAATTATTTTTTTGCCGGCGATTTTTTCAAAAGCTCTTTTATCTCGACGAATTAGTTTATTTAATTTAACTAAACCAGGTTCAACTAGATATAATACCTCAGTACAAGAACTAATGCTTCCCCGTTCATTTAAATCTACTAAGATAACTTCTTTAGTTTGATTAGTGGCGATAAAAGCTGGTAAGTCTAGACTACTACAGCTTTTTAAAGTCTTATCATTTAAATACATGAAATCATGTTCATCAACTTCCACAGCTAAAGTATCATAATATTTTTCTAAAATTTTCTTTAACATAACCGTTAAAGTGGTAGAACCAGCATGAGGAGTTAAGTTTTTGATACCAATTACCCGCAAAGCAATGTTTTTAGTATAGCTAGTGTCATAATTTATCGGGGCCATTTCTTCAAAGGTACTATTTAATAAATGATATTGAGCTACATCTTTATAACTATTAGGATTATCAATTAAAAACTTAATTGAGTCAATATTTCGCGTAAAGTTATAGATTCCCATAGAAACCAATGAAGATAGATATCTAGGAGAATTTACAGCTTCTGAATCATCTAATAATAATATTAAGTTAGAAACATCCATATTCATTGATAAGCTTTGGATCGTTTCTATATTTTGATAATCTTTTAAAGCAGTGATATCTAAAATCATTTTATTGAAATAAAAATTAGTAAATTGGCTAATTAAGTCTTCAACTGAAAATTCACCTTTAATAGATTTAATAATATCTATATCTAAATTAATTAATTCACCTTGATATTTATTTGAAACAATTACATTCATTTTATTATTCCCTTCTAAATTCTTTTGGCAATTAAGCCATCACTAGAAAATGGTATTTGGATAGTTTGACCATTTATGTAAAAACCAGAAAAGTCACCTAAAACTGGAAGTGTAAATGATAGAAACAAAGTAACATTATAGGTAATTTTCCGTTCCTTTTCTTTGCCTGTTGAGGTGTTTATTTTTTCTACACAGTAATAATATTTTTTACCACTAGTAACACTTTCGACAGTATTTGAATCTAAATTAGTAGAACCATATGAACCTTCACCTATTGTACAGCTTCTTTGAGCATTATAGTGATTCTTTTTTAAAAAATTATTTATTAACGAAATAGCTTCATGCGTTAAACCTTCGCGTTCTTCAATGACTGTTATTACATCGTTTTTCATTTGAAAAGCCTTGGTATAATTTATAGCTATGGCTAAAAAGGCTACGAATATTAGCATAAAAGTTATAACTAATCCCGTTATCCAAGTTCCACCTATTGCTTCTCTCATTATGTTTCACCTCCAATTATGCAACCATTGATTTTGTATCACCTTTAATTTGAAATTTAAATAAATTATTAAATACTGGTAGATCTAACTGATAAAATACAACAATTCGATAATAATACATATCAGGAAATTCAGGTGAACTGAAGGATTTTTCGGCTTTGATGCAAAAAGCACTGGCTCGACTATCTATTCTACCATCACGATTAATGCCTTGATACCCACTAGGACATGTACCAGTTGTTCGATATGAAATCTTTCTAATTGTATCAACTATTTTTTTAATAGCGGGATCATTTTCCGGATTTCTTAAATCAACTCTTTCTTCGACTTCAATGGCATTAATGATACTGTTTTTAACATTAAATGCTTTGGAATGGTTGATTGATAAGCAAAGATAACCTGTGAAAATTAAGATTATTGTAATGACTATTTGAAATAGCCACGTTCCTCCTATCGCTTCTCTCATTTTATCACCTACTAATCATTTAACCTTTCCAAACGCATTTAAAGGTAGAACCAACTTGGGCTCCATCTTTATAATATCTGCATGTTGCTAAGCCATCACTGACACTTTTAGCATCACATACAGCATTTCGGCATTTACTATTAGCTATGAAAGAATTTTCTATCATTGGCCAAAGGACAGTAAAGAAAAAGGCCGATAGAATACCTATTGACACGATAATTACAATAGTCATATTTAGTTCTCCTGTAGCCTCTTTCATATCTTATCTCCTTCTTATTTATTTTTTAATGTACAAGTGATATTTCTATCTTTGCCATTAGAATGATATGTGCAAGAAAATTTTCCATTTGTTTCTTTGCCACAATTGATATATCCATCTTCACCTCTGGCACCTTGTTCAGTACCTGGGATAGCATTAGCACAAGCTTGTGATGATATTAGTGAATTTTGGATCGCAGGCCATATAAATGCATAAAAGAACGCAGCAATAGCAGCAATAGCAACTACTGTTATAACTGTCATATTTAATTCTCCTGTTGCTTCTTTCATTTGTTCTCCTCCTTACTATATATATTTTATCTCGACTTTGTTTTTTTATCAATAAAATTATGAGTTCATCATCATTAAGACTGCAAATATTAACAGAATCATAACACCTAAACCAGTGGTAATTAACATACTCATTGTTTTAGATTCCATTTTGTCTAAACGATTTTTGTATTTTGTTTCCCTAGCTTTTAATTGCAAATTAGATATTGTTTTCGAAAAGGCTAACAAACGTTCTTGTTTATTTTCTTGGCGTCCTAAATTTAACCGATATAATAAACGCATCATCCGCATAGAATCTCTAACCGGATATTGTTTAGCAAAATTGACATAAGGATCAATTTTATCATTACCAGCATTTATTTCATTAATAAGCTCTTGTAATCCTTCTTTAAAGATTGGTGGAGCATCACTAATTGATTTACCGAGAGCTACTGGTACTGTATAGTGTTGAATTAAGATTTCTAAACTTTTCAAATAATGAGGTAACATCGCATCGATTTCATTTAAATGGGCACGATAGTATTTTTTGATATTCAAATAATCTAATTTAAATACTAAGAAACCACCAATAAAGGAGAATAGAATTGTTACGTAATTTAGTTTAGAAATAAAGCAAAAGATTAAGACCACGATAATGATTAAACCATTACGAATTCTTTTGTTAAATAAAATGTCAGGATTAACACCATCACCATATTTGGCTTTAACAAAGAAGTCCCAGTCATCTTCCTTTAATTTTCGAAATAGTACTTCATTATCTTGGATAAATTTGTTGGTATTAATACGACCAGTATAAATCATTACAAATAGGGCTATTACACCAATAATTAATATTTCTATTGCCATAATTATTCAGCCCCCACATCTTCATTATAGAATTTCTCACCACTTATTAGGAAAAGACTATTGATGATCAAAATGGCATGAAGAATTAATTTAACATACCAAATATCTAGTAATTCAATATAACTATCTGTTCCAAGTAAAAATTGCATAGCCATAACTAGGAGATATAAAGATAAACCAAAAGTTATAAACTTTTTATGAAATATTTTACGATCAGCTTGGTCACGATAAACACCTTCTACTAGAGCATCGATATCTTGCGACATGTTTTCTAAAGACTCACCAGAGTCTTTAGCACCTTCTTTAGTGATTTGTAAGAATAATTGATTCATATTTTTTACCATATAGAAAGGATATTTAGCATTAAAGAATTCAATAGATTCATCAATGGTACCATTTTGATAAGACATATCAATCATAGTTTTAACATCTTCTAAGACGGGATCTTCTAAGATACCAGAATCCCGAACACCTTCTAGAGATTTAACAAAACTTTGAGTAGTGGTAAATTCCATTATGACATTGGTTGTATATATTTGAACTTGTTCAAAGATAAATTCACTATATATTTTTTGATATCGTAAATAGGTTAAATAAGGAATAAATAATACGACTATTCCAGCATAGACTAACGCGATAACGATATTATAAAAATATAAGTAAGCGATACCACCAGCGACCCCAGCATAAATTACAGCTTGAGTTAAATATTCACGGGGAGTAAATTCTTGGTTTAGAGCTTTGACCTTTTCTCTTACTTCTTTGTAACTATAAGGTGCATATTTATCATAAACATCTTTAACTTGGGTAATAAAGAAACGGTACACATTTTTACCATTATTTTGTCGATATGATATGACATAAATAGCAATTATTAATAAAAGAATTAATTCCATAGTCCACCTCTTTCTTTATTTAAATAGTTTCTATTTTTTTAGGAATTGCCATTGATGGCATTGAATTAGTTGGATTTACGGCTTTTGGAGCTTCATCAGTTCGAAAGATATTATCTTTTAGAATAACTCCTTGAATAGCTAGGTAATCCCGTAAATGATTGGTAGGATTTTGTAAGGTAAATTTACCATCCATACTCTTTTTAAAGATGATATTAGATTTAGGTTTATTATCATCATCAACGTAAAACTCGCATATTTCCATGATTTCTCTTTGGAAACGACCAAGTTCTTGACTTAAATAACCTTTAACATATATACCAATTTGAACATACCGATGGATTGTCGATAAAAATTGTTCAACTTCCAAATTCGATTCGAGCAAACTGTACATCCGCATAGGAATGGATGAAGCTTTATCAGCATGGATGGTTGATAAGATATGGTGACCTGAAGATATTGAGTTACGAACAGCTAAAACAGCTTCAGCACTACGAACTTCGGATAATAATATCCAAATTGGGTTTTGCCGCATGCAGGTAACTAGTACTTCAGTATAAGATGCGATATTGTTAGTTTTCATGGCCACGATATCTCGACCAGGGAAGATACGGTCTAAATGAAGTTCGAGGGTATCTTCGATAGTAATTATTTTTTCATCTTCTTTAGTGTTACTAGCTAAGTATTTAACAAGTTCGGTTTTACCTGAACCAGTTTCACCAGCAACGATTATGTTGGCATGGCCATGGACACATTCAATTAAGAAATCTAGTAAATCTTCGGAAACGTATTTTTCATTAATTAACTTTTCTCGATTTAAACGAATTTTAGCAGGTGTTTTCCGAATTAAAACGGCAATACCATTGGTTGCAATAGAATCATGAACAAAGTTTAAACGTAATTCAACGCTTTCAGCATCGAGGAATGGATGGGCCATGTTAAATGTTTTACCCATAGTATTGGCACATTGGAAAGCAATTTTTTCCATCAGCGCATTGTTAATCGCTGGCCGTTCGACTTTTTGCACACCTTTAGATAAAGTCTTTAACCATATTTGGCCACCATTACTATATGAAATATCGGTTATATCATCTAATCTTAAAAACTCTTCTAATGGTCCCCAGTCGATTTGGGAAAAGATAGCATCTTTTTCTTGCATTTAAATAGCCCCTTTCTTAATTTTTATTCTGTGGCATTATTCGTATTGGTATTAGTATTATTGTTATTATTAGCATTTGGATTTATTTGATTTTGTGGAATTGTAGCACTCTTAGATAAGATAAAGTCACGTAATGTATCACTAGTTATCCATGTTTCACCTGGATTAGCACTATATGAAGCATTTCTTGGAACTGGAACAATTTCTAATCCTAAGTATTCAGCTTTCATTAATAATTCATACATATCAGTTGGTACAGCAAATTGCATTTCAGATGGCGTTCTTGTTTCGATAGTTGTTTCGAATACGTGTTGACCTTGTCCATCTTTAACCGCGGCAATTTCAATACTTTCAATAAATTTAGCATAAATTAATTTACCAGTATCATCAGTACCATGTAAGTATAAATCAATATAGTTACCAGGATACATTGAGTTACCATATGTAGTATGTAAGTTTACATCTAGTGAGTATACTGTATAACCATCAGGGATATCAGCAAAAGCTGAATCTGGCATTTCATCACTAGCTAAGATCATACCATCATAGAACATACTATTAGCTGGAATAGTTGTACCAAAAGATACATAATTATTAACTATTTTACCAACATCAGTAATTAAGTTTGGACTATTTTGAACGACACTACTAGATATTTCCATGTAGCCAATCATATCAGTAGTTATTAATGTTCTTGATGATAAACTTTCTTTAGCATATGGCACTCTAATTGGAGTAGTAGCTTGTTTAACACGGTAATTGTATCCGATGTATAAAACTATGACTCCTAGTATTACACCTATAATTGTAACAGTATTTTTATTTCCTAAAAATCTTTTTATTGTTGTTAAAAAATTTCCCATTTTTATTTCCTCCTATAAATCATTTAAGTGTATTAGGCAAACTATCGTAAATATTCTTTAGAATATCTTTACATTTTTGAATTTGCTCGGCAGTAGCTCCACAATCATCAGCATAATCATAATCACATACATAATGTTGCATATTTCCGAGTGAAGTTTTTTCCCGATCACTATCACTAGTATAATATCCACTATAAAAATTAGTATTAGCTTTTTGGAGTATATAACTAGATAATGATGTATTATTTAAACTTCTACAAATAGCAGGAGTATTAGTATTTTGTTGACTATTATTATTCGTAGTAGCACTTGAAGAGTTGCTACTAGAGCTAGAATTTGAAGCACTTGATGATGTTGGCAATTGACCATTTTGAGGTAATAATTCTAATATTGCATCGACTTTATTGACAATATCAAAAGAGGCTTGGTCTCCCATTATATTAAAGGTATTAGAACTTGATGTTACTCTAACACTTACTTTTGGAGGTGCTTCATATAAATCGTAAAAATCTATGTAATATGTATTAAGATTGACATTTTCAGAGAATCTTCTAATAAAAGCTTCAATGAATACTTCACGGTCAATTTTAAGTTCACCATATTCACGATAATAACCATAATTTATGGCATCTACCATAGCTGCTTGAGTAACTTCTTTGATTAAATAATAATCTTGTGTATTTTTAGTTGTAACGTTAGAAACTAACATCAAGATAATTATGATAAATACCCCTAACATTATCAACCAATAACCCCAATATGTTTCTTTCATTTAGTCAACTTACCTCCTCTTATTTCCAAGCTGGTCCACTACCACTTGTATTTATAGTACCTGAATAAACGGTCCATGAATCGCTATATTTTAATTCTGAGAAGAAATTATTTCTAGAATTTTTACCTTCTCTAATGAATTTGGATTTAGCTAAGAAATTTTGATAGCCGTTAAAATCTTCGTATTTAATATTGTTATAATCGACAAAGCCACCGATTTCGGCATTACTCATACGAATATTACGCATATTTTCAGCTGTTAATTTAAATGAATAACTAGCATTAATATAAGCATTTTCGCCATCTTTTTCAATTTCAGTTGTAGCTTTAGAACCTTTTTCATTTCGCCAGTTAGCACCGATTGTTCGATTATTAGGGAATACATCAGTTAAAGAAATAGCACGGTAAGTATATTTTTCATCAGTTGTAACAATACATGGGTATTCGCCATCAGTACAGAAATTACATCCAACACCGACACATTCATCCTCACACTCTGGGCCTTCACAAGGATCATAATGGCAGTTTGGTCCTTCACAACCCTCATCACAATCAGGTCCCTCGCATGGAGTATCTGGAGGATTACAGTCTGGACCGACACACTCATCATCGTTATCACCAGGATCACAATCTGGTCCAACACACTCATCATCGTTATCACCAGGATCACAATTTGGTCCAACACATTCATCATCTGTAGGATAACATTCATCGCCTTCACAGTCTACATTTGTTATTTTACAAAGTTTTTCACCATTGATTACTTCTTCATAGCAAGTATAACCATCTTTTGGATTATCAGGACAAGAACAAGTACTATCACAATCAGGACAATCAATTACATAGAAACATACATAACCAATATCAGTATCTAGACTATTATCTAGTTTTTTTACTACATCATTCAATCTGCCATAACTACATCTATCCATATATTGACCAATATTTTTGAAACTTAATACCCAGTTGTAAACACCAAATTCAGTTTTTAATGCTACAGGGAATTTCGCACCTAAATATGAATAATTTTCTCGAGGAGTTGCACCTTCGGCTATAGTATCAATTGTTCCATGTGGATAATTAGTTTGAAAATTTTGTTTGTTATTAAATTCGGCTTCACCATCTGCGGTTTTCTTTAAATGATATATATGTGTATATAAAGTAGAAATATCAGTAGCTTTATTATTTGATTGTATACTTTCACCATTAGATGACAAGTAATCATAACTTTCATTTGCCTCCATAGTTGATGTTGTATAGTTATTATCAATTGTTTTATTTTGGTTACCTTCGACTTTAGCATTTTGAGTTACACTTCCACCGACTTTTTGGTAATTAATGCTTGTATTGTATTGTTCTTGATAATCAAAATCTACTTCTGGATTAAAGCAATAATCTGTTTCCCAATTATAGCACTTACTAAATGTTGTGATAGTTGCTTTAATTACATCATTAGCTGATACAACTGCTGACTTAGCATTCTCTACAAGTTGATCCCAATCTGGCTCTGATACAGTAGTTGGACTATCTGAACATGTATTATTTAAACATTCTCTACTGCCATCAGCTTTATATCCGCCATATTCTGTACATGGATAGCTTAAACTATGAGATGTTCCCCATCCATCGCCTCCAGCATATACAGCATCGGCATCAGTTACTGTACATTTACCAGATTTTTCATCGCATGATATATTTTTAACAGTATAATGGAATGATTTTAATTTGTACCAATTATCTGAATGTCCACTACAATCTGCCGATGATGAAACGTCTACATTATCTTTATTATCTCTTTTAGCTTTTTGTAATAAATAATTATTAAATTTATTAACCAAGTCTTTTTGTTGAGATATTATATCATCAATAAACTGATCGATATCTATATTTGTTATCTTATCGTTGGTTATACTATTTGGACTACTAGTGTAGCATGTCTTGGTACCTTTAACTAAAACATTTTTTGTTTCAAAATATCTTCCACTAGTTGTATATTTAGCACCTGGCATAGTCATTTCATAGTCTTCTTTACAATAAACTGAACAATATTTATTTGTTTCAAAACCTGCCATTGCATATGAGTTATTAGCTTCATCTTCTTCTTTTAAAATACAAGCTTTAATATCAGTTGGAGCAGCAATATTCATATTTTGGTCGCTTGCATCATCACAGAATGGGTCCTTATTATAAGCTGTATGTTGAGTACATTCTAGTTCTTCAGGATTAGTACAAAAATTTTGAAAATAATTTCCACCAAAATTTGATGTTATTGTTTCTGCAAATTCACCAATATCAGCGCCAGGTGTTTGACTAGCTAAACTGTCAGGCATAACCGCAAGTAAATGTTGTAATTGTGGATCATTATTATAACAAACATAAGCGATATTTTTATTAGATTCAAGCATATCGTCATATTTCACTTTTAGCTTATATGAACAATTCGGGCTTGTAACACGAACAGTTACTGTTTGGGTAACAACGGCATTTTGATAATTTTCAAATGGATTATAAGCAGACATTTCTCCAAATCTTGAAACGTTTACAACCTCACAATTTTCACATTCATATTTTATTGCACTTTCATCAATAGAAGCATTGCTAGCAGATACTCGAACATTTAAAACAGCAGTATAATAAGTATCTGTTGGTGTAGAGCTTTCTTTTGTTATTGTCGCATGTATTTGACTGTTTGCACTATTGTCATAAGTATCATTAATATGATCAATAGCTTGTCTTGCCATATTGTATGCTCGTGTAATTGTTTCTTCTCCAGCACTAGTAGTAGCATTTAATGATGACCTAGCATTTTCACGAGCATCTTCAGCGTTTCTTCTAGCTTCATCAGCCCTATCATAAAGATATTGAGCTCCATTACTATCGCCACTAGATAGTAATGAATCTCCTTCTGCACGCCATTCTCTTTCAGCTTTTTCTTCAGCAAGAGCTCTATCCATTTCTTCCATAAAAATTAAAATTTGGTATCCAGCATCTCTTGATGTTTGATGAAAATCGAAATAAACAGCAGCCATCCGGATCGCCAACATATCAACTACATGGTCACCTGATAAATTATTAATTAACCATACCATACCAGCAGTTTTACGATTGTTTCCATCAACTGGTTCACAGTTCATTGGAACGCTTCCTGAATTAAAGTTATATCCAGGGTCTAAGCAATAGGCTGTATAGGTTTTCCCACCAAATTGAATAGCAAAATCCCTATCAGAATATGATTTTCCTCTATTATTTGGAAAATAAATTCCTCTACTATCGTTTTTAGAACCCATAACACCTGTAGCATTATAAGCCTTAACATCGTTACTTAGTATTAAAGTTAAAATTGTTATTATGCTTAATATTATTTTATTTTTTTTCATTATAACACTCTACTCCTTCTCTTTTTAACGAGTATCACAGTAGATGTAACCCCCACAATTACTAGAACACTGGCTCCGATATTAACCGCAACAGTATGTTCTTTATAAAAATCTTTTATTTTATCCCATAAGTTTTTATTTTCTTCTTCTTGCTTTTGTTCTTCTTCTTTTGCATAATTTTCTAACATATTATAAAAATTATCAATTCCTATTTCAGTACTTTGAACAAATTCTTGGCAATAATAGAATCCAGGGTTATCTTTGCAAATGTCCATAGCACTGTAATAATTATATCTAGGTGTTGTAAACGTAAATGTTCGATACAATTCACCAGCACAACTGTGTTTGTTAGCATATACTTCTACAGTATATTCGGTTACTGCAAAAACATCACTTACATCAAATGTTAAAACACCATCATTAGTATCTTTATAATAGTACGTTCTTTCATTTTTTGAATTGCTGTCTATTAATTTTATGTATATGTCATCAGTAATGTTTAATATACTGATACGCAGGCCTCGAACATAGCTATCAACTTCCTCTTCATCTTCACTATCAACATTAATGGATTTGCCATTATAAATATCAACTGCTTCATAGGTTCCTTGAACATTAGCCGCTAAATTATTAAATTCAACTTGTTCACTGTAACTACAACTACTTTCAGCATAGACAAATTTTTGAGGAGTTAAAATAGTAATCAGCCCTAATATCAAAATGCTAATCTTTTTCATCTAATCCACCAACCTAAATATCTAAGATGAGTTTAACACATAGTTGCCTTAATTGCAAGAATTAATTGGAATCAAGCAAGTATTAATGTGACTTTTAAGTAAAAATGTCTTATTGAAAATTATGCTATAATTTTGTTAGGATAAAAACCATTACTTAAAGGATAAGGCAACACTGAGGAGTGACCTAAGCACTAAGTAATTGTTAACAAAAAAAGGAAGCAATAAATTAATTAAAAATGCTTCCTTTTTTATTTGCTTTTCATTATAGTCTTCTGTTAATTCAATCAAATCAAAAACATAAGGTTCTTTCATTATAATGCTTGCAAGATCACTATTCTTTTTTAAGGTCATACTAAAGTTATTATGCTTAATTGCTTTTTCTTGCCTATTATATAAATTCGTATCTATTTGATAAATTAAAATACTATCTGACTATCCTTCTTCAAGACATTTATGCATATACCATTTACGTATTTCCTTATCTTTAACTTTTTGCATTAAAGTAATATTATGTTTCCAAGGTAATTGTGCAACCAGTTGCACAAATTCATCGTTATCATCTTTATATTCATTATAAAAAAATATTTTAAATTACGAACCGAAAATCCTTTTAAATTAGGAAAAGATATTTTTAACTCTATTGCAACGTTATCAATAAATTTATTTTCCCAATTACTATTTTCTTCTTGCTGTTTTTCCTAATTCTATCATTTTGTCGATGCCGACAAAATGATAGATAATATTATTCACGCTCTTATACCATTTTTCCCACTTGGGAAAAATGGTTATAAATATAATTGGTTTTGTTTTCTCATTAAAAAAGATGCATTACTACATCTAATTTCTCATATTTTTACCAATATTGGAACCAATTTTATCTTTAAGCTCTTCTACATTTTCGCAATAATTTTTCTCGCGTTTTATAGCATCATCAATCTTGTTGACAAACATATCAAAATTCAAATTAGATTTATCATAGCCTATTATTTCAGAAAGCATTTTATCGGAATATTTTCTTGATTTCTTGTTTGAATTCACTCGTTTATTTTCTAACAACTTATCAAAATCTAAATTATCAAATTCTTCAAAATGCATTAATAACCATGCTTCAAAGCATGGATTACTTACATATAATTTAATATTGTTTTCACTGCATTTATTGTTTTTTCTATTAACTATAATACCATTAAAATACATTGGTTCAGTTATTTCACTTTCATATATTAAAAAATACTTAGGCATTTGGAAAATCTATAAAAATGGGAACTGCACCATATCTTCCATCTAAATATGCTTTATCTATTTTTCGATCAAATCTAGCGTCATCTTTAAATTGCTCTAATGAATATAATTTTGTTGATCCATCTTTTCTCTTTTCCGAAAACCACACTTCATCTCTTCTTAAAACATTATAACTCAATAACCTAGATTCATGTGTTGTAATTATTAATTGAATATTTCTATTTTTTAATAAGTTTAAAAAGCAATTAACAAATCTAACTGTGAGAGATGGATGCAAACTTCTATCTATCTCATCAATAATAAAAACTTTATTATTGGATAATAATATATCAATTAATTCTAAAATTCTAAGTGTTCCATCAGATTCTTCATAAGTATCAAAATATGTATTAGAATTAGTATGTAATATTTTTATAACTTTTACATTAAGATTTTCATCTTTATTATTGCTACTTATTGTATATATACAATTTTCAATTCTTAAAGTTATATCAAATTTAGACACATTATTGCTTAATTGATTGATATCAGATGTAAGTCTATTATATTCAGATGGAGAAAGTCTATCTTTAATTTCTGACATATTAGATTCACATTCTAATAAATCATCAATATCTAACCCCAGCATTTTTAATAAAGGTTTAATATCACTTTTAAATTGGGAAAAATAATTAAATTTAATTTCTCTATTTTGATTAGGCAATACTAATTGCATATCATTTAGAAAAAAGTCAAAAACATTCTCAAAGTCAATAAAAGAAGAAGTTTTTACATCATTCATTTGGATTCTTCTTGTCATTTCTGTAAGAAAAAAGATTTTGTTATTATTTAATATATCACTCTTACAAACGTCGAATCTATTTGAATCAGTTTTATCTTTTATTTTTAAATCTGTTTTAATAGTTTTTTTAATAACATCTCTTTCAAATATCACAAATTGATTATTTTTGGTCATATCAATAAGCCACTCTGAAACTATTTCTTTCTTATTAATATTTACTTCAAATCCATATGAATATAATTTATTATTTTTGGCAATTTCATATTCAAAATAAGAAGGTATTTCTTTATTTTTTTCATTTATCCTAAAATATTGATTTGAAAACAAACCTTGAATATTATTAAGTAGCATTTTTTTGCCTAAATCAATAGCTAAAACTAGGTTTGATTTTCCAGAGGCATTAGCACCATATATCGAACTAAATTTTAATATTTTCAAATTATTAATATTTGCTATATGATCTAAGAAATTTCTCGTTTTACCAGCAACCATTGAAAAATGTTGCATGTCATTAAATGACCTAAAATTCTTAACTTTAAATCCAATTAGCATTATATATCCTCCTCTATTGTGATATTATTATATTACAATTTTTCACATTTGTGAATGATATTATACATTATTTTTTTCAAAAAACAATATTTTTTACGATTTTTTCACATTAAATGAACAAATTGAAATCAAATGGGATAAACGTATGAATGGTAAATATTAATAAAATCATGATTTTAAAAGTTTGAAAATGGAAAGTAGCATAATTGTTTCTCTTCGACAACTTGTTAATTTCAACGAGTTGTTCATCTACATTTAATCCTGATTTTTTACAAACTACTTTTGCTTTATTTAAAACTTTTAAAAAGTTGCGCCAATCGCTATAATCTAATGCCTCTGAAAGTTTCCTGGCATACCAATATTCATTACTATACTCATTAATGTGTTTTATACTTTCCAAAAAAGCTAGAAAATATTATTATTTCTTAAAATCTATCATTTTACCGACATTGGTAAAATGATCAGCAATATTATTCACACTTTTATACCATTTTCCTGACGTTGGCAAAATGGTTATAAATAAACTCATTACTCTTGCAAGATTTTTATCTTTATCTATTACTTTTTCAATGTGTTGAAATAAGAAAATTCTAATTTATTTCATTTCAATCTTTTCTTGCTTTCTTCTTTCTTTTTCTAGTTCTTTTAAACTCTTTTCAGGTGTAGGCAATTTTTCCGGCATTGTGCCACCGTTTTTGGCAATAACTTCTCTAATATTCTTTCCAATAGTATAATGGGCATAATTTGCATCACTTTCGGTTTTAATATTATCTTTTTTTAATTTCGATTCTGTTTGGGTAATACGAAATAAATTTGCTGCTAGTTCTTCACTACCCATATTATCTAAAATGTCTTCTCGATATCTTAGTTCTTTCCTTTTAGCAATATCGTCTGCTGTTTCACCACTATATAAACCTTGATAACCAAAATTATGAAATCTATCAAAATTCTTAACACCTGCATTTTTGGCAGCTTGATTTAATGAATAATTTCCTTTTTTAGTTAATTTTCTTTGATAAAATCTCTTTTCATCTTCGGATAAATTATTATATTCCAATTCAGAAATTTCCTGTTTTCTTGTTTGAACCGCAAAGTATGTTTGAGCTAGAGCTATACTTTCTTTTCTAGGATCTCCATTTTGAGCAATAAGATAACAGGCATACCTAGAAAGTTTATATTCAGCAACTTTTCTTCTTGCTGTTTTTCCTAATTCTATCATTTTGTCGGCGCCGACAAAATGATCAGCAATAGTAATATTGCTATTTAAACATGCTTCTTTAGCTTTATTTATTACTCCTTCAAATTTTCGCCATTCTTTGTAGTCTAGTACCATCATTAACTCTCGAGCGTACCAATATTCATTACCATACTCATTAATGTGTTTTATACTTTCAAAAATAGTTTCATTGTATTCTTTAATTTGATTCATTTTTAACCTCCTGACTTTTCATTCTCATTATGCTACTTTTTTAACGCGAAAAAAGTCAGAAAATATTATTATTTTAAAATCTATCGTTTTGTCGATGCTAACAAAACGATCAACAATATTATTTACGCTTTTATACCATTTTGGCGGCGCCGCCAAAATGGTTAGCAATATAATTGTTTTTGTTTTATTCTTTATTGATATGATGAAAAAAGCTTCAATTTTTAGTTCTTTATATAACCTTCCATGAGACAAATATTTAGTGTATTTTTTCTTAAAATTAACAATATTTTTATGGCTAGTTTGGTTTAATTATGATAAGATTAAGATGGTGAAAAGTTATGAAAAGTTTTTTTAGAAATTGGAAATTGTTTTTAATTACATTTTTAATAGTTATTTTAGGTATTTCGTTAGTTATTATTTTTGTTAATAAAGATGATTCAAAACTTAATTATATTTCGGTATCAGAGTTACAAGAAAAGATTAATAATAAAGAAAGTTTTATGTTAGTTGTTAGTCAAACTGGTTGTCCGCATTGTGAACAATATTTACCAGAGTTAGAAAGTGCTTTAAAGGAATACAATTTTCCAGCATTTGTTATTAACTTAACTAATTTAAATAGTGAGGATGCTAAAACTTTTTCCAATATGGTAAAAGTTACAGGAACCCCTACCTCTATCTTTTATAAAAATGGGGAAGAAACTACTTCTTTAAATAGAATTAATGGTTCAGTTTCAAAATCTAATTTAGTTGAAAGATTAAAGTCTTTGGGGTATATTGAATAATGAAAGTAAAAAAAATAGCTTACGGCTTATTATTAAGTTGTCTATTATTTTTTTTATATTATTTTATTTGTCCTCTTTTTTTTGCTAGTTTATTTAAGAATTTTATTTTAAGCGAAAATTATTGGATTAGTAATCTAGCGCGTTTAGCAGTTTATTTATTTACTTTCTTAATAATTATATTAATTGTTCACAAAGATTTATGGAAGCAATTTAAAGAGTTTAAAAATAATCACCGTAAAATTTTAAATATTGGACTTAATTATTGGTTTTATGGAATAGTTGTAATGGCTATTAGTAATATAATTGCAACTTCGATTGTGGGTGGAATTGCCACGAATGAGGAACTTACTCGCCAAAGTATCTTTGAAACACCTATTTATATGATTCCAACTATTATAATTTTTGGACCAGTTTTAGAAGAAATTATTTTTCGATATGCCTTGAGAAAAAGTTTTAGTAAAAAATGGCCTTATGTGATTAGTTCGGCTTTAATTTTTGGGGCTTTACATATTATTAGTGGTTTAGATGAGTACACTGTAAGTAATTTTATCTTACATTTAAAAGATTGGATATTTATTATTCCTTATGGAGCTTTAGGTTTCTTTTTTGCTAAAGCTTATTATGAAACTGATAACATTTTTGCAACCATTATTCCACATATGCTCCACAATAGTTGGTCAGTTATTTTAATTATTTTATCAAGTTTGTTATAAAGGGGTTAGATTTATGACTAATGAAAATGAAATTGAAATAGAAACACAGCCTAAAAAAAGATTAGGTTTAAAAATATTTATTACGATAGTTTTAATTATCGGTTTATTTTGCTTATATATTTTTCAAGTGGAAGTTAATCTAGTAACGATTAAAGAACAAGCTATCATTGATGAAGAATTACCAGAAAATTTTAATGGTTTAAAGATTGCCCAATTTTCGGATATCCATTTTGGCAGAACAATATTCAATCAAGATTTAGAAAAAATCACGAAAAAAATTAATAATTTAAATTGCGATGTTGTTGTCTTTACGGGTGATTTATTAGATGATTTTATTAAGATAAATTCAGAAGATATTCAAGGAATAAAAAATAATTTAGGAAATATTCAAGCTAAATATCGTAAATATGCCATTTTGGGTGATAGCGATTATATTGATAGAAATTTAGTGTTAGAAATTATGAACGATGCTGGATTTACCGTTTTAGATAATAGCAATGATTTATTATATATTAAGGGTAAAGAGCCTTTAATGTTTGTCGGAGTATCTTCAATAAGTGAAAATCAAGATGATTTAACTACTGCTTTGGATATAGAAGAAAAACCTAATGATTATTTTAAAATTCTTTTAGCTCATGAACCAACCATTAGTTATGAAGCTGAAGATTATGATATAAATGTTATTTTAAGTGGTCACAGTTTAGGTGGTTTAATTAAGTTAGGTAGTTTTAGTCTTTTAAGGCAAGAAGAAGTTGATAAGTTTTATAAAGGACACTATATTTTAGATAATGGAACAAATCTTTATGTTAGTCCCGGCTTAGGAACTTATAAATATAATGTCCGATTAGGAAATTTACCCACTATTAATTTTTATCGTCTTTATAATAATTAGAATAATATATCTATACATTAAGCTATCTACGGATAGTTTTTTTGTTATAAAAAAAAGACCTAAAGGCCTTTAAACACATTCGACAAAAGTATCAGTTAAACATCTAATGCAACATATACAATTTAAACTAATAGTAAAGAAAGAATTCGTTGCAATATATGGATTTAAGCTTGTTGGGTCTGGATTATCAGCTAAAACTCGACAAGTACAGCAATTACCATCAACTTTTTCAACTCTAAATACATTTGAGCAAGTAGCTGTTGCTTCTGTACAAGTAGCTGTTGAATCCTTAGTTGTTGGCATACTCCATGGAGTTCCATTTCCACAACAAGTATAAAGCATTATAGGTCTAGTATTACATATTAAGCAATTAGGTCCGCCGCCAAGCATTGGTCTATCGCAAGAATCTAAACAATTTTCTGGGCAAGCGTTTTGTTGAAGAACTAATATTACATTTAATATTTCTGCGATACAACTTGTTTCATTTTGGTTTTGATTTTCATTACACATATTATTCACCCTTTCATGTATTCTCATTAATAATTTATGATATTTATGAAAAATAGTTCTACTTTATAAAAGGTTTTAAAATATTAATATTTGTTGTATAATCTTTATAGGTGAGATAAATGAATACAATATTACAATATGGAATTATACTGATTGTTTTAATAATTATTTCCTTAATTGTCTTAAAATTAATGAAAAGAGATTTCAGTGTTGAAGCTAATAAATTAATTGGCTACTTAGGGGGAAAAGATAATATTATCAATGCTGAATGCAATATGTCGCGGTTTAAAGTTACTTTAAAGGATGTATCTAAAGTTGATAAAGATGCCATTCAAAAACTAGGAGCCAAAGGAATTGTCGAGATTGATAATCAATTAAAAATTATCTTTGGGAAAGATGCCCGCCAATTAAAAAAATACATCGATGAAATAATTTAGTGTCTTAGGACACTTTTTTTATTTCTATAATATCAGCTAGTTTAATTAACTTACCATCTAAAGTAAGAAGAGATTCATGAGACAACCCCACTACTTCATAGATTTTAGTTTCGGTTTTAGTAGTTATTTCTAATTTACTTTTATAGACATGGTCTTTGGCATTAAAAATTTGATTTATTTCTCGAGTGGAAATAACATGTTCTTCTTTGGGCATAGTTTTTCTTTCTAAACTAGAATAAGTTTCTTCATTATTATTTAGCTTTTTATTAATAGGTACAGCATAAACTTTGGGTAGGTCTTTGTGCATATAGTTCACCTCGTTATATTTTATGATTATTATTTATTTTTGTTGCATAATAAGAATATGAAGAACATTTTAAAGAATGAAAATCTGTTATTATTTATTCCCCTAACAATTATAATGATTGGTAGTTTTTTTATCATGTATCAAGCTAAGTTTGTAAGTAGTATTTATAGTTATCATTTATTTAAACAAATTTTATGGTTTGGATTAGGTTATATTTTAATGGTAATTATTCAAAAAAGTAAAATTCGGTTTTTATTGAATTACAGTTTTTATTTTTACTTATTTTCTCTAGTTCTGTTAATTTTAGTTTTATTTGTCGGTGAAGAAATCAATGGAGCGAAAGCCTGGTTTAATTTTTATTTTTTTAACTTTCAACCTAGTGAATTTGCTAAAGTAAGTATTCTATTATATTTAACGAAAGTCGCAACAGATTTTAAAAGGACTAAAACGAAGGAAGGATTGTTTTTGTTAAAAAGTTTATTAATTGTGCTCCTTCCCTCTTTGTTAGTCTTTTTAGAACCAGATACGGGAGCAATTATAATATATTTAGGAATTTTACTAGGTGTTTTATTATTTTCTAATATTAAAAAAAGATGGTTTATTCTTTTAGGAATGCTCATTATCATTTTACTAGGTTCGTTTGGTTATTTATATTTTAACAAGCAAGATTTATTAATCGATTTGATTGGAACTAGTTTCTTTTATCGTATGGATAGATTAATTAATTTTAAAAATGGTAGTGGTATGCAATTAAACAATGCTTTAATTAGTTTAGGAAATGCTTATTTATGGGGACATGGCATTAAAAAAGATATTTTATATGTTCCTGAATTTCCAACAGATTTTGCTTTTACTTTAGGTACTTCTATCTGGGGCTTTGGAGGTTCCCTAGTCATTTTGCTTTGTTATTTATTACTCGATATTTATTTTATAAAAAAGTTGTTTAATTTGAAAAAAAGCCCATATCAATCTTTAATCAATGGCTTTTTAATCATGTTTATCTTTCAACAAATTCAAAATATTGGCATGAATTTAGGACTACTACCTATCATGGGAATTCCTTTACCTTTTTTGTCTTATGGTGGTTCAAATATGATTATTTATTTTATTCTGATGGGTATTATTTTAAGCATTTAAAAAAATCCTGGATTAGGATTCTTATCTACCATAAGGAAAATAATAAGAGTATGATTGATAGCCATAAGGTCCTACCGGATTTGATCGAGGGTAATATCCTCCCCCATAATTGGGAGCCACATTATAAATTGGACGTGGTCGCGTTAAACCGACAGCTGCTCCACCAGCTAAAGCTCCTACTAAGAAAGGAAAGACAAATTGCCGTTCACCATTGTAGGGATAACCATATTGATAATTATTATACATAGAAAGTTCCTCCTTCTACCCATAATGTATGTGAAAAGAAATCCCTTTTAAAGTTATTTAGCCTAGAAGACCTAAATAATATTTTTTCTTGCCTTTTCTGATAATGATTAATTGATTATCGATAGTATCTTCAGCGTTAATAGTTTTGTCTAAATCTTGAATCTTTTGGTTATTAAGGGCAATAGCACCACTCGTTATCATTTCTCTAGCCTCGCGTTTACTTGTACAAATGTTATTGGTTACTAATAAATCAACGATGTTAATATTAAGTTGAAAATTAAATTTGGGCATATCTTTTAAAGAGTTTAAAATGTCTTGCGCACTTAACTTGGTAATATCTTCACTAAATAAAGCTTGACTCATCATTTTCGCTTTTTCGTATTCACCAGAACCATGCAAATCAGTAATTATCTCCCGTGCTAAAGCAATTTGGGCTTCTCTTCTTTCCGGATGCTCTTGATTTATTTTTTCTAAGTCCTCAATTTTCTCTTTAGTTAAGAATGTAAAGACTTTTAAATATTCAATAACTTTATTATCATCGGTATTAATTAAGTATTGATATAAATCATAAGCAGATGTCTTATTAATATCTAACCATAAAGCATTACCTTCACTTTTACCAAACTTGTTACCATTAGCATCTAAAATAAGGGGCATTGTAAAACCATAAGCAGTTTTGCCTAATTTCTTTTTGATTAAATCGATACCTGTTGTAATATTTCCCCATTGGTCGGAACCTTCAACTTGTAAGATACAATTTTTGTTTTCAAATAAATGTAAAAAATCGTTACCTTGAATTAATGTATAAGAAAACTCTGCAAAAGTAATACCGGTTTCTAATCTACGTCGAATAATATCTTTGTCTAACATATAATTGACATTAATATATTTACCAACATCGCGTAAAAAATCTAAAAAACTAAAATCTTTCGTCCAATCAAAATTATTGACAACTTCAGCTTGACCTTCAAAGATTTTTTCAACTTGCTTTTGAATTCCTAAAAGATTTTTATTCAAAGTTTCTTTCGCTATAATTTCTCTTTCCGCCGTTGGTCGTGGGTCCCCGATTAAACCAGTAGCTCCACCAACTAACAAAATAGGATGATGCCCATATTTAAAAAGTCTTTTCGCCGTAACTAAGGAACTATAATGGCCTAAGTGTAAACTATCTGCGGTTGGGTCTGTTCCCCAGTAAAAAGTTATTTTTTCATTATCTAATTTATCGATTAATTCAGGACTAGATATGTCTTTAATTAATCCTCGCCAGATTAAATCTTCTGATAATTTCATGTTTTTTCCTCCTCTTAATTAAAAACGCGACTAAATATCCTAAAGGACGATTTAATCGCGGTACCACCTTAATTCATGATTTATAACCATGCTCTTTTACTATAACGCGTTACCGATTTAGCTCCAAATATGTAATTCATTACTAGATAATTATTCATTTGCACCTACCATGAATTCTCTTTGTAATTAATTCTAGCAACTACTTTTTATTTTTCTTCACTAAATAAATTATACTATTAATTTAGCACAACTATTCTTATCATGCAAGAATTTTTGTTAATCGATTAGGAAGCGAGGACGAATACTAGCATCTTCATAGTTAGCGTTTTGAGGAAATGCACCGCCAGTAGCAGCAGCATAAACGAAGCGTTTATAAGTGGCAACTGCTTTTAACCAATAATCATAGTTATTGCCCTCTAAATCTTGATGAGCTAACTCTGGTCTTAATTGAAATATCGCATATTGTTTGCTATCTATTCCGATATCATAACCACTACTACTCCAAATAGGTGCACCATATACATTCATTTCACTCATTAAATCTAATTTACGATCATCCCATCTCCAATCTTTACTAGCTCCTAATTCTGTTTTAAATTGATTTGGCAGTTCTGCATCCATTTGATATGACACTAAATTTCGATATGAAATGACATGACTTACATTATTTTTTGTAAAGTCTGGCTCAATATAGGTACTTAATACTTTTGGCAAGGTGGTTTTATACATTTCGCTTCCATAATATCCATTAACACTTGTAGTAGTTGAATTCATTCGACTATTTTGTAACTTGTATGCCGGAATAATTGTAGCATGATGTTGCGTCAACCCATCCCCTTGATCACCAGTTCCTAAATAATTATCTAAATCCGCTATTAACCATACTATCTTTTTACCAAAAGCATCATTTGTATTGCTTATTATATAATCGCCAACATAAATATCCGCGAATGTTCCATTGCTTATTTGCGTATATAAGTCGCCACTTTGCCATAAAGATGTTATATCTTTGCCACGATAGGTATTTCTTCTTAAGGCTACTCCTGATTTAATATATTCATCGTATTGTTCTTTACTCATACTTGAGGTGAATGTTAAGGTACATTTACTATTACTCTCTATGTAATCTAAGTTCAACCTCCAGGCATTATAATCCCATAAGCCTTGTGTCTTACTACTTGTACAACTTACATCTACTTTGTAATATTTGCCATTGCTCGCTAACGGACTTGTTGGCATATCTGTCTTCTTAGTCCCATCGACCATGATGGCCAACTTGACATCATATCCAAAATCAGGGACCTCTCCTTTGATTACATTGTAATCTTTTTTTGTTTCATATAAGGCATAACTCTTATTTAACAATATACCCCCCCCCCAG
>CANQGB010000006.1 GCA_947600335.1 uncultured Bacilli bacterium | reverse complement strand
TTTATTTATTATTTAAATCATATATAAAATAAGGTTGATTTAACAAAAAAATTCATAAAATACCTAAACTCAAAAAAACTTTATATTTACAAATGATTAAAATTAGTGTAATATATACAGCAAAAGGAGGATTTAGCATATGGATTATGATTTATCAAAATTAAATAAAGAAGAATTAAATAAAATGAAGAAAATATTTGAAAATGAAAGTAGTGCTTCATTTACAAATGTTGACCAATTAAAAGAAATAAATGGGCCAAAAAGGGTTTCCGAAGATTTAGATTTGTCAGCTTCTTTAGATGATTTAAATTTATCAAATATACCCAACCCTTTACCAGAAACAAAAGAAGAATTTGACCAATGGGTACAAGAAAACGAAATGAACCAAAAAAGATAATGCTTTAAAAGATGCAAAAATGCATTATAATTAGTTGTAAAAAAATGCTTTTAAATTGATGTGAATAACTTTAAAATTCCTCATTTAAGAGTTTTTTTATTGCTTAAAATTAAATTATGATTTTTAATCATTTGTACATCTGATATATTTATTATCTTATAAGAGTATTATACCGAGATTTTTAGATATAACTAAGCCTAAAGTCTTTTGTCTTAGGCCAAAACTCGTGATATATTCCCCAGCTTTAAATTTAGCCATTCGAGAATTGACACAGCTTGACATGACTTTGAATTGTAAATCATTGATTTTTTTTTGGCTTAAATTCTGCATATTTTAGGACCTCTTTTTTGTCTACTTAAAAAAATTATAACAAAAAAAATGTTTTGTTGCAATTGCAACAAAAATAACAAAATAGAAGTGATAAAATGGTTTTAATAAAAAGGTAGAGGAGTGAAGTTTATGAATAAAAAAGAAGCAGCATTTGCTAAAAAAATAAAAGTTATTAAAAGAAATGGTAACGAACAAGATTTTGACCCCGAGAAAATCAAAATTGCCATTCGAAAAAGCGCTGAAAGAGTTATGGTTAAATTGACCCCAGAAGCTGAAGATGAAGTTGTTACGATTGTTTTAGCCCTTTTAGAAACCCAAACAACTAATCCGGAAGTTCAACAAATGCATAACTGTGTGGAAGCCGCTTTGGAACAAATTAATCCACTAGTAGCTAAAAGTTATCGGGAATATCGGAACTATAAAAATGAATTTGTCCATATTTTAGATAAAGTTTATAAAAAAGCCCAAGCTATTAATTATATTGGTGATAAAGAAAATTCCAATACAGATAGTGCTTTAGTAGCTACCCAAAGAAGTTTAGTTTATGGTTCTTTAAATAAGGAACTGTATAAAAAATTCTTCTTAACTAGTGCCGAAGTTGAAGCTTGTGAAGATGGTTATATATATATTCATGATATGTCAGCGCGCCGCGATACTATGAACTGTTGCTTATGTGATGTTGGTAATATCATGAAAGGCGGTTTTGAAATGGGTAATCTTTGGTATAATGAGCCAAAGACCTTAGATACAGCTTTTGATGTTATGGGCGATGTTATCATTAGTACGGCTGCAATGCAATATGGAGGATTTACGGTTCCAGAGGTTGATACGATTTTAGCACCTTATGCGGAAAAAACTTATAATAAATATTATCAAGAATATTTAGATATTAAAGGCGATGATGCTTTAGAAGAAAAAGCTAAAGAATATGCTTGGAAAAAAACAAGAAGAGAATGTGAACAAGGATATCAAGGCATTGAATATAAATTAAACAGTGTCGGTTCTAGTCGTGGTGATTATCCATTTGTAACCTTTACTTTTGGAATTGATACTAGTAGGTTTGGAAGATTAATTGCTAAAACTATTTTAGAAACCCATCAAAAAGGTCAAGGTAAAGAAGGCTTTAAAAAACCAACTTTATTTCCTAAATTAGTTTTCTTATATGATAAAAATTTACATGGTGAAGGCAAAGAATTAAGAGAAAACTTCTTAGCGGCTATTGAATGTAGTTCTAAAACAATGTACCCAGATTATTTATCATTAACTGGTGAAGGCTATGTTCCAGAAATGTATAAAAAATACGGTCGGGTTGTAAGTCCTATGGGTTGTCGGGCTTTCTTAAGTCCTTACTTTGAAAGAGGGGGCTTTGAACCAGCTGATAAAGATGATAAACCAGTGTTTATTGGTCGTTTCAATATCGGGGCTATTTCTCTACACTTACCAATGATTTTAGCTAAAGCTCGGGAAGAACAAAAAGATTTTTATGAAGTATTAGATTATTATCTAGAAATGATTAGAAAAGTTCATATTCGGACTTATGATTATTTAGGTAAGAAAAAAGCTAGTACTAATCCTTTAGCTTACTGTGAAGGTGGTTTCTATAAAGGTAACTTAAAACCAGGTGATTGTATTGCACCTTTATTAGAAGCATCTACAGCATCTTTTGGCATCACCGCTTTAAACGAATTACAAGAATTATATAATGGTAAATCTTTAGTAGAAGATGGAGCTTTTGCCTTAGAAGTAATGGAATATATTAATAAAAAGATTCAAGAATTTAAGAAAGAAGACCATATTCTATATGCTATTTATGGTACTCCAGCTGAAAATTTATGTGGTTTACAAATCGAACAATTTAGAAAGAAATATGGCATTATTGAAGGAGTATCTTCTCGGGAATATGTAAGTAATTCTTTCCATTGTGGAGTTTGGGAAAATATCAATGGTATTCAAAAACAAGACTTAGAAAATAGATTCTGGGATTTATTTAGAGGTGGCCGAATTCAATATGTAAGATATAACTTAAATTATAATAAAAAAGCCATGATTACTTATATTGAAAGAGCTATGGAAAAAGGTTTCTATGAAGGAGTTAATTTATCACTTGCTTATTGTAATAACTGTGGTCATGAAGAATTGGATATGGATACTTGTCCAAAGTGTGGTAGTGATGATTTGACTAAAATTGATAGAATGAATGGTTACTTATCTTATTCAAGAGTTCATGGTGATACAAGACTTAATAAAGCGAAAATGGTTGAAATCTCAGAAAGGGTATCTATGTAATGAAGTATCATAATATTACCAAAGCTGATATGTTAAATGGGGAAGGTTTAAGAGTTGTTTTGTGGTCAAGTGGGTGCATTCATCATTGCCCTGCTTGCCAAAATGCTCTAACTTGGGATGAATTTGATGGCTTAGATTTTGATGATGATGCTATAAAGGAAATCTATGCTGAGTTAGAAAATGATTGGTGTAGTGGTCTTACTTTATCAGGAGGCGACCCCTTATTCATTCCGAATCGGGAGACAATTAAAAATTTAGTTTCCAATGTCAAAAAACTATATCCTAATAAAACTATCTGGTCTTATACTGGTTATACTTGGGAAGAATTAATGGACCAAGTTAAAACTGATAAAAATTTACAAGGAATTTTAGAAAATATTGATGTTTTATTAGATGGTCGCTTTGTATTAAAAGAGGCGGAAGAAAAATTACGTTATGTGGGTAGTGCTAATCAAAGAATTATTGATGTTCCCAAAACTTTAGCGAATAATAATGAAATAGTTTTATATATTGATAATTCGGACATAATTGAAGCTAAGAAAAAGAAAGAGGTAAATGGATGAAATTAAGAGGTTTTGAAATTGCTAAAGGATGGGAAGATAAAGGAATAAATATCCCTGTTAGAAAAACTAAATTTAGTGCTGGTTATGATGTTGAAGCCGCCGAAGATATAGTTATCCCGGCCTTTAAACCAGGAGTTAAGCCAACTCTTATTCCCACAGGTTTGAAAGCATATTGTCAAGATGATGAATATTATATGTTAGTAAATCGAAGCTCAGGACCGAAAAAAGGTTTAGTTATGGCTAACAGTATTGGCATTATCGATAAAGATTACTATGGTAATGAAAGCAATGATGGGCATTTTTATTTTCAATTTTACAATGTTTTAGACCATGATATTGAAATTAAAAAAGGTGATTGTATTGGCCAAGTAATCTTTCAAAAATATTTAATTTGTGATAATGATGATGCTAGTGGCATTAGAACTGGTGGAATAGGTTCAACAGATAAGTAATTAACTAAAATGCATTAGTTCTTTAAAGGAAGAATTAGTGTATTTTTTTGCCTAAAATTACAACAGTTAGTTAATTATAAATGTAAAAGATAGAATAAAGATATTGTAATTGAAAGAAATCCAAATTATAATAAAGGTATAGAAAAATAGGAGGAAAATAAAAAATGGAAAAAGAAAAAAATAAAATAATAAAGAATACCCTCCTAACTCTAGGCATAGCAACAATGTGTCTGGGGGGGGGGTATATTGTTAAATAAGAGCTATGCTTATTGGAAAATGAGTTATGAACAAACCGAAGTAAATAGTCTTGCCAGTGAATGTTTTGAAATGGAGTTTAGTGATACTGATGCTATTCAACTAAACAATGTCATGTCCATATTAAATAGTGAAGGCGAGCAATTAAAACCATATAATGTAACAATAAAAAATATTTGTGATAACGATATAAAGTATCAAGTAAATATTGAAACATTAAATAACAAAGATAAATTAGCAGATAAATATATAACAGCGAAAGTAAATTATGAAGAAAATAAAGTATTAACAACATATCCAGAAACAACAGGAATAATAGAGAATCATTCAAAAGCCTACAAAGTATACGAAGGGCATTTAAAGAAAGACCAAGTAATGAGTATCGATGTACGGATGTGGATGGGAGAAGAAGTAGAGTTATACGAGACAGTAGATGGAGTTAAAGTAGATAAATCAAAAGAAATAATGAATAAAGAATTTCAAAGTAAAGTAACAATTGAAGCTGAAATTGACAATCAAGAAGGCGAATATACAGAAGAAATCTTACATGGAACAGACCCAGTATTAGGAGAAGGATTAATTCCAGTTATAATTGGAGAGAATGGAAAAGTAACCAGGGCAGATACAACTAAGAAATGGTATAACTATGCTAATTCTGAGTGGGCGAATGCTGTAATACTTGCAGATGACAAACAAGACCCAGGTATTGGAAATCCAATACCCGAAGATGACATCGAAAGTTATTTTGTCTGGATACCAAAATATAGTTATCAACTATGGGATTTAGGTTTATATGAAGGCTTAACTTCTATAGATGAAAGTAAAGTACATACAATACCAATCAAATTTGGAACCACAGATACAAAAGATAGTGTTAAAGGTGAATGTACAACGCCAATGACAGAAGATGGAAAGCAAGGAAAATCAGGAGATAGTGGAGAATGTAAAGTAGGAGATTTCATGACTCATCCAGCATTTATCTCATTTGAAGTAAATGGATTATGGATTGGTAAATTTGAAACAGGATATAAAGATGCTCAGTCTAAAGCAGAAGCGGAGGATGTCACAAATACAAATAAGATTGTGACAGAAGAAATAGTAATTAAACCAAATGTATATAGTTGGAGAAATATAAATATGTCTAATGCATTTGAAAATAGTATTAAATATCAAACTATATTAGATAGTCATTTAATGAAAAATACCGAATGGGGAGCAGTAGCATATTTATCGCATAGTAAATATGGTAAATATACAGTTGAAAAAGGTAATACAGAAATTATGTTAAATAATAGTGGGAATTATGTGACTGGTTATGCAGCTAAAAGTTTTCCCAAAGCAGATTATTTAAATTATAAAGATTATGAAGATGTAAATCCAGAATCAGATAATACTTATAGCTATAATTATAATAATCCAAATAGTGTAGTTGCCAGTACCACTGGAAATTATACTGGCATATATGACATGAGTGGTGGAGCCGAAGAATATATGATGAGTATAGAAATAAGTGAAGATAGTCAATATATCGTTGGTATGGATTCTGAGCGTAATTCTGGATATAATGGTTTATTACAATATTACGGTGGTGCTTTTACTCCTAAAGCAGATGGTATTGATTTTCCTAGTACCAAAAAAGAATATTATGATGTATATAATTATGGAACCTCTGAAAATAATTATACTAGAAGAATATTGGGTGATGCTACTGGCGAATTAGGACCTTTTGCTAAAAGAGAAAATACATATCAAAGTCAATGGATAAATTCGTGGTATTTTTCAGCAGCTTGGTTTTTGGGAATTGCAAGACCAATTATTACGCGGGGTGGATATTATACGTTTGGAAATGAAAATAATATATTTGCTTTTATAAATTCTGCTGGTGAAAATACAAATCAATCAACATATCGTATCGTTTTAGCTCCCAAATCTTAAATGCTAAAAAAGTTACAACAATAAAAGTGTAATAATTGATTACAAATGTAATTGATATTACACTTTTTTATTAATTTTAACTAAATCTAAAAACAAACAAAATCCTCATCTAATTCACAATATTCTTTCGTATAATTTCCGGCTTGTCTACATATATATTTTTAGGAGGACAAGCAATGAACATAAAAGGTTTAACAACAAATGAAGTTATAGAATCTCGAAAAAAACATGGAAACAATGAATTAGTTCGTAAGAAAAGAAGTACCTTTCTCCATCTACTTTTAGAATCCCTAGGCGACCCGATTATCAAAATCTTACTAATTGCTCTTGCCGTTAAAGTGGTAATTCTATTTCGCAGTTTTGACTGGTTTGAAACTATCGGAATCTTAATCGCCATCTTTTTAGCTTCTTTTATTTCCACCATTAGCGAATATGGTAGTGAAGCAGCTTTTGACAACTTAGTTAAAGAAGCTGCGAAAATAAAAGTTAAAGTTAAACGAGATAATACCGTAATGGAAATTGAAATTGCTGATGTCGTAGTCGGTGATATTGTTTTACTAAATACCGGGGATAAAATTCCGGCCGATGGTTATCTTATCAGTGGTAAATTAGCTGTCGATGAATCTAGCATTAATGGTGAAGCAAGGGAAACAGAAAAAGTTAGCACCTTTTTAAACAATCCCAAAGAAGAAAATTTAGTATATCGTGGTTCTATTTGTTATAGTGGTAATGCCTTAATGAAAGTCACCAAAGTTGGTAATGATACTTTATATGGTCATTTAGCTATGGAACTAACTGAAAAAGAACCCATTAGTCCTTTAAAATTACGCTTACGAGGCTTAGCCAAAATAATTAGTCGCATTGGTTATATCGGTGCTGCTTTAGTTACCATTTCATATCTTTTTTCCGTCATTGTAATTGCTAATGACTTTGAAAAAACGGCCATTTTACAAACTTTATCTAACTATCGTTTAATGTTCGACTATCTTTTATACGCTTTAACCTTGAGTGTTACCATCATAATCGTGGCTGTTCCAGAAGGTTTACCAATGATGATTACTTTAGTTTTATCTAGCAACATGAAAAGAATGCTCAAAAATAATGTTTTAGTTCGAAAATTAGTTGGTATCGAAACTGCCGGTAGTTTAAATGTTTTATTAACCGATAAAACGGGAACGCTAACTAAAGGAAAACTCGAAGTATCGGAATTTATCAGTGGTAATTTAAAAAGTTATAAAAATTATGCCAACCTAAAATTAGAAAAGTTTGCTCCTAAAATTTATGAAGCCCTTTACTACAACAACGAAAGCATGTGGGGTAGTGATAATACTATCATCGGCGGTAATACAACTGACCGTGCGTTATTAAAATTCTTAGGTCAAAAAGAAAATAACAATTACAAAATTCTCCAAAACTTGCCTTTCGATAGCCAAAATAAATACTCCATGACTCAAATAGATAATGAAGACCAATTAATTTATATTAAAGGAGCCGCGGAAAAACTTTTAACTAAATGTACCAAATATTTAAGTGAAGATAACAAAGAACGAACTTTAATCAATCAAGACAAAATTAATGAAAAAATCAATAATCTTACTCATCAAGGTATTCGTGTTTTAGTCTTGGCTTACAGTCGAAAAAATGTTTTCAATAATCCTTTAAACGATTTAGTATTCTTAGGCTTAGTTGCCATCAAAGATGAATTAAGAGATGAAGCAAAAGAGGGGATTAATTTAATCAAAAATGCCGGCATTAATATCATCATGATAACTGGGGACCACAAAGATACGGCCACTGCTATCGCGACTGAAGCTGGTCTTCTAACTACCAAAGATGATTTAGTTTTAACCAGTGATGAACTAAATAAAATGACAGATGAAGAAATCAAAAATATCGGCTTAAATATCAAAGTTGTTGCTCGGGCTTTACCTCAAGACAAAAGTCGGTTAGTTAAAATATTTGAAGAAATGGATTTAATTGTCGGGATGACTGGTGATGGGGTCAATGATGCCCCTGCCTTAAAAAAAGCCAATGTTGGTTTTGCCATGGGTAGTGGAACGGAAGTTTGTAAAGAAGCCTCCGATATCGTCATTTTAGATGATAACATTATCTCTATCAGTAAAGCCATTCTTTATGGCCGAACTATATTTAAAAGTATTCGTAAATTTATTATATATCAATTAACTTGCAACATGTGTGCTTTATTCTTGTCCATAATCGGTCCTTTTATCGGAGTTAATACGCCCATTACGATCATTCAAATGCTCTGGATAAACATGATAATGGATACCTTCGCCGGTTTAGCTTTTTCTTTTGAACCACCCCTTAAAAGATATATGTATGAACTGCCTAAGAAAAAAAATGAGCCCATCATGAACAGTTACATGTATAATCAAATCATTATCACCGGCTTATATTCCGCTATTTTATGTATTCTATTTTTAAAATTGCCTTTATTTAAAACTTTAATTCGAACTGGTGAAAACTACGAATACTTTATGACAGCTTACTTTGCTTTATTTATTTTTATCGGGGTTTGTAATGCCTTTAATGCTCGTAGCGAAAGGTTAAACTTATTAGCTGACATCAAACAAAATAAAATATTTTTACTTATCATCGGTTTTATTATCACTGTTCAAATTTATTTAATTTATCATGGTGGAAGTTTATTCCGGACTTATGGACTTACTCTCAAAGAATTCTGTCTAGTCATCCTTTTATCATTCAGTGTTATTCCCTTTGATTTAGCCCGTAAATATTATTTACAAAAACACCATAAAGTAAGAAGCGTTTAAACTTTACTCTTATTTACATAAATAACCTTAATTAGACCACAATAAAAATGGTGGATTATATGTATTATGTAAAACTTTATTTAGTCTTTTGTTTTATTGGCTTTATGTTTGAAAGTCTCGGGGCTATTTTTTTAGGTACCAATTTTAATAGCAGTGTTTTATATGGCCCTTGGACTACTGTCTATGGCTTAGGTATCTTTTTAATGCTCTTTGTCTTTAAACTAGTCAAAAAATTTAAACTCAAAAAATGGTTTGAAATCGGTTTATACTTTTTCCTATCAGCCTTAGCCTTAACTTTTCTAGAATACATCTGTGGTTTATTTATCTTTGAAAGAATGCATGTTATTTATTGGAACTATCAAAATATGACTTTTCAATACAACGATTTTAATTGTTTAGAAGCCACTCTTTTCTGGGGTATTGCCAGTACCATCATCATGTATTTAATTTATCCTCATTTAAAAAAACTAATTGCTAAAATTCCCAATTTTGTTATCATCATCTTAGGCATTTTATATCTTATCGATGTCGTTTATTTTTTCCTAAACTAGTCATTCGCCTTTTCTAAATAAGAATCCGCGAATATCTTATTTTAGGAGGTATTGAAAAATGTTATTTGATGAAAATAATTTTGATTATAGTTTTTTTGATTTATCCAACTTAAATTTTCCGGATAATAAAAAATTTATGATGAATGACAAACTCGTTTCTTCGAAAGAAGGCTTCATGCGTGGCAACATGTTTGCTAATGAATATGTTCCTTATAAAAATTTAACTTATCGTGAATTACGCCCTAAAAATGAAAGAGAAGAATTACTATATAAAGTTATGGAAATGAGTTTTGCCATTAACGACTTGAATCTTTATTTAGATTTACATCCTGATGACCGAGATATGTATGAAAAATTTAAAAGTTATACCGAAAAATATTTAAGTTTAAAGGATGAATATGCTAAAAAATATGGACCTTTATGTTTAGAAGAAACATCTTCAAACAATTATGAATGGTATAAAAATCCTTGGCCTTGGGATAATGGAGGTGACATGTATGTTTAAGTATATGAAAACTCTTAATTATCCAATTGATATTAAGAAAAAAGATTTAAAAATGGCGAAATATTTATATACGCAATTTGGTGGGGCTAACTCTGAATTAGCGGCGGCTTTAAGATATTTTAGTCAAAAATTCTCTATGCCTGATGATGTTGGAGCATCTTTATTAAACGATATCGCTACCGAAGAACTTGGCCATTGTGAAATGATTGCCACGATGATTAAACAATTAACTAAAAATGCAAGTGTGGAAGAATTAAAAGCGGCTGGCTTAGGTGACATGTTTAGTGAACATGGTTATGGAATATACCCATCTAATGCATCCGGCGTTCCTTTTACTATCACTTATGTTGCCGTAACGGGGGACCCACTTGCCGATATTTCTGAAGACATGGCTGCCGAACAAAAAGCCCGGGCTGTTTATGAAAACTTAATTGATTTAACAACCGATGAAGATGTTCTAGGAGTACTTTTATTCTTACGCCAAAGAGAAATTGTTCATTTTAATCGTTTCAAAGAATTATTTAAATACTATAAGAAAAAAGGCTATTAATAGCTTTTTTTGGTTGGAAAAAAGGAAATAACAGATTTTCGTTGTAAATATATAATAGGTGGAAAATTTTAACAAATATTAAATTGCCTTTTTAGCAAAAAGTGCTAGAATAGAAATGAGTGATTAATTATGAAAAAAAATAAAAAAAAGACTGTTTCTTCTTCCAATTATCTTTTAGCTATTATCCTAGTTTTAGGGACGATTTTTATCTTTGCTTGGATTTTTAACATTTACAAAAATTATCAAACTAACCTTTACAGTGAACCTTATCTTTTAAAAAGTAAAACACTTAATTTAGAAGCCACGAGTATAGCTGAAATAAAAAATAATACGGATTTAAATAGTTATTTTATAATGATTTCGGAAACTAATAATAAAGAAATTTACAACTTAGAAAAAAAGCTTAAACCTTTAATCGATGCTTACAACTTAAAAGACCGTTTTTACTATATTGATGCTACAACGATGCAAAGTCAAGAGAACTATTTTGCTAATTTAAACCACGATTTAAATTTAGATAATGTAATTCAAGACCTTCCAATTATCATTTATATGGTGGATGGTCAAATTGCGAGTGAAGGCATCCTTAATAAAGAGGCTATCCTAGCGGGTGATTTAGCTAAAATATTAGATATTTATGAATTTAATAAAGTAGGTGAGTAAGTTGTTAAATGTTGTTTTATTTGAACCGGAAATACCTGGCAATACGGGAAATATTATGCGTACTTGTGTAGCTACCGATACCAAACTTCATTTAATAAAACCTCTAGGTTTTTCGTTAGAAGAAAAGTATATCAAAAGAAGTGGTGTCAATTATATTGATAAATGTACTTATACAATTTATGAAAACATTGAAGATTTTTTTGCTAAAAACCAAGGAACTTTTTATTTTTTAACCCGTTATGGTCATAAACCTCATACTAGTTTTGATTATAGTAATAAAGATGAAAATATTTATTTTATCTTTGGTAAAGAAAGTACCGGAATTCCTCCCCAAATTTTAAAACCATACATTGACCATTGTATGCGAATTCCGATGACTAAAAATGTTCGGGCTTTAAATTTATCTAATACAGTTGCCATCATGGTTTATGAAGCTTTAAGACAACAAGATTATCGTGATTTATTAACCGAAGAACCTCATAAAAGTAAAAATTTCATCGAAGAGTCTTAATTTTGTATTATTTTTAAATTTCAATCATATAGTTAATTAGATTTAATTAGAGGAGGAAATATGGAAATTTTAAAAGTATCAACAAAATCAAATCCCAGTAAAGTAGCGGGAGCGATTGCTAATATTTATCGCGAAAATAAGTGTGTAGAAATCCAAACAATTGGAGCAGGTAGTTTAAACCAAGCCATTAAAGCTATTGCCATTGCCCGAGGTTTTGTGGCTCCGGGTGGCGAGAATTTAGTAGTTATCCCTGCATTCAGTGATATAACTATTAATGGTGAACAAAAAACAGCGATTAAATTAATCGTAGAAAATAAATAATAATCAAAATTCTAGAATTTAGTTCTAGTTTTTTTATGCCCAAAAAAAATTGATAAATAGTTTACAGCCTTTTTATGAATATATTGAAATAATAAATATAAAAATATAAAATGAAATCGGAGGTATAAAAATGTTTAAAGAAACCAAAAATGAAATGTCTTCAGGAGTAGTAGTTGAAATATATTATAAAATTTCTGATGAAGAGGATAATATTGAAGAAACAACTATAAAAAGTTTTATTAACAGAAATTGTTATCCCGCATCGAAATTTAATTTAGGAAATAACGGAATGATAGTTGCTAGTTTTGTAAATGTAATAGATAATTCTGTAGTGATAAAGTTTGATATTAATGAACAATACAAAAATAAAGAAAGCAATCTTAGTTTCAGAAATATGTTTTTAATTCCCGAAGAATTAAAATATGATAATAAAGATGATGAAATAATTATTGCTAATGGCAAAACTTATGATTTAAATTACCCCGATGAACTTATATATAATAAGAAATATACAATAGGCATTAAATCAATAAAATATGGAGAGTTTTTAGAAATTTAATGAGAATTTTTAAGTATACAAAAACTAATAATTATAAATTAAAAGATTTAAATCAATTTAAGGGCTGCTTAATAGGTGGAGCTGTTGGCGATGCCTTAGGTTCTTCAGTTGAATTTATGTATTTACCTAATATTAAAAGAAAATATGGTCAACTAGGGATAACTAGATATGATTTAAATAATGGAAAAGCTCTTATCTCTGATGATACCCAAATGACTTTATTTACGGCTAATGGCTTATTGTATGGCCAAACGCAAAACCAAATGTTAGGAAAAAATAAAGAATATGAATTTTACCTCAGTTTAGCATATAAAGACTGGTATTATACTCAATATAAAAATGTTCCCCAAGAATACAATAGTATTACTTGGATTTATAATATTGCTGAGTTACATGTTCAAAGAGCGCCTGGAGGTACTTGTATAGAAGCCTTATCAAAAAGTACTGATGAAATATTTCAAAATATAAATAATCCCATAAATAATAGTAAGGGTTGCGGTGGTGTAATGAGAGTAGCTCCAGTAGGTTTGTATTTTAATCCCCAATATAAAAGTAAGGAAGATATCTATTTACTTGGTGCTAAAATCTCGGCCTTAACTCATGGGCATCCTTTATCCCACATTTCTTCTTATTTTATGACAGCAATCATCAATAATATTGTTTACAAAAATGAAAAGTTAATAAATTCTATTAAATCAGCTTTAAGTAGTGTAAATAAAAATATGAAAAAATATTCGAAAGATTTAAAATATTTTACCAAACTCATTAATAGTGCTATTTCTTTATCCAAATTAGATATGGCTGATGAAAATGCTATAGATAAATTAGGAGAAGGCTGGGTTGCTGAAGAAACAATAGCGATTGCCGTTTATGCATCTCTAAAATACTCAGATAGTTTTGAAAAAGCCATTATCTGTGCCGTTAACCATAGTGGAGATAGTGATTCAACTGGTGCTCTAACAGGTAATATTATGGGAGCATATTTAGGCTATGATTCGATTCCCACATATTATAAAGAAAATTTAGAATTAAAAGAAACAATTCTTGAATTAGCTACTGATTTATATAATGATTGCCCTGTAAATCAAGATGAATTATGGATAGCCAAGTATGTTCATGCTAATAAAAATAAAACTAATTGATATATTGCCAAAAACTGTAAACAAAGGCAAATAACGGTGTAAAGTTTGACGTTCTATGCTATAATTTAAAAAGATAATACTCTTGTCAGTGAAGGAGAAAAAAATTATGAACGATGATTTTACAAGTCAAGCTATTATTAATAACGAATTTGATTATTCTAACATCTTGCCAACTATTGAAGCCGTTTCATATTTAGTCCAATATTGTGATAGTATGAACAAGCAATTAATCAAACTAGTTGAAGCCGATGAAGAAAAAAATAAAAAGTTTAAACCAGAATATAAAGAATACAATTACAAACATTCTTATGGTCAACAATTAGAAATTTATATTAGAGAAAAAAGTTATAATAATATTACTTGTAAAGATTATGAAACATTTATCACCGCTATTAAAAATGGAAATTTAAATAATATATCTAGTATGGATATTAAATTATGTATGGATTTTCAACGAGGAAAAGGAAATGATTTAGTAGAACATGAAAACTCTTTTGTTATTATATTTAAACCTTATGAAATAACATTCGCTAGAAAATCTAATTATAATGATATAAGTATGAATCAAATAGAAGAACAAATTAATTCGATATTAAAAAAATTTCCTGTGGCAAATTGTATTTTTTGTAACAAAGAAAAATAATAAAACGGAGGTTCAAAATGTATAATGATACAATAAAAGTTGCAAATAAAATAATATCTGATAGTGATTTAATGGATATTTTTCAAAAAATGAATGAAGAAATGTTAGAAAGCAAAAAAATTTCGAATCAAGAAATATTGCAAAATGAGAAATTTGAACGCGAATATCAAAACTGGACAATGAAAAATTTTGAAGCCTCTTTTAAGTGTACCTTTAATTTTTATGATGACACTACCATAACCGTTGATAATTATAATACTTTTATGCCAATATTTAATACTAGACTTCAAGAAGTTAAAGATATGTGGGTAAGATATGACTTTAGTTATTGGATTGAACATGGAAGAGATTTTTCCAAAAGTGTTAGACAATATATTAATATGAATATTTATGAAAATAAAATGGATATAGAAGTCAATTTAAGTAGTGAAGATGATAAAATGGATGATGTATTCCGATTAATCAAAGAAAAAATTACAAACGCTCCAGAAAAATATGATAGATTAATTAAAAAGAAAAATGCTATTACAAATAAAGTAACTTTCGCTTTAGGAATGATACCGAGTATTATTATTTGTACTTTATTAGTATTCGTTCCAGCTGTAAGATATGCCTATAGTATGACTTTTGTACTATTTCCGATAGCAACTTTAATATTAGGATTTATGATAGGCACAACTTTTTTTGAAAGAAAAATAGATAATCTTTATGCTAATATTACCCCACCAAAAAAATATGCCGGTTACGATTCTAAAAATATGAAAAGTATTTATAAAGATGATATCGATGAGTATTTAAATACCAGTGAAATAATAATTGGAAAAAATATAAATAATTTAGAAAATAGAAATAAAATAACGGAACTGGAAAAGAAATATGGAAAATTTATACCTAAAGAACTGCTTATTATCTTAGTTCTTTCAATTATAGTAGTTATCTTAGGTAAATTAATATAAGAGAGGTAAATTATATGTTAGATAAATCAGATGAATATAATTATATTTTACTAGAAGACTTAGCTCCCATTTTATCAGAAAGTGGCTATATGTGTTTAGGACATGGAACCGGAAGAAGTGGTGATTCTGAAGAAATAGTTGATGCCATTTTTCAAGAAGGCTTAAGAACCAAAGATAATTCTTTATACTATACAACCGTAGGCTTAAGTACACCAACTCCTGAGTTAAAACAACAATATGCTGAATTTGGTCTTCCTGAACCTACAATTGCTAGTTTAAAAAAACAATTTAATAATTGGCAACATTTAGATTCACAAAAAATAATTATTATCCGAATACCTACGGAATATATAAATATGATGGGTGATAGAGGAGATTTAGATGGCGAAATGTATGGTGCTTTTATGCTCAAAAAAGCCACTCAAGATGGAAAAATCATTAATTATCTCAATCCTAAGTTTATAGTAGGTTGTTTTGATGTTGAAAAACAATTAGTAAAATTAAATCCCGGTTTTGAAAGACAATTATCACCTTCAACTATTCAAGAATTAACTTCTCAGTACAAAGAAACCTTAGAAAAAACAAAAGAAAGGCTAGATAGAAGCACTTTGACTTTCCCAGAAAATATAGTAAATGATTCATCGGTAATAAATGAGTACTCGGAAAATGCAGATTTGACAGACTTAGATTGGGAAGATACAACTAGCAATAGTAAAGAAAGATAAAACTAGAATTAAGCTTTTAATTTTACATACCAAAAAATTTAAATAATTTTAACTAAAGATGTTTGATATTCATTTAATCTTATGTTAATATATTCTCTACAGACCTAAGGAAGGTAACTAAAAGTTAAGCGTATGTTAAGTACGCTGCCCCTTAGGCATTTTTTTTGTAAAAATTTATACCAATAAAAAAGGCTTTAGATTATAAACTACCCAAAATAGTTAAAGCAATAATAAAGCCAAGATTTAATAAAACAACTACGATAATGCTAGAACTAACATAACCAGCTTTAGGTAAACTTAATGTTCTAGTATTTTCTTTTTCTGGTAATCTAACAGCCATCTTTTCTTCAATTTTATTAGCCAAATTTTCTTTTCCTGTACTATATAAAACTCGAATATGATCCCGATACATCGCAATAACTGATTTTAAAGCCTCACTTGCTGTATCTTCATATTGAATTGCTGTTGTAATAAAATTTTCGAATTGATTAACTTTCATTCTATCCTCATTAGTAAACTCAGCAGGATTTGTTTCGGCTTTTTCAATTAACTTAAAATATTCGGTAACACTTATTAATTTATTCATGTTCATTTTTCATTTCTCCCATCTTATATATAAGTTCTTTTTCTTTAATTTTTATAGCTCCGATATGCAACTTGATAATGGTTAAAAAATCTTCGGCTTCGATAGTCCCTAAACTATCAAACAGCATTTTGTTAGTTAAAATATCTTGAATATATATCTCGGAAATGTCGATTTTTTCATTTAAATATTCTAAATACTTCCCTGAACACTTGATATCTTTTAATTTGGGATTATGAGATTTGATATGTTCAATATAAGCAACATTGGCAAAGATGTTTTCATTAAACTCCATTTCTTATCCTCCCTATTATCACTTAGAGTATATCAAAAGTTTTCCTGTTTTGCAATTGTTATCAAGGCATTTTTTTGATATAATGGCAACTAGTGATTGATATGCAAAAGAAATTAACTAAAGAATTTATTATCGAATTATCTAAAGCCAAAAATGAACCAAAGTGGATGTTAGACTTTCGGTTAAAATCTTATGCTAAGTTTTTAGAACTAGATAATCCCAAGTTTGGCCCTTTAATCGACTTAGATTTAGAAGAAATATTGTATTATAAAAATAATCATGCCAAAAATCAAAATAATTGGGAAAAAGTTGACCATGAAGTTAAAAATACCTTTGAATCTTTAGGCGTAATTGCCGCGGAAGAAAAGTATTTAGCGGGGGTTTCTAACCAATACGAAAGTGAAGTTATTTACCACAATCAAAAAGTCGATAAAGACATAATCTTTTTAAGTACCGATGAAGCATTACAAAAATATCCCGAATTATTTCAAAAATATTTTAACAACTTAGTTAAATACGATGAAAACAAATATACCGCTTTAAATGGAGCTGTTTGGAGTGGGGGAACATTCATCTATATTCCGAAAAATGTCATATTAGATAGACCTTTACAAAGTTATTTTCGCATTGATACTAAAAATCTTGGCCAATTTGAAAGAACGATAATTATTGTCGATGATTATGCGAGCCTAGAATATATTGAAGGTTGTACGGCTAAAAGTTATTCTTCGAACTCTTTACATGCCGGAGTAGTCGAAATTTATGTTGGCAAACACGCTAACATGCGTTATTCAACTATTCAAAACTGGAGTACTGATGTTTATAACCTCGTAACTAAACGGGCTATCGTTTCAGACTATGGCAAAATGGAATGGATTGATGGTAACATTGGTAGTAAAATAACTATGAAATATCCTTCCTGTATTTTACAAGGCGATTATGCCGTGGGAAATTCTTTAAGTATTGCCTATGCTAAAAATAATCAAAAACTAGATGCCGGGGCCAAAATGATTCATCTCGGTAAAAACACTAAAAGTCAAATCATCAGTAAATCTATCGCCGAAAATGGCGGCCTTAGTAACTATCGTGGTTTAGTTCGCATTGGCAAAAATGCCACCAATAGTGAAGCTTTAGTCAAATGTGATACAATATTAATGGATGAAATCTCCCAAAGTGATACATATCCCACTAATATAATTGAAAACTCATCTTCTTCAATTTCCCATGAAGCAACTATCTCTAAATTTGATGCCGACAAACTATTTTATTTAATGAGCAAAGGTCTTACTCAAGATAGGGCTAAAGAATTAATAATCATGGGCTTTATTGCGGACTTTAAAAAAGAACTACCGATGGAATACGCTATCGAATTAAATCGTTTAATAAAAGATTAATAGTTTTTAATAACTTTTGTAATTAAAATACTGAATTTTAAAATTTTAAATTATAATTTTACTACTTTTAAAAATATATTAGATTTTCCTAAAATATTTATGCCCAAAAAAAATAAAAATATTATATAATCATATTGAGAGGTGAAATAGTATGGCAAGTTTATTTTTATCAAATGATTATGTGGTTTTAGCACTAATTAAAGCAAAATATCAAATTTTTTATGAAAATTTTGTTACTACCACAGAACTTAATCAATTTACAGTATTTATGCAACAAGAATTTAATGCCCGTGAATTTGGCGTGGTAATTATTTCTGAATTAAGTAGAGAAAATTTTAATGTAAAAAACGATATTATTACTGTTACTGATGAATGTTGCATTGATTTGGATATACTTCCTGATAAATTAATGGATGTTTTAACTAATGAATCTTTAATTTTGGAATTCTTTATAAAAATTGAAACAAGAAGATTAGAAATTTTGAACAATCATTTAAAAACTGCTGAAGTAAGTACAAGTAAAAAGTTGTCTCATGTGTTACAAAAATCGAATGATAAAGGAATATAAAATTTTTATTCATGTTACTTAATATATTATTTAATACTATGACATTACATAGTATTTTTTAACATTTAAAATCATTATCTAAAAAAAGATTACTAATTTCCGCTAAAGCATCAGGAATTATACCAATATGCAAACATAGTCTAAATTGATATTTATAAATGTACTTATAAAAATATAATATTTTTTTTTAAAATAAAAAAGGAAATTACCAATTTTTGTTGAAAATATATAATAGAGGAGTTAAACATAAAATAATTATTTCTGCTAATTTATTAGTTAGGCTAAAAATGATATAATATCACCATTATAAATAAATATTTTATGTATATACTAAAAAAAGAGGTGTACTATGGAATACAAAAAGTTTGAATTGGAAACTTATAATATTTATACTATTAAAACCGATAAGTTTAAAAATTGCCACATGGAAATTGTTTACTATGATAATGTTCAAAAAGAATCTTTAGCCAAAGTCAATTTTTTAACTTCTATCTTGTGTCATTCTTCGAAAAATTATCCCAAAAGAAAAGACTTAGTTATTAAGTTAGAAGAACTTTATCAAGCTAGTCTTTATGGGGTAACGAGTAAAGTTGGCAATATGATTTTTTCTAATTTTATCTACGATTTTTTAAACCCCGAATATATCGATGACACTAAATACTTAGATAATGTTATCAAATTTATTTTTGAAGTAATCGAAAATCCTAATGTTACCAATGAAGAATTTGACCTGCGAACATTTAAAATTATCAAAAAGAGAATTTTAGATGAAATTGCGTCTGTTAAAGAAAATCCCCGGTCTTTAGCTTTTAAAGAGGCCCTTCAAAAAATGGACAGTGAATCAATCACGGCTTACCCGGTCATTGGTACTAAAGAAGATGTTGACTACATAACTCCCGAATCATTATATAAATTTTATCAAGAATTTTATCAAAACAGCATGTGCAATATTTACATCATTGGCAATTTAGATATGGATAAAATGGTTAATTTAATTAAAGAAAACTTCCATAATCGGTGTTTAAAAAATCATAAAGTCGATTTCTATATCAAAAATAAAGAACGCAAAAAAGCCTTAGTCACCCAAGACAATGGTCCTTTTTTACAAGCCAATTTAGTCGTTGGTTATAATCTAGTTAATTTAACTGAAAAAGAACGTCATATAACTTTAAACTTATTTAACGAAATCTTAGGCACTGGGGGACTAAACTCTAAACTATGTAAAGCCTTAAGAGAAGACAATCAACTATGTTACAGTGTTTCCTTATCTAGTTTTAAATACGATAATTTAGAAGTCATTCATGTTAGCCTTGAAGAAGAAAATGTGGAATTAGCCATCAAATTAATTAAAAAATGTCTTAAAGATATGACTTTAGGTAAATTTGATGATGAAGAAATTGCTAAATTTAAAAAACAACTAACCATGTATGCTGATGTTATCTTAGATAATCAAAGTAGTTTAACCAACAATTATGTCTTTAACTCCATCGTGGGTACTCCCAAAGTTGAAGATTTAAAAACTGAAATAAATAAAATAACCAAAGAAGAATTAATTAAATTAGCCAAAAAACTAAAACTAAATTTTATTTATGAATTAAAAAGTGAGGAGAGTAACACATGCAAGAAATCGAAATAAAAGGCTTAAAGGAAGTAATTTACTATGATGTTATCGAAGGCTTACCGGTTTATATTTGGAAAAACGAAAAAGTTAAAGGCATGATATCTTCTTTAAATGTCCGCTATGGCTCAATTCATCAAGAGTTTAGAGTTAATGGCAAAAACTATAAAGTTCCCAGTGGTATTGCTCATTTTCTCGAACACTTAAATTTCTATGAAAGCGATACGACTACGGCTACGGGTTATTTTAGTGAATATGGTAGTGAAGTAAATGCCTACACAACATTTGAATATACCAGTTATTATGTATATACGACTAATCACTATTTAGAAAACTTAAATCATTTAATCGACTTTGTTTTAACTCCTCATTTTAGTAAAAAAATTGTCAACAAAGAACGCAGTATAATTATCGAAGAAACTCGGGCAGATGAAGATATGCCGGAAAGTAATTTGTATTATACTCATTACCAAGACTTATTTCATAAATACAAATATCGGCATCAAATCACGGGCTTAGTTGAAGATATCAAAAATATAACTTTAGAAGATATCGAACTAGTCTATCAAACTTTTTATCATCCGAGTAATATGTTTTTAGTCGTTTGTGGTAATGTCAATCAACATGAAGTTTTCAAATTAGTCCAAGACAATTTAAATAAAAAGGATATCTTACCTAGTCCGATTGTTAAGTTAAAAAAATATAAAGAACCGGCTCGGGTTCATACTAAATATGAAGAAATTGTTGGTAATGTCGAAAATCCTAAAGTAAAAATATCTTTAAAAATCCCGCTAAATAATTTTAAAAACTGGGATGAAATTACTTTAAGACTAATTACGTCTTTAATAGTCATCAGTAACTTTGGCCCAACTAGTGATTTAAAAGAATACTTAATGGAAGAAGAATTAATTAGCTATATGAGTGCTAGTCGAAGTTTTATCGAAGATTATATTCTTATAACTATTACTTTAGAAACCAAATATGTTAGTGAAGTTATCGATAAAATCAAAGAAAGTTTCCAAAACTTAACCATGACGGAAAGCAATTTAGAACGTAAAATAAAATCGACTATTGCGACTTTAGTTTTATACTATGATGATATCAACGATGTCAATGAAACTATCTTAACTGATGTTTTATATTTTCATAAAGTTATCGACAATGTTAAAGAAATTCTTAATGCGATTAAATTAGAAGATGTTCAAAAAGTTATTCAAGCTATTGATACGGAAAATTTAGCAATTACAGTTTTAAAGCCCAAGAGCGAATAAATATTTCCAAGTTCGACAAAATGTGCTAAAATAAAAGAAGAATAGGGGCGAGGGCAATGTCTAGAACTTCTTTTATTTTAATTGGGATAACTTACTATATAGTATCCGTAGTTTTAATTATTCTAGTACTTAATTTTATCAATAAAAAAGAACGCCAAAAATATAAAAAAGAAATTGAAAATTTAGAACGGGAGAAAAACCTTATCATCTCCGCCAGTATTTTATCGGAACTAAATCGAGTTGAACCACTTATCAACAATTCGGACTCTAAAGAATTATTTGTCGAATGGCAAAGAAGGTTTAAAGAAATTAAAGATGATGATGTACCTAAAATTACTGATGCTTTAATCGATATTGAAGATTTATATGCTGAGCAAAAGTATAAAGAACTAAGAAAAAAAATAACTCATACCGAATTAGATATTGCCTATGCTAAAACCAAAGCCGAATTTTTATTAGAAGAAATTAAATCGATTACTTTAAGCGAAGAACGAAACCGCGAAACCATCACTAAATTAAAGGCAAGTTATCGCGAAATCTTAACTAAATATCATGAAAACAAAGATGATTACAACTTAATTGCTTCGCCTATGGAACTTCAATTTGAAAATGTCGATAAATTATTCGGAGCTTTTGAAACCGCTATGGACAAAAAAGCCTATCAAGAAATTGGTAAAATCGTTAAAGCCATTGACATTACGATTGGCAACTTAAAAATTGTCATCGAAGAAGCTCCAAGTATTATCTTAATGGGTCAAAAACTTATTCCTAACAAAATTACCGAAATTTTAAAAACTAAAGAAAAAATGGAAAAAGAAGGCTATAACTTAAGTTTCTTAAACTTAGACTACAATATTAACGAAACCAATAAAAAAATTGCTGACATCTTTCGTCGTTTAAATGTTTTAAATTTAGAAGATTCTATCTTTGAACTAAAAACCATCTTAGATTTCTTCGAATCAACCGATAATGACTTTGATAAAGAAAGACTTGCTAAAAAAACTTTTGAAGAATATTCGCGGAATATATTAGTTAAAGTAACCAAATACGAAAAAATAAATAATGATTTATATCGTAAAATAGATGACATTAAATATAGTTATGACTTAACCAATGAAGATGTTGCTGTCATTGGAGAAATTAAAACAGCTTTAAAAGAAATTAAAGAAAAGTATGAAGAAATAATTAACTTATATCGCAGTAAGACTTCTTATTTCACAAAACTAGCCAAAGAAATGGAAAAAATCAATGTCAAATTAACTAAAACCGAAGAAAAACTAGAACTAACTTTAAGAACCATTGGCAGTTTGAAAGATGATGAATTAAGAGCTCGGGAACAATTAGATGAAATTAAAGACTTATTAATGCAAGCCAAAGCTTTAGTTCGCGATTTTAAATTACCAGTCATTCCTGATAACTACTATGTTGAACTTTCTGAAGCGAGTGAAGCTATTAGTGAAATTGTCAAAGAATTAGATAGAACTCCTATTTCGATTAAAACTTTAAATACGCGGGTTGATACAGCCAGAGATTTAGTCTTTAAAGTTTATAATACCGCGAAAGAATATGTTAAAACGGCTAAAATGGCCGAAATGACTATTGTCTACGGTAATCGCTATCGGAATAATAAAGAAGTTAACAATGGTCTTACCAAAGCCGAAATTATGTTCTACAAAGGTAACTTTAAAAAATCTTTAGAAAATGCTATTAATTCTTTAAACATCGTTGAACCAGGTATATATAAAAAACTAATTGAAGAATACAAATAGGAGGAAATTATGGTTATAAAAGTTAAAGACTTAGAAATTCATAGTTATGACCCTAATGATGCGGAACAAAATCATTTAAAATATGCTTTAAATAATGATAAAAGTTTTCGCCAATACGTTACGAAAAATCTTAGTGAACGCTTAAAAGAAAGTATCGACTTAACCACCGATGAGTGTTTAAAATATAATCATTCCTACTTTGTTAAATATAAAGAGGAATATGTTGGTTATATTCGCTTAGAAGATTTAAGAGTTGATGGCAGTTTAAGACTCCAAATCGCTGTTTCCCCAGAATATCGTAATCAAAATTTAGCAACCAAAATCCTTAATATTGTTAGTGACTATATTTTAGAACATTTACCGGAAGTTACCAAACTCCAAGGGGTTATTGAAAAGAATAATTATGCTAGTCGGGGAGTTGCCAAGAATACTGGCTATATCGAAGAAAAACGGGATGATTTTTATGTATATGTCGCCCGCAATAGGAGGTAAATATGATTTATTTAGATTACAGTGCTACTACTCCAGTTAGTTATGATGTATTAGAAACTTATATTAAAACCAGTAAAGATTTTATCGGCAATCCTAATTCTTTACATAGCCTCGGTGTTAAATCCAAAACTTTAATGAATAGTGCTATTAAACAAATAAGTGATTTATTCAATGTTTTAGATAGTGAACTAACCTTCACTAGTGGAGCAACCGAATCTAATAACATGGCTTTAGTTGGGGTGGCTTTAGCTAATATTAAAAAAGGTAACCACATTATCACATCCAAATTAGAACATCCCTCAATATATAAAATATGTGAATACTTAGAAACTTTAGGCTTTGAAATCAGTTATGTAGATAATGATAGTGATGGTTTAATTGATTTTGAAGACCTAAAAAGAAAAATTCGCCCAACAACGATTTTAGTTAGTATCGTGGCCGTTAATAGTGAATTAGGCATTAGACAACCTTTAAAAATGATTCGCCAAATTATCAAAAAAGAAAACCCTAATACTTATTTTCATAGTGATATGACTCAAGCTTTAGGCAAAATACCGGTTAGTTTTCACGATGTTGATTTAGCCAGTTGTTCAGCTCATAAAATCTATGGTCCTAAAGGAATCGGCTTATTTTATAAAAACAGTCGCATTAATCTTGTTCCTTTAATTCATGGTAGCAGTAAAGAACAAAGTTTAAGACCAGGAACACCTGCCTTACCTTTAATTGTATCCATGGCCAAAGCCATTCGTCTTTCCCTAAATGATATCGACCGTCGGGAAGCCTTTATCAGTCGTTTAAATGATAAAATAGTTAAAGAACTAGAAACTTATCCGGGCATTTTAATCAATAAAACGAAATATTCTATCCCGCATATTTTAAACATTTCTTTTGAAAACATTAAATCGGAAACCTTCATTCATGCCATGGAAGCTTATGAAATTTATTTAGGAACCAATACAGCTTGTGCTAGTGGTGACTTATCTAGCAGTGTTTTAGCTGTTTATAAAGATAAAAAACGGGCTTCCAGTACTATTCGCATTAGTTTATCATATCTAACAACAACGGATGAAATTAATAAATTTTTATCTTGTTTTAAAATCGTTTACAATCGCCTTAATGCTCTTGTTCAAAAATAATGTTTATGCTATAATACGAGACTAATTGGTGATTATATGAAAAAAGTAATACTTATTAAATATGGTGAACTAACTACCAAAAAAGATAATATCAATTTATTTATCAAAACTTTAAAACAAAATATTACCCAAAAACTTTTTAACAAAAATGTCGATATAATTCATGATAAAGGACGGATGTTTATTGAAAGTTCTACCGAAGACTATACCGAGATAATCAGTTTATTGCAAGAAGTATTTGGCATCCATGAAATAATTTTAGCTTTTAAATTAGCCACCGTTGATTTAGAAGAAATCAAAACTCACGTTTTAGAATTAATCAATGACAAAAATTTTGCTACTTTTAAAGTCGTAACCAAAAGAAGTAATAAAAATATTAATTTAACTAGTGTTGAGATAAGTTCTTTAATCGGAGCTTATATTTTAAAAAATAAATCATCTTGTCAAGTAGATGTGCATAATCCTGAACTAACTTTAAACTTAGAAATCAGAAATAATGAAAGTTACGTATATTTTACGAAAGTGGCTGGCTTAGGTGGTTATCCTGTCGGTACTTTAGGTAAAGGAATTTTAATGTTAAGCGGGGGAATTGATTCGCCAGTTGCTGGTTACATGGCTATTAAAAGAGGGGTTAAAATCGAAGCAATTTATTTTGAAAGTCCACCTCATACAAGTATCGAAGCCAAAAATAAAGTCATAGCTTTAGCTAAAATCTTAGCCAAGTATAATAATGATATCAAGTTACATGTCATAAATTTTACCGAAATTCAAGAAGCTATCTATAAAAATATTCCACATAATTACTTAATAACCATTATGCGGCGAATGATGTACCGTATCTCCGCCATCATTGCTCATAATAATAATGCCAAAATTCTTGTTAATGGTGAATCCATTGGTCAAGTAGCTAGTCAAACTTTAACGAGTATGAAAGCCATTAATGAAGTTATCAAAATTCCGGTTATAAGACCTGTTGCTTGTTTTGATAAACTAGAAATTATTGATGTTGCCAAAAAAATTGGTACCTATGAAACTAGCATTTTACCTTATGAAGATTGTTGTACTATCTTTGTTCCTGAGCATCCTGTAATTAACCCTGAAAGTCATTTATGTAGTGAATATGAAAAACTTATTCCTTATGAAGATATGATTTATAAAGCTATTAAAAATCATGAAGTTATCAAAATAACTAATACTGTTGAAAATAATTTTGAAGACTTATTGTAAGTATATTTAACCCAGTTTGAGGAACAATAATATTAGGTGAAGAAAATATGCGCAAACATTGTTCTGATTACTATAAATGTTATGATATGCTTAACTTTAGTGAAAGAGAAAGAATTACTCGCGAATGTTTTAATGATTATGGTTTAAATCTTGGCAGTAATAAAAGACGCGAAATCGATTATGACAATTTAATTAGTAAATATAACTGTCGGAATTTAAAAAAAATCAATCCTAAAAAATAAGATTAATATTCTGCTAAAAATTCTATATTAATCTTTTTTATTGCTCTAAAAATAAATCTTTAACGAATCGGGGAATTATGATAGAATAACTCTAGGTGTTTAATATGTTAAAAATTGATAATTTAACGGTTAAAGTTTTAGATAAAACCATTTTAGAAAATTTTAATTTAGAAATAAATGATGGTGAGATTCATGTTTTAATGGGACCAAATGGGGCTGGAAAAAGTACTATTTCCAAAGTCATTATGCGTGATTTAAATTATGAAATAACTAAAGGCTCTATAACTTATAATGATAAAGATTTACTTAAAATGAATACAACCGAAGTAGCTCGCGAAAAGATAAGTTTAATTAGCCAAAGTCCAATGGAAATCGAAGGTGTTACTAATGCCGAGATGTTAAGAACTGTTTTGAATGATTTAAATGAAATGCCAGCAAATGTCCTAGAATTCAATCGGAATTTAGTAAAAATATGTCAAAAATTGAATATCCCGGAATCTTTTATTCATCGCGATATTAATTACAATATGAGTGGTGGAGAAAAGAAGAAAAATGAATTAATGCATCTTTTTGTTTTACAACCAAAACTTGTGATTTTAGATGAAATTGATTCGGGGCTAGATATCGATGCTTTAAATTTAGTAGCTAATTCTTTAAAAGAATATTATGAAGAAAATCATCCGAGTATGCTTATAATTACTCATCAACCAAAGTTATTAGAAATATTAAAACCCGATTATGTTCATGTCTTAAAGAACGGAAAAATTGTTCAAAGTGGCGACTATAATCTCGCTTTAGAAATATTTAAAAATGGTTTTGGGGCAAGCATTATGAGTAGGAATGATTTACATGAATAAAATAGTATTAGAACAAGATGAATATAAATTTCAAGATGAAAAAAAGGAAATTTGGATTACTACTCCTAAAATAAATATCGATATTTGTAATGAAGTTTATTTAAAAATAACCAAAATACCAGCCAATTTAACTTTGAATCTTCAGTTAGAAGCCAATAGTAGATTGCAGATAGATATGGAGTTAGATTTTGATAATAATCAAAATACTTTTAATTTTATCAGTGGCGAAAATAGTTATTTAGAATTTAATTTAGCAACAGTCTTTCATAATGAAAATTCTTTGGTTATTAATAATCAAGTAAATGTTAATAATAGTATTACCAATATTCATTTTCGGGGGATAGAAGATGGGGGAAAAATCAAAGTTTTAGCAGTTGGTAAAATATATCCCGAAACCAAAGATAATAAATATTTAGAAGATATCCGAGTTATGACCAAAGATAATAGTCTAGTAACTATCATGCCCGATTTGTTAGTAGAATCCAATTTAGTTGAGGCAAATCATAATGCGGTTATTTCCCCAGTAAACCAAGATTATATGTTTTATTTAAGGAGTAAAGGTCTTACTTATGATAAAGCTTTAGAACTCATCAAAAAAGGTTTCTTAAACAGTATTTTAAAAAAGTAGGAGGTGAAACGATGAATAGAGAAGATTTTCCTATGTTAGCCCAAGATATTGTCTATTTAGATAATGGCGCGACCACTTTAAAACCAAAATGTGTAATTGATAAAACCGTCGAATATTATGAAAAATATGGAGCCAATGCCCATCGAGGCGATTATGATATATCATATAAAGTTGACTTAGAATATGAAAATACTAGAAGGTTAGTTAAAGAATTTATTAATGCCCAAAATTTAGAAGAAATTATCTTTACGGCTGGGGCAACCGAAGGCTTGAATTTAGTAGTTAATGGCTTTTTTACCAAATTATTAGAAGAAAACGATGAAGTTTTAATTACCAAAGCTGAGCATGCTTCCAATGTTTTACCTTGGTTTAGATTGGCTAAGACTAATGGAATTAAAGTTAATTATATTCCTTTAGATGATAATCATTATGTTACTTTAGATAACATCAAAAAAGTAGTTACCCCTAATACTAAAGTCATTAGTTTGGCTTATATTACTAATGTGATTGGTGATGTTCGGCCTATTAAAGAAATCGTCGAATTTGCCCATCAAAATAATATTTTTGTCATGGTCGATGCGGCTCAAAGTATTGGTCATATTAAAACTGATGTTCAAGATTTAGATGTCGATTTTCTAGTTTTTTCGGCTCATAAAATGTGTGGTCCAACGGGTGTCGGAGTTTTGTATGGTAAAAAAGAATTACTAGAAGAATTAGAACCCGTAGTTTTAGGGGGCGGCATGAATGAATCATTTGATAACGAAAATGAGGTTTATTTAAAAGAATTGCCCGCTCGATTAGAAGCCGGAACTCCTAACATTGCCGGGGTTATTGCTTTTGGTTCAGCCATCCTATATCTTAACAATATTGGTTTAAAAAATATTGAAAATTATGAAAAGAAATTAAGAAAATACTTAATTGATAAATTGATTGATATTCCTCATATTGACATTATTAATATTGAAAGTGACAGTGGCATAGTTTCTTTTAATGTTACCGATATCTTTAGTCAAGATGTAGCTTATTACTTAAATAAATATAATATATGTGTTAGAGCTGGTAGTCATTGTGCTAAGATTTTAAAAAAAGAAGTTGGAGTTACTAATACGATAAGAGTTAGTCTATATTTTTATAATACTTATGAAGAAATTGATATGTTAGTTGATTTATTAACCGATAAAGATAAGATATTAAAGGAGATGTTATAGAAATGGATGAAAATTTACGAAGAGATATTTTAATGAACCATTATCAAAATCCCAAAAATAAAGAAACTATTCAAGATGAGAGATACATTAAAATCAATTCCAACAATGAGTCTTGTATTGATAATATCGATATTTATGTTTTATATGAAGAAGGCATAATTAAAGACATAAAATTTAATGGAGAAGCTTGCGCTATTTCTACGTCATCTACTTCTATTATGATAACTAACTTAATTGGCAAAACTTTAGAAGAAGCCAAAGAGTATATTCAAAATTTTGAAAATATGATAAATGAAAAAGAATATGATGAAAGTATTTTAAACGAAGGTTTAGCATACAATGAGATTTATAAACAAAATAATCGTAAACATTGTGCTTTACTTCCTTATGTTGGTATAAAAAAAATAATTGCTAAGTTAGAAGAACTTGATTAATCAAACAGCATTTAAAATTAAGTGCTGTTTTTTCTTGAGTTTATAGTAGTTTTTATGCTAGAATAGGAACCTAAATCTAGGGGTGTTTTGTAATGGTAGATGACTTAAAGATAATTAAGAAAAAATATGGCGAAGAAATGATGCATTTTTGCCGAGATGCTTTTGCGACTATTTTAGAAGAACCAGGTGTTTTATCCAATTTATTATTAACTTATTTTGAACCATCAAAAGAATTATTTTCTGATTTACAAGAAGAAAATTTAGAAAATGATTTTAAATCTTTTATCTATCGTAAATTTAATAAAGAAGAGCAAGTTACTATAACAGAAACCAAAACTCCTCAAGAACTTTTAGCAAGCGTCGGTTATGATTTGTATGAATGTAAAAACGAAGAAGATATTCAAAAATTTAAGAAATATTATGCACCCGGTGAAGAACTGTGTACTTTTAACGGAGGCAGATTAAATCAATGTCATGTTTTCTTTGCTGTCAAAAAAGATGTTGATAATATCAAAAGAGAAGATTTTAGCAATCCAAAAAGACAAGACTTATATGGAACTTCGGTTATAAGCATTCAATTTGATAAAAATGAAGCCCATACTTTATCTATCAAAAATAGATACAATCATACTGTAGATAATCCTGATGCAACATTCTCCAATAACCTAGATAATATCGTTGAAGGTTTAACTGATAGTTTTGCAGAATATTATGACTTAAAACAAAAATATATTAACGAATTTGAAATATCAAGTTATGAACGAGATAATCAAGGAAAATATTATAAATATAATTATGAAATGAATGGTGTTCATTATTGTACTAATAATTGTGTATTAGTTGAGCACGAGGCCATCAAATATCCCAAAGAAAGATACATCTTAGCTGATTATTTTTTGATAGATAGACAAGAAAAAACTATTAAATGTTATGATGAAGAAAATATTGATAGTTTTCCTCAATTTTTTCAAGATAATCCGATAAAGAAAATAGACTTAGAAATAATCGATAATACCAAAATAGTTAAAATAGAAACAACTAAAGGATTGGTAACTCTAGAATTAGATAAAAGAAATAGAATAATTGGCTTAACTAATCCTTATATTGAAGAAATAGGTAACCTCTTTTTATGGTTGAACGAATGTTTATCTAAAATAGAACTACCTCAAGTTAAGGTTATTGGGAATGATTTTTTATATCAAAACTTAGAATTAAAAGAATTAAATTTACCTCAAGCAAAAATAATTGGTCAAGGTTTCTTATATGATAATAATAATTTAAAAAAAATAGATTTACCTAAAGTAGAAATAATTAAGGATGACTTTTTGTATAATAATTTATCTTTATCTAAAATAAATTTGTTTCAAGTAAAATTAATTGGTCGTAGTTTCCTATATTATAATGAAAATTTAAAAGATATTTATTTACCTCAAATTGAAACTATCGGTTCTTGGTTTTTATATAATAATGAATCCTTAACAGAAATAAATTTACCAAGTGCTAAAACTATATATGATGGATTTCTATATTCCAATAAAATTTTAAAAAGAATCGATATCCCTTATGTTACGAAAATAGGTAAAAATTTTTTAGAAAATGATAAAGAGTTACAAATAATTAATGTTTTAGATAAGACTGTTTATTATCACATATTAAGAAAACATATTAATTTATACATTTTAAAACAAGCGTTATTGAAAATGAAAAAAAGTTGTTCTAATGCTTTAAAGTTACAGAAAAAACATAGATAAATTATTAAAATTTATTTTCTTCATCTTTTTAGTTTTTTTGACAGGTATTAGTTTTTATGCTAGAATAGGAACCTAAATCTAGGGGTGTTTTTAATGATAGATGACTTAAAGATAATCAAGAAAAAATATGGCGAAGAAATGATGCATTTTTGTCGAGATGCTTTTGCGACTATTTTAGAAGAACCTGGAGTTTTATCTGATTTATTATTAACTTATTTTGAACCTTCCAAAGAATTATTTTCTGATTTACAAACAGAAAATTTAGAAAATAATTTCAAATCTTTTATCTATCGTAAATTTAATAATGAAGAGCAAGTTACTATAACAGAAACCAAAACTCCTCAAGAATTACTATCTAGTGTTGGTTATGATTTATATAAGTGTGAAAGTGAAGAAGATATTCAAAAATTTAAAAAATATTATGCTAAAGGTGAAGAATTGTGTACTTTTAATGGAGACAGGTTAAATAAATGTTATGTCTTCTTCGCTGTCAAAAAAGACGTTGATAATATTAAACGGGAAGATTTTAAAACTCCAGAAAGACAAGACTTATATGGGACATCTGTGATTAGTATACAATTTGATAAAAACGAAGCCCATACTTTATCTATCAAAAACAGGTACAATCATACTGTTGCCAATCCCGATGCAACATTTTCAAACAACTTAGATAACATCGTTGAAGGTTTAACTGATAGTTTCGCCTTGCATTATGACTTAAAACAAAAACATGTTAACGAATTTGAAATACCAGATTATATTCGAGATTATAAAGGAAAATATTACAAATATAATTATGAAATAGAAGGCGTCAATTATTGTCCTAATAATTGTATACTACTTAATCACGAAGCTATAAAGTTTCCTAAAGATAGGTATATATTAGCTGATTATTTTTTGATAGATAGACAAGAAAAAACTATTAAATGTTTTAATCAAGAAGATGATTACTTTCCCAAATTTTTTAAAGACAATCCGATTAGCAAGATAGACTTAGAAATAAAGGATAACGTCAAACTAGTTAAAATTGAAACAACTAAAGGATTGGTTACTCTAGAATTAGATAAAAGAAACAGAATAATTGGTTTAACTAATCCCTATATTGAAAAAATAGAGAGCAACTATTTATATTATAATAAGTCTTTATCTAAAATAGAATTGCCTCAAGTTAAAATAATTGGGAATAATTTTTTAGCCAATAACCAAAATTTAAAAGAGATAGATTTGCCAAAAGTTCATAGAGTTGGTTATGATTTTTTGCATATTAATGAATTATTAGATAAAATAAATATGCCCAATGTCTTAAGAATAAATATGGGATTTTTAATGCATAATAACAATTTGAAAGAAGTAGATTTACCTAAAGTTGAAAGTATCGGCTCTAGTTTTTTAAAGTATAATAAAACATTAGAAAGAATAAACATTCCAAATGCCTTAGAAATAGATAACTACTTTTTGGATGACAATGAAATTATTAGCCAAATATCTTTACCAAATGTTAAAATAATTGGTTCTAATTTTTTAGCTAATAACAAGTCTTTAATTCAAATAGAATTACCTAAAGTTGAAAGAATTGATAATAATTTTTTGTATCACAATGAGTCTTTATCTAATATATCTTTACCGAATGTTAAAACAATTGGTTATCGTTTCTTATGTCATAATCAAAATTTAAAAGAAATAGATTTACCAAATGTAGAAATAATAGATTCTAATTTTTTAGACTGTAATCAAATTTTAGAAAAAATAAATATGCCAAATGTAGTGAGAATAGAACATTATTTTATGCACAATAATAATTCATTAACTAAAATATACTTGCCCAAAATTAAAATAATTGGAATGTGCTTTTTGCAAAAAAACAAATGGCTAGAAGAGGTTATTATTGATAATGAAAAAGCATATCAAGATTTCTTATGGCAACATCCTGAATATCAAGAGAGAACTTTAACTAGAAAATTAACAAAAGGAAAAAAGTGATAATATGATAGATGACTTAAAGATAATCAAGAAAAAATATGGCGAAGAAATGATGCATTTTTGTCGAGATGCTTTTGCGACTATTTTAGAAGAACCAAGTGTTTTATCCAATTTATTACTAACTTATTTTGAACCATCTAAAGAATTATTTTCCGATTTAGAAAAAGAAAATTTAGAAACTGATTTTAAAAACTTTATTTATCGAAAATTTAATAAAGAAGAACCATTAGTTATAAACAGAAATAAAACCCCTCAAGAATTACTATCTAGTGTTGGTTATGATTTATTTGAATGTGAAAGTGAAGAAGATATTCAAAAATTTAAAAAATATTATGCTAAAGGTGAAAAGCTATGTACTTTTAATGGCGGACGATTAAATAAATGTTATGTTTTCTTTGCTGTCAAAAAAGATGTTGATAATATCAAACGGGAAGATTTTAACAATCCCAAAAGACAAGACTTATATGGTACTTCGGTGATAAGCATTCAATTTGATAAAAATGATGCCCATACCTTATCTATCAAAAATAGATATAATCATACTGTTGCCAATCCTGATGCCACATTCTCCAATAACCTAGATAACATCGTTGAAGGTTTAACTGATAGTTTTGCAGAATATTATGACTTAAAACAAAAATATGTTAACGAATTTGAAATACCAAATTATGAACGAGATAATCAAGGAAAATATTATAAATATATTTATGAGATTGATGGGACTTATTATTGTACTAATAATTGTATATTAGTTGAGCACGAAGCTATAAAGTTTCCGAAAGAAAGATATATCTTAGCTGAGTATTTTCTAATTGATAGACAAGAAAAAACTATTACCACTTATGATAATTTAGAAGATGCATTTGTTGAAATGTTTGATGATAACCCTATAGAAAAGATAGATTTAGAAATTAAAAATGATATCAAAATAGTTAAAATTGAAACCCAAAAAGGAACAATAACATTAGAACTAGATAAAGAAAATAAAATTATTGGTTTAACCAATCCTTATATTGAAGAAATAGGTAATGATTTTTTGTATTATAATGAAGCATTATCTAAAATAGAACTACCTCAAGTTAAGATTATTGGGAATGATTTTTTATGTCAAAATGAATGCCTAAAAGAATTAAATTTACCAAATGTTACGAAAGTAGGAAATCATTTTTTACATTTTAATGTCCAGTTAAAAGAATTAACAATGCCTAAAGTAAAAGAAATAAGAACCCAATTTTTAACCTATAATTCTAGTTTAAAAACTCTTACATTGCCAGAAATTGAAGTTATCCCTCACGATTTTTTAACAGCTAATAGATGTTTGCAAGAATTGAGTATTCCTAAGGTTAAAGAAATTGGTAATAATTTTTTAAGATGTAATAAAAATTTAAAGAAAATAGATTTATCTAATGTTGAAAGGATTGGAGATGATTTTTTATTAGACAATATATCTTTAGAAAAAATAGATTTGCCCAATGTAAAAACGATAGACAGTTGTTTTTTGTACAATAATCGCGTGTTAACAACAATAAATTTACCAAATGTCTTAGAAATAAATGATGATTTTTTATTTAATAATGATTCATTAGAAAAAATATATTTACCTCAACTTAAAATAATTGGCACTTACTTTTTATTTATGAATAAATGCTTACAAGATATATATATGCCAAATATTGAAACCATCGGTGATAGTTTTTTATATAATAATATTGCTTTAACTAAAATAGATTTATCAAATGTAATATATCTATATGATGATTTCTTAACTAAAAACACGATTTTAAACGAAGTTATCATTAATAGCGAAGAAGCATATCAAGAATTTATCAGACAACATCCCGAATATCAAGGGAAAACTTTAACTAGAAAATTAGCAAAAGAGAAGAGATGATAATATGATAGATGACTTAAAGATAATCAAGAAAAAATATGGAGAAGATATGATGCATTTTTGTCGGGAAGCTTTTGCGACTATTTTGGAAGAACCAGGAATATTATCCAATTTATTACTGACTTATTTTGAACCATCCAAAGAATTATTTGCTGATTTAGAAAAAGCCAATTTAGAAGATGATTTTAAAGACTTTATCTATCAGAAATTTAATAAAGAAGGAAAATTAATTATATCTGGAGCTAAAACTCCCCAAGAATTACTGGCTAGTGTTGGGTATATTTTATATGAGTGTAAAAGTGAAAAAGATATTCAAAAATTTAAAAAGTATTATGAACCTGATGAAGAACTTTGTACTTTTTATGGTGGTAGGTTAAATCAATGTTATGTTTTCTTTGCTGTCAAAAAAGATGTTGATAATATTAAACGAAAAAATTTTAAAAAGCCTCAAAGACAAGACTTATATGGAACATCCGTGATTAGCATTCAATTTGATAAAAATGATGCCCATACCTTATCTATTAAAAATCGTTATAATCATACAGTGAATAATCCTGATGCCACATTCTCCAATAACTTAGATAACATCGTTGAAGGCTTAACCGATAGTTTTGCTCTGCATTATAATCTCAAACAAGTCCACATTACGAAGTTTGACATTCCAGAATATACTAGAGATAATCAAGGAAAATACTACAAATATAATTACGAAATGTATGGCACTTGTTATGGAACAAATAATATTATAATTGATTATCGTCGAGCCATTCGTTATCCTAAGGAAAGATATATCTTGGCTGATTATTTTATCATTGATAGACAAGAAAAAACTATTAAATGTTACAGAAACAGAGAAGATGGCTTTATCTCGATGTTTAAAAAAACTCCTATAAAAAAGATAGACTTAGAAAATCAAAACGATAGGAAAATAGTTAAAATAGAAACCATCAAAGGCACAGTAACTTTAGAACTAGACCAAGAAAACAAAATTATTAGTTTAATTATTCCCTATGTTAAAGAAATAGGCGATAATTTTATGTTCTATAATAAATGGTTAAAAGCCATAGATTTACCCAAAGTGAGAAATATAGGTTCTTATTTTTTAAATAATAATGTATTATTAGAAACAATCAACTTGCCCAATGTCATTACTATAGGCCAAGATTTTTTAAGATTCAATAAAATTCTTAACCACATAGATATACCAAAAGTAAAAAGTATTGCCGCAGGCTTTTTACAACATAATGAATTTTTAGAAAAAATAGCTTTGCCTAATGTTAAAAAGGTACCTAATCATTTTTTAGACAATAATATTTTCTTACAAGAAATTTTGCTTTCTCAGGCGACAAAGATAGGTTGTAATTTTTTACAAAAGAATGAAAACCTAGAAACAATCAATTTACCAAATGTTAAAACTATCGATTCTGGATTTATGAATAATAATAAGAAGTTAAGAAATATTAAGTTACCTAAATGTGAAGAGATTAGCTATAACTTTTTATATATTAATTTGGCTTTAAAGGAAATTGTACTTCCCCAAGTTAAAAAAATAGGTTATAATTTTTTGCGTAATAATGTTTTCTTAACTAAAATTGATTTACCAGAGGCGGAAATAATCGGTGCTTGGTTTTTACATAATAATGAATTTCTAACCGAAATAAATTTACCAAGGGCTAAAACTATATATGAGGAATTTCTATATTCTAATAAAATTTTAAAAATAGTAGATATGCCTTATGTTACCGAAATAGGTAAAAGTTTTTTACCAAATGATAAAATGTTGCAAGTAATAAATGTTTTAGATGAAAATGTTTACCATCAAATATTAAAAGAACATATTAATTTATACACTTTAAAACAAATATTTTTGGAGATGAAAAAAAATTGTTCTAACACTTTAAAGTTACAGAAAAAACATCGCTAAGAACTTATTTTAACTGGGTGGTCTAGTTAATTTGACAGCTATCATAAAGTATGGTAAAATACCCTCCAATATAAAAAAGGGGTTTTATGATGATAGAGGATTTAAAAATAATTAAGAAAAAATATGGTGAAAAAATGATGCACTTTTGTCGGGATAATTTTGCAACTATTTTAGAGGAACCAGGTGTTTTATCCGATTTATTACTAACCTTTTTTGAACCTTCCAAAGAGTTATTCAACGATTTAAAAAAAGCCAATTTGGAAGCTAATTTTAAATCATTTATTTATCGAAAATTTAATAAAGAAGAAATATTAACTATTACTGAAAACAAAACTCCTCAAGAACTCCTTGCTAGTGTTGGTTATGATTTATATGAATGTAAAAGTGAAGAAGATATTCAAAGCTTTAAAAAATATTATGCTCCATGTGAAAAATTATGTACTTTTAATGGTGGTCGCTTAAATGATTGCTATGTCTTCTTTGCGGTCAAAAAAGATGTTGATAATATCAAAAGAGAAGATTTTAACCATCCCAAAAGACAAGACTTATATGGAACATCCGTTATCAGTATTCAATTTGATAAAAATGAGGCGCATACTTTATCTATTAAAAACAGATACAATCATACTGTAAAAAATCCCGATGCCACATTCTCTAACAACCTAGATAACATTGTTGAAGGTCTAACTTCTAGTTTTGCCCATTATTATAATTTAAATCAAAAATATATTAGTGAATTTGAAATCCCAGATTATATTTGCGATGGCCAAGGTAAAAATTATAAATACAATTATGAAATAAATGGCATCAATTATTGTCCTAATAATTGCATCTTAGTTAACCATGAAATTATAAAGTTTCCTAAAGAAAGATACATTTTAGCTGATTACTTTTTAATAGATAGGCAAGAAAAAACTATTAGATGCTATGACCAAGAAGAATCTGATTGCTTTCCCCAATTTTTTCAAGATAATCCCATTAAAAAAATAGACTTGGTAATAATTGCTGATACTAAAGTAGTTAAAATCGAAACAATAAAAGGATTAGTAACATTAGAGCTAGACCAAAGAAACCGCATCATTGGTTTAACAAACCCTTATATTGAAGAAATAAATGATGATTTTTTATATTATAATGAATCATTAACTAAAATAGAATTACCTCAAGTTAAGATAATTGGTAATAATTTTTTAACATTTTCTAAAAGCTTAAAAGCAATAGAATTGCCAAAAGTCATAGAAATAGGAACTCATTTTTTAGATTCCAATGAAATTTTAAAAAAAATCGCTTTGCCCTGTGTAAAAACTATTGGCTATAATTTTTTAAGTGATAATGAAGCCTTGGAAGAAATATATTTACCCAATGTCTTGGAAATAGAAGATAGTTTTTTATACTATAATCAAATTCTTAAACAAATATTTTTACCTCAAGTTAAAATAATCGGGTCGGATTTTATGTATAGTAATACATCATTAACTAAAGTAAATTTTCCAAAATTAGAAATAGTTGGCGATACCTTTTTATCACAAAACACTATCTTAAAAGAATTAAATTTACCTCAAGTAACTAAAGTAGGTTATAATTTTTTATGCAATAATCAAGATTTATATCAAATAAATTTATCAAATGTTGTAAAAATTGACAAAAATTTTTTATATTATAATAACGCATTAAAAACTTTATATTTACCAAAGGTTTTAGAAATAGAAGATAATTTTTTATGTAATAATAAATGCTTACAAGAAATATATTTACCTAATATATTGAAAATAGCCAATTACTTTTTATATGAAAATGTTTCACTAGTAAATCTTAATTTACCCAATATAAAATATATAGGTTCTTGGTGTTTAGCCAACAATATTTGGTTACAGAATTTTAATATCAATGAAAACAGTAGGTGTTTATCTAAAAATTAAATATTAAGAAATATATAGGCAGCTTGGCCAATTTAGCTAATATTTTACTTGACATTAGCGTATACTTTAATATATAATCTAGTTGTTACAAAAAGGAAAGAGATTGTATCCACAGTCCACCTGATTACAAAAAGTAATAGGTAAAAGGCCAAGAAAAAAATAAAGAGCTTTTAGGTGGATACTATATATCCGCCTTTTATAATGTATGGAGGTGCATTTATATAGCAAATAGTAAAAACGAATTACCAATTAATGACCAAATTAAAGTACCAGAACTAATGGTTATTGGTCCCAATGGTGAACAAATGGGAATCAAAAAGTTAGCTGATGCTTTAACCCTAGCGAATTATGCCGGCTTAGATTTAGTTTTAATGAACGAAAATTCTACTCCAGCAGTTGCTAAAATCATAGATTATAATAAATATAAATATGAAAAGCAAAAGAAATTAAAAGAAGCCCAAAAAAAACAACGCGAAACAAATAAAGAATTAAAAGAATATCGTTTATCGGTAACTATTGACATTCATGATTTTGAAACACGGAAAAAAAATGCTGCTTCTTACTTAGAAAAAGGGCATAAAGTAAAAGGTTTAATTCGTTTTAAAGGAAGACAAATGGCTCATCCAGAGCTTGGACGGGATGTCTTAAATAAGTTTGCGGAAAGCTTAAGTGAATATGCAGAAATTGATACGCCGATTAAGCAAGAGGGTAAAAATATGTATATTATCTTAGCACCTAAAAATAACAAATAAGAAAGAAGGATGTATTATGGCTAAAGGACCAAAACAAAAGACACATAAAGCAAGTAGCAAAGTTTTCAAAAAAAGAGCTAATGGCACATTATCTTATAAAAAGAGTGGTGGAAACCATAAAACTAATAAAGATACTGCTAAACAAGTTCGTCAAAGAAGAAATCAAGGAACATTAAGTAAAGGAGATACTAACAGAATTAAATCTGTTATCTAGTAAGGTGGGGAAAATATGACAAGAGTTAAAGGTGGATCACTACCAAAAACAAGAAGAAGAAAAGTTTTAAAAGAAGCCAAAGGTTATTTTGGAAGTAAACATAGATTATATAAATCAGCTCAAGAACAAGTTCTTCATAGTGGAGTTTATGCTTATCGTGATAGAAGACAAAATAAAAGAAATTTCCGGAAATTATGGATTACCAGAATTAATGCTGCATGTCGTAATAATGACATTAGTTATTCTAAATTTATCAATGGTTTAAATATTGCTGGTATTGAAGTAAATAGAAAAATGTTAAGTGAATTAGCTATCGATGATGCTGCCGCATTTACTAATTTAGTTAATGTAGCTAAAGAAGCCTTAAAAAGTGGTAAGAAAGTTGAAAAAGCTACTGAAAAAGTAGAAAAAGCTCCAATTTCAGCTAGTAAAGAAAAAACCGAAGTAAAAAAAGAAACTAAAAAAGAAGAAAAAGTTGATTACAGTAAAATGACTTTAGCTGAATTAAAAAATGTTGCCAAAGACCAAGGCGTTAAAGGCTATTCTACAATGAAAAAAGATGAATTAATTAGTAATCTAAAATAATGTAAGAGAAACCTCTATTTTAAAGAGGTTTTTTTATGAATTAAAATTGAAAAAATATGATAGAATACTAAAAATATTTAGAAATTTTGCCATGCCGAAAAGACAAAAGACTTAGAATTTTTAAAAATGTAAGACTAAATTCTACATTAATATAATGAAACTGGAATTTACTTTTTCATTTCACAATTTTTAATATATAATATCTTTAAGAAAGGAATTTTAAATTTTATGGAATCTGATATTTTACAAAATTTATTGTCTTTTTTAAAAGATGTATTAGAAAAAAATGAATTTGGTAGTGATGAACAAAAGATTTTATATTTATATAATGAATTAGAAAAATTTAAAACAGATTTGCCCACAAATGAAAAACTAGATGAACTTCAAAAAATAGAAGTTGATTTAGAGGTAAAATATAATAATTGTAATGAATTATCATACTATTTCAGCCCGTTATATGTTCAAATAAAAAGAAAAATACATGATGAAACTGTAAAAAAAATGAGAAAAGATAACAGAGAAAAATAATATGTCAAAATTTGATTATGATAAAATAAAGGATATGGAATATGATACAAATAGAGAATGCTATGTTGGAAAAGATGGTGCCGAATTTAAAGTTACCCCCCTTATTCTAATGGTAGAGAATATAAATATGATTACTATGATAAAAGTTCATATGGTAACACTCCACATAATTCAACACATGTAAAATCAGATTTAAATGAAAATTGGACTAGAGTTGATAATGATAGGGAAAATGGGACTCAAGAAAAGAGTTCGGGATCCGGTAGCCAAAATATTAAATAAAAAGATTGTTTCTTTTAAAAATTAAGTATTAAAAAAGTCAAGCTTTTAGGCTTGATTTTCTATATAGTAAGCATAATATTCATCAAAGGTAATATCTTCATCATGGATAACTTTAGCAATTTTTTCACCCACATAACGCCAATGCCAAGCTTCAGCACTATAACCTGTAATATTTTCTTTACCTTCAGGATATCTTTCAATAAAGCCATAAAGATAAGCATTTTCTTTTAACCAAGTATAGGCTTCGGAATCTTTAAAAGTACTAGTTAATTGATTGTTCATTTCAAAAACATCGATAGCTAAACCAGTTTGATGTTCAGAAAATCCTGGGCGAGCTGCTAACTCTTCAGCTTTAGTAGTCCCATATCTTTTAACATAATCATCGTAAACTTCTTTTTGACTAGCATAACTTCGATAACTAGAATTAATAATTAATTTCCAACCATCCTCATTAGCTTTATTCCACATATTTATAAATGCTTCGTAAGCTTCACTTGTTACTTTATTATCATCATAAGCATAACTATTACTAATGGTAACTAAATTTTCGGGAATATAATCTTCGGGTAAACTATAATATTTATTTACTAAAATACTTTTATTTAATGAGGTATCACTTGCTAAATCAGTTGGATATTTTTCTAAATCGTTCTTAGTATTGACTAAAGCAATAACATCTTTTATAGAAACAGTAGGGTTATTATCATAATAACTTATATAACGACTTAAATTATCAAATATAAAATATTTTTCTTTAGCTAACTCGATAATTTTAGAATTAGGTTCATTAATTAAAATAACATCTAATTTATCATCATCAAATAATTTAATTAACTCTTTAGCTTCTTCCGTCGTAAAGCCATGTTCTACTAAATCGCTTTCATAATTGTTCTTATATATTTTTTCTTGGAAGAACTTTTGGCCATAATTTAAAATAAACCAAGTTCCAACTCCTAAACAGATTATAATAATTAAAAAATGAATGACACTTTTTTTAAGTCTTAATCTTTTCATCAAATTCCCTACCTTTACTAAATTATAACATACTTTTTAAGATTCTCTATGACAAATATAAAAAACATTTGTTCTATTTACAAGCCTATAGTTTTATAGTATCATTATCTTAATACTAGAGAGAGGTTTGAGTAGATGAACAAGAATAAAATTATTCTAAATAATTGTCCTAACTTTTATCGTATTAAAAATTTTGAATATTTTGAAGAAGATGTCGTAACTGATAAACTAATCAAGATATATGAAAGTTATATTTTTAAAGTAGATATTGCTAATGAAGAAGAATTAAAATTAGCTAAACAAATCGATTATGTTTTAGGCAAATATATTGATGATTATTTATTTAGAAGAAAAATGCAAACAGAAATATTTAATGTACGAATTAAAAAAGCTTGTTCTAATATTTTAAAAGTTATTGTTGAAAGTATTGTTGCTATTTTTGATAGATACGAAGAGGAAACTTATCGAAATATTTATATCTCACGTTGGATATAGGAAGGGTTAAACTCTTTTTTTTATTTAAGAATATTGATATAATGGTTAAAAGTGAGTTGAGATAGTCATGGCTAAAAATAAGCAAAATAAAAAAATTGAAGAAGAAAATAAGTTACCGAAAAAATATTTATATTTAATGCGCGGTCTTTTTATCTTTACCGCGTTAGTAATATTTTATGTTTATGGAAAATATTATAATGGATTTAACAAATTATGGAATAATTTACAAAATGCCACGATTGTATTGAAATATGTTTTAATTTTCTTTATTATTTTTTTAGTAATTTTCGTGTTATGGAATTGGAAAAAGAAAAAAGATAAAGAATATGATTCAGCTGATATTTTAGAAAAGCAAGATGATTTAGAAACTTTAAAAGATAAACAATATCTAGAAGATTTAAAACAAGCTAATGGGGCAAGTAATGGCTTAAAATATTTAGTGTTGTTTGTAGTATTTATTTTTGCTTTATTAGTCTTTTGTTCTTTGTTAGATTTTTTCTTACCTTTAGCTGTTATGTATATCGCTTTGTTTATTATTTATGTAATAGTCATAAAGGTTTTCGAAATTTTATATAATAAGAAATAAATAACAGAAAGAAATGTTAAAATGAAAGTAAAATTAGAAGTAGTATCACTAGAAAAAAAGAAAATATTAGAAAGATTAATGCAATTGTATTTGCATGATATAAGTATTGATTTTCCTATTGATTTTAATTCTACGAATGGTTTATACGATTATGATTTAGAGCCTTATTTTGAAAATGAAAATTCTAAAGCATATTTTATAAAAAATAAAGATGATATAAATGGTTTTATTTTGGTCAATTTTAATGAAGATAAAAATATAATTCAAGAAATATTTATTCTCAACAATTATAAAAGAAATAGTATAGGAAAAACTGCTGTCAATGAAATTTTTGATATGTTTAAAGGTAAATGGGAAATAAAATCGTTACCATGTTCCAAAAGAGCAGAAACTTTTTGGACTAATGTTGTTAAGGATTATACCAAAAATAATTTTGACATTGAACATATTGGAAAATTTAATAGAGCAGTAATAACTTTTAAAAATGAATGATTTAAAAAATTTGAAATTAAAGTTTTCGAATTTTTAAATAATAATTTAATTTAAATAAAAAAATAATATATAATTTATTTACAATAAAGCCAACATGTTACTTAAAATTCTCTGTTAAATATTTAAGTGGAACAGGAGAGCAAAGCAATCCATATCTAGTAACAATAATTGCCAATAGCTAAAATGAGCTTGTTAAAGTAATAAAGATATGTTAAAATGAGCTTGTTAAAGTAATAAAGATATGTTAAAATGAATATAGGTAAAGAAATTTACATAAAATAAAAAAAAGGAAAGCAATTCAGTTTCAGAATGCTGAATGCCTACCTATATTGATTTGTAGACATTTAAGTTTAACTTAAGTGTCGTTTTTTATTTATTTTATAATAGCCATAAGTAAGGCTATGCATAAAATTAGAAATGAAATGTATTTCAAAAGATAGAGAATAAACGTCTTGTATTTCATATTTAACCAACTCCTTTCACTAAAAAGAAGAGGTAGACACCAGCAACTAAATCACTTTCCTAAATATTATTATAGCAAACATTTGTTTAAAATTATTAACTTTGTGTCGTTAAACTGACAAAATATTTTTGGCTTTTATGTTAATTTATAAATGTAAAGAAAGTACCATATAGATATTGTAATTAAGAGTAATACAAATTATAATAAAGGTATAAAAAATAGAGGGAGAGAAAAAAATGGAATTGAAAAAATTCAAGAAAAACAATAAATATAAGAAGACTCTCCTCGCTCTAGGCATAGCAGGAATGTGTCTGGGGGGGGGGTATATTGTTAAATAAGAGTTATGCCTTATATGAAACAAAAAAGGATTACAATGTAATCA